>NZ_JBYSYC010000050.1:0-54736 GCF_058782875.1 Cupriavidus sp. FW305-F7 | reverse complement strand
CAAGTTAACAGCTCGACACCTTGTTTACAACCCCTGCAAAGAAAAATGCCGTTCAGACTTAACTGAACGGCATTAGCGGCCAGGGCCGCCTTTTTTCATGGTGCGCCGCTGTCATGATATTGCCATCGTGATGCTGGGCGGTGCCGCAGCGCCGTCCCGCATTCGCCAGCCGTACCCGTTTCTGCGTGCCGCGCAGGCGGGCCCACAGGCCGGGCGTACCTGTTTCTGCGTGACAGTCCGCCACGCCCTCGCGGCATGGGGCGCGGCTTGCCATTCCCCGCGGAGACGGGGCCGTTATCACCCGTTCGGGGGTGTGAAAGCGTACCCGTTTCTGCGTAGCATATGTGCTAACGTTGGCCGCCGGGAATGTGCCGGAAAAGTGTGTATTCGCAGGCCAGCGGGTAGTGTGCGCGCGGCCTCATACCAAAGTATGAGATTGGCTGTAAGCCACCCACGCGGGGCTGGACAAAGTGCCCCAAATGCACTGAACTATAGACGTGGCAAAGAGGGGCGCGGCAAGGCGCCCCTTCTTGACTCCGGTGCATGCGGCAGGATGTCGGAGCCAACCGAGAGCGCTTGAGCGCCGTTCGCCAGTCGGGGGACATTTCGGACCAGACCGTCAACAAGGCGGCATAGCCACCATCCGGGAGCGTGCGGGAAACACGCGCGCCACGCAGACAAAAAACTAGCTCAAAGACTGACAAGTGGTAACCGCAGACGTGTAGTGCCGGGGGATGTTGTTCAACGGGGATTATCATGACCGCAGGAGAGATCCGGCGACCCGCCATCGGGCCTGTTAGGGAGACTAATAACCGCTCCATCCGATCCATCCATCATGCCTGGGCTGCCGTGGGGGAAGCCACAGGCGAAGCGCCCAGCAAGCGGGCAGTCCAAGAGGGCGCGACGGCCGACGTGGCCGCCCTGCTTGCCGAAGACAGCGAACTCAGCGACAGCGCGCGCGCGGCCGTGGCCAACCTGTTGCGCCGCCATCGCCTGCTCGAGGGCGAACTGGCACGCCAGCGCACGCTGCTGCAGGAATGGATCCTGAGCCAGCTGACCTACAAGACGCTCTACTACCAATACTCCGGCCAGTCGCCGCAGGCGCCGCGCCTGGAGTTGATGCGTGAAAAGGAGACTGTGCGGCGGCGTATCCGCGATCAGCTCCAGGCAGGTGCGGACTACCTTGCCGCGCCCGATGAGCAACTCCGCAGTCTGTCCAGCTCGTGATACCGACGTCGCGCGCGGGTGCGTGCCCGCAGCCAGTTCAGCCCCACCGTCCGCCGCGGCCCCAGGCCGCGACGGCGGACACGGGTGCCGGAACCAAAAACAAGCCTAACGTCCGGGAGATCGTGATGGACCGACTGTGCAAGGCGTCACGCACTGCACAGATCGTGGTCGTGTCGCGTCATGAAGATTTTGGTTTTGACCCGTCTGGCAGCGCCACGGGATGGGAAATCCGCCGGGTCCAGCAGATTCGCGACCTTGAACGCGTGGTGCGGGCCTGCCCGCCCATGGCCGGCGTGATCGACCTGCAGTCCGACTACAGCGATGCCGAGTTCGCGCAGCTCGAACAGGCACTGCAGTACCTGCACATTACGTGGGTGGCCATCACCTCCGATGAAATGCTGGCGCAGGAGCGCGTGCGCCGGCTGATCCGCGACTACTGCGTCGACTACGTGCGCATGCCGTTCTCGATGCCAGAGTTGCTCTACACGCTCAAGCATGCGCAGGGCATGGCATCGCTGCACGGCGTGCGCCCGCAGGAGACCGCCTCGCGCGGCACCATGATCGGCGAGTGCGCGGCCATGCGGGCGATGTTCCGCTCGCTGGCCAAGGTGGCGCACAACGAGGCACCGGTGTTCATTTCCGGCGAGTCCGGCACCGGCAAGGAACTCGCCGCGCAGGCGATCCACGATGCCTCGAGCCGGCGCAAGGGACCGTTCATCGCCATCAACTGCGGTGCGATTCCGTCGCACCTGGTGCAGTCCGAGCTGTTCGGGTATGAAAAGGGCGCGTTCACCGGCGCCAACCAGCGCAAGATCGGCTGGATCGAGCAGGCGCAGGGCGGCACGCTGTTCCTGGACGAGATCGGCGACCTGCCGCTGGAAAGCCAGGTGGCGCTGCTGCGTTTCCTGCAGCAGGGCATGATCACCCGCCTGGGCGGACACCAGTCGATCCCGCTGAACCTGCGCATCATCTCGGCCACGCACGTGGACCTGGTGGCGGCACAGGCCGACGGGCGCTTCCGTTCCGACCTGTTCCACCGGCTGTGCGTGCTGACGCTGACCATCCCGGCGCTGCGCGAGCGCGGCGAAGACATCCTGCAGCTGGCCAACGCGGTGCTGACCGAGCACGGGCACGAGGCGCACCGGCGCATTCGTGGGTTCTCGGCCTGCGCAACGCAGGCAATGATGCAGTACGCGTGGCCGGGCAACGTGCGCGAACTGATCAACCGCGTGCGCCGCGCCATCGTGATGACCGACAACCGCAAGATCACCGCCGAAGACCTGCAGCTGCATGGCGGGGCGGAACTGCCGCGCAAGACCCTCGACGCGATCCGCGAAGAGGCCGAGCGCGAGGCCATCCGCACCGTGATGGCCAGCCACGGCTTTCACGTGGTGCCGGCCGCGCGCGAACTCAATGTCTCGCGCGTGACGCTGTACCGGCTCATGCACAAGCACAACATTCGCGTGGAGAGCCAGCCGACGGCGGGCGAGTAAACGGTTGGCGGTTGGCGCGGTTGGCGGTTGGCGGGCCTCAGCTGGCGCAGCTTGTCGCTGGCCGGGCGCAATCCCAGGCGCCGCAGGAAAGGGGAACAGGCGACGTCCGCTCGCCGGTTCCGCCTTTCCTCGTGCCCGTCGGCACGTCAGCGCACCACCGCACGGGGCTGGCTGGCCCCGGACCCGCCGCTGGCCGCATCCATCGGCTCGGCGGCAAGGTTCATGCTGAGCTTGCCGCGCGGATGGCGCGGCGGCCCGTTCTCGTCTTGCTGGCGCCACGGCACGATCGCGCCGCGCTCCGGCTTGTCGCGCGCTTGCCGCCCTGGCGTTGGCATGGCGGCACCGGACGATGTGTCCGGGGATAGCTGCAGTTCCCCCCAGGCCCAGCCAAAGCCGCGCACGTAGACATCATTGCTAACCGCCGCGTGGCTGTTGGCGCTGGCTGCTTCGGGGCGGTCGAACCAGGCATAGCTTGCCGCCGCGGCGCTGCTTGAGAACACCGCCAGCACCGTGGCGGCAAGCATTCCGGCTGTCATGGTGGGTGCCTCCCTGTGGAAAAAACGGTGCCCGCCGGGGGACGGAGCACCAAATCCGCGCGGGCACGCTGGCTCGTGTGCCCGCATCATTCTGTTTGCGGCGCTAGCCTGCCGCGAATGCCTGCGTCGCCGATGCTGCCTGCGGTCACGCGCGCCGCTTGCCCGCATGGCGCCGGAAGGCAGTCCTGGCAACCCCCTGCCTTGCCGTCGCTGCGCAGCCCGCGCCTTGTGCGGCTGGCGCGGCGGGCGGAGTGCGCGCACGCGGATGGGGCAACAGCGGCGACGACAGCAGATCCACCACCGATGGCGGTGGACCTGCGAGCCGGTAGGAGCGCCGGCGCGCCGTCATGCGTGATGGCGGATGACGCATGGCTGGGTTTTCTCCTGCATGCAATGACGGGTTCAACGGACACGGACACATGTGCCCCTGTCCAGCCTGAGCGACAAGTGTGCCAAGGGCCGCAAAGGCTTATGCCACGCGGGTTTGCGGCGTGCGGGGCGAGCGCGGGCAGGCTCCGGGGCGCAGTGGCAGACCAATTGGTTTCGCCGCTGCAACGCGCCCTGCGCGCGGCGGCGCGCGTGATGGCCGCGCTGGTGTGGCGCAGGCTGCCCGTTGCGTACGCCGGGTGCGGGATAACGCGCTGCGCCACGCCCGCACGCGCGGCCTTGCAACGCGTTGCACGCCTGAAACCGGTGTTGCAGCGGGCGCGGCCCGACAACACCTGCGCCGGCCGCCGATGGGTCACGCAGAAACGGGTACGCCCTGGTCGATGCTTGCAGTGCCTGTAGCGCCGTCAGCGTGGCTGCCCGGAGGCCGGCGCGCCTGGTGTGTCGGCGGGATTGAGCGTGGCGGGCGCGCCTGGGGTGGCGCTGGCCGCTGTGCCGGAAATGGGCTTGGGGCCCGGCTGGCTGCGTTCGCAGCCAGCGCAGCCCAGCATCCCGATGATCAGTAGCACGGCCGCTGGGCGCGTGCGGAGGTTGCAGGTCACGGTGCCTCCTTGCGCCGGCGCGCGGGCACGGGTTGCGCCGGCAGGTGTGCCTCGTCCTACTGTAGCAGGTTGCCCCGCTGCGCCGGCTTGGGGCAGCGTGCAATGCGCAGTATGATGAACGCACGGGCCCTCGCCGCACAGACCGTGACGCGAAGGCATGCGCAACGCACCCGCGATCCGCCTGGCGCATCGCGCCAGCACCAGGCCGTGACCGACAACACCGAACGCCCGTCCACTTCCGCCGGCAACGCGGCGCCACAGCCCCGCCGGCGCCGCCCGCACTGGCTGCCGGACCGCCATACCGGCACGCGCACCCTGCGCGTGGTCGCCGCCGCCATCAACTCCTGGTTCGCGCATCGGGCGGCCAGCAAGGGGGCGGCGCTCTCCTTTTATATGCTGTTCTCGCTGGCGCCGATCCTGGTGCTGGTGATCTCCATCGCCGGCCTGTTTTTCGGCGCCGAGGCGGCGCGCGGCGAGATTTTCTCGCAGCTTGAAGGCCTGGTGGGCGAGCAGGGCGCCGCGGCCATCCAGGAAATCCTGGCGGCCACGCACCGCGCCGGCGGCAGCGGCATGGCGGCGCTGGTGGCGACGGCCATCCTGTTCGTGGGCGCCACCAGCGCCTTTGCCGAGCTCAAGAGCAGCCTGGACGACATCTGGCATGTGCCAGTGCCCGCGACCGCGGGCTGGCAGCAACTGCTGCGCGCGCGTCTGCTGTCGTTCAGCCTGGTGCTGGTGCTGGCCTTCATGCTGCTGGTGTCGCTGATCGTCAACGCGGCGCTGGCCGTGGTGGAGCGCCTCTGGGGCCAGTTGTGGACGCAGTCGTGGTTCGCGCCGGTGGCTGATGTGATTTCCACCGCCTTTTCCTTTGCCGTGGTGACGGCGCTGTTCGCGGTGATCTTCAAGATGCTGCCCAACGCGCGCATTGCCTGGCGCGACGTCACCATGGGCGCGGTCATCACCGCGTTGCTGTTCTCGGTCGGCAAGCGGCTGATCGGCTTGTACCTGGGCAACAGCGCAGTGGCCTCGTCGTACGGGGCCGCGGGCTCGGTGGTGGCGCTGATGCTGTGGGTGTATTACTCGGCACAGATCTTCTTTTTCGGCGCGGAACTGACGCGCCAGTACGCGTTGCAGTTCGGCAGCCTGCGCGGCAAGCCGGCGGATAAGCTGGCGGAATAACTTGGCGAACCGGGCCGCCACAAACCCGGAGCGGTGCGCAAAACCGGTAAAATAGCGCCCCATTCCCTTCGCGTGCCCGCAGAGCCCGGCCCCGCCATCGCCTGCGGGCGCTGCCGGCCCTGGCCCGGCCGCCCGCCGGGCCATCCAATATTTCCCAGTCAAACTCCGCTGCCGTGAGCTCGCTCGTTTCTGAAATTGCGCGTCGACGCACCTTTGCCATCATCTCCCACCCCGATGCGGGCAAGACCACCCTGACCGAAAAGCTGCTGTGGTTCGGCGGCGCCATCCAGGTCGCGGGCGAAGTGCGCGCGCGCAAGGCCGACCGCCACGCCACCTCGGACTGGATGGAGCTGGAAAAGCAGCGCGGCATCTCGGTGACCTCGTCGGTGATGCAGTTCCCCTACCGCCGGGAGACCGCTAATGGCAAGGCGCAGGAGAATATCGTCAACCTGCTCGACACCCCGGGCCACGAGGACTTCTCTGAAGACACCTACCGCACGCTGACCGCGGTGGACTCCGCGGTGATGGTGATCGACTCGGTCAACGGCGTGGAAGCGCAGACCATCAAGCTGCTCAACGTCTGCCGCCTGCGCGACACGCCAATCCTCACCTTCATCAACAAGCTCGACCGCGAAGGCCGTTCGCCGATCGAGCTGCTCGACGAGATCGAGGAGGTGCTGCAGATCCAGTGCGCGCCGATGACCTGGCCGATCGGCATGGGCAAGGCCTTCCGCGGCGTGTACCACCTGATCGATGACAAGGTGCAGCTGTTCGATCCGCACGGCGAGAAGGGCACGGCCGCGATCCTGGACGGGCTGGACAACCCGGAGCTGGACCGCATCCTGGGCAGCCAGGCCGAAGAGCTGCGCATCGAGATCGAGCTGGTGCGCGGTGCCTCGCACACTTTCGACAAGGATGCGTTCCTCAACGGCAAGCAGACCCCGGTCTACTTTGGTTCGGCCATCAACAACTTCGGCGTGCAGTCGCTGCTGGATGCGCTGTGCGAGCTGTCGCCGCCGCCGCTGGCGCGCAATACGGATTCGCGCGTGGTCGAGCCGCAGGAGCCCAAGTTCACCGGCTTCGTCTTCAAGATCCAGGCCAATATGGATCCGCGCCACCGCGACCGCATCGCTTTCGTGCGCGTGTGCTCGGGCCGTTTCGAGCGCGGCATGAAGCTGCTGCACGTGTCCGCCGGCAAGACCGTGGCGATCAACAACGCCATCACCTTCATGGCGCAGGACCGCAACACGACGGAAGAAGCCTACGCCGGCGACATCATCGGCGTGCCCAACCACGGCACCATCCGTCTGGGCGATGTCTTCACCGAGGGCGAGCCGCTCAAGTTCACCGGCATCCCGTCATTTGCGCCAGAATTCTTCCGCCGCGCGCGCCTGAACAACCCGCTCAAGGTCAAGCAGCTGCAGAAGGGTTTGCAGCAGCTGGCCGAGGAGGGCGCCACGCAGATGTTCCGCCCGCTTGCCTCTAACGACCTGGTGCTGGGCGCGGTCGGTATCCTGCAGTTCGACGTGGTCGCGCACCGGCTCGAGCATGAGTACGGCGTCGATGCCATTTTCGAATCGCATGAATGCGCGACCGCGCGCTGGCTCAAGGGCGCGCCCGCGGAGATCGAGAAGCTGATCGCCAAGGCGGGGCATAACGTGGCGCTGGATGGCGCGGGCGACCATGTGTATCTGGCGCCGAGCATGGTGAACCTGAGGCTGACGCAGGAGCGGTTCCCGGAGCTGCAGTTCCTGGAGACGCGCGAGATCGTCTAACGATCCCATCGCTGAACGTGCAAAACGGCTCGCCTTGGCGAGCCGTTTTGTATTCCTGAAGGGGGCGGTGGCGCTGAACAGCGCCTCAATACGCCAGCGACGCCTGGATATAGAACGTCCGCGGCATCCCCACATACTTGCCCGCATTGTTGTCCGTCGAGCGCGTGAAATAGCGCTTGTCGAACACGTTCTTCACCCCGACCGCAACCTTCAGATTCTGCGCCGACTTGCCGAAGTCATAGCCCAGCCGCATGTTCAGCAGCGCATAACCCGGGATATCGCCCAGCGCACCGTTTGCGCTTTCCGCCGTCTGGTAGCTGGTCGACGTGCTCGGATCGCCCGGCGAATGCTGCTTCGACTGGGCAAAGCCATCGACATTGAGCGCCCAGCGGTTGCGCGCATAGCGCATGCCTACGGTGGCCACGTGGCGCGAATAGAACGGCAGGTCGCGCCCGGCGAAGTTGCCCTGGTTGTAGGTGGCTTCGGTGAAGGTGTAGGTCGCGTACGCCGACAGGCCGGCCAGCGACTTGTCGAGCGCGCCGAAGTCATAGCGCAGCGACGATTCCACGCCGCGGTGGGTGGTGGCGCCGAGGTTGGTCCACGCATCCGGCGCGCCGCCGGTGCCGCCGCGCAGCTGCAGCTCGTCGTCGAAATCGATATTGAACAGCGTCAGCTCGCCGCCCCAGCCGTTGGCGTTGAAGTGCGTGCCGACCTCATACGTCTTGGCCTTCTCGGGGGTCAGGCCGTTGGTGGTCTGCGCGATCTGGAAGTACTGCAGCGGCCCGAACGAGACGCCGGCATTGGCGAACAGCTTCCACTGGTCGCTGACGTGGTACATCACCGCCAGCGACGGCAGCGGCTCGTTGGACGAGACGTCGTTGCGCGCGCCGCTGAAGTTGTCGGTCACGTACGACCGGATGAACTCGTAGCGCAAGCCCGGCGTGATGGTCCAGCTGCCGACGTTGATGGTGTCGTCGAGATAGACCGCATTGGCGGTGGTGCCGCCCGTGCGCGACTGGTACACCGGTGACGGCAGTGTGGTGGGGTCGACGGTGCCCGGGGTGTAGAACAGCGTGCGCGATGCCTTTTCGTCGCTGGCTTCGCGCAGGAAGCGGTAGCCGACGCTGACCTCGTGGCTCATGCTCTCGCCGCGGAACAGCTGCGAGTAGCGCGGCTCGATCGCGAACGTATGGTAGTTGCGCGGCGCCGCGGTCAGGCGGCGCAGGTTGGCCTGCGCTCCGGTGCCTTGCTGCTCGATATTGCTGCCGCGGAAGCTGTCGGTGTAGTACGTCAGCACCTCGAACTTGCGGTTGTTGTCGTTGTGGCTGTACTTCAGGCTGAAGTCGCTGCGGCGGCCGTCGAAATTGTCGTAGGGCCGCACCGACTGGAACGGGTCGGCCGCATACTGGGCCGAAGTCAGGCCGCCGGGCATGCCGGCCCTGCCCTCGTAGTAGTGGAAGGCCGCGCTCAGTTCATCGGTCTTCGAGATCCGGTACGCGCCCTTGAGCATCAGGTCGTCGATATTGACGTGGTCGTTGCTCTCGCGATAGCCGTTGCCATGGATGCCCGAGTACAGCAACGCGCCGCCCAGGCCGTTGTCGTTGGTGCCGCCGATGAATGCGGTCGGGTTGGTCTTGACGCTGCCGCCATGGCTGTAGATGTCGGTCGATACCGATGCATCGGCCGCAAACAGCTTCGGGACCGGGCGCGTCACGAAGTTGATGATGCCGCCCACGTTCTGCGGGCCGTAGCGCACCGAGCCGGCGCCGCGCACCACGTCGATGGTTTCCAGGTTGCCCAGCGACAGCGGCGCCATCGACAGCTGCGGCTGGCCGTAGGGCGCGACTGCCAGCGGCACGCCGTCCATCAGGATGGTCGAGCGCGGCGACAGGCGCGAGGTCAGCCCGCGCACGCCCACGTTGAGCGACACATCGCTGCCGCCGGTGCCGTTGTTCTCCTGCACCTGCACGCCCGGGATGCGGCGCAGCACCTCGCGCACATTGTTGGCGCCGGCTTCCTGGAAGGTCTCGCGGTCGACGATGGTACGCGCGCCGGGGTGCTCCAGCACCTTGGCCTCGTTGGCGTTCTCCAGCCAGTTGCCGACCACGGTGACGGTGTTCAGCGTGGCTTCGGGGTTGGCGGCAGGCGCGGAGACAGGTGCGGGATCAGCGGCGTGGGCCGGCAGGGCGGCAAGCTGGGCGAACAGCAGGGCGGCGCCGATGGCACCCCCGGAAAGGCGGAAAGCGGGCTGCAAGATGAGATTCCTGAGAAGCAGCGCGTTCCGCAAGCCAAGGGGAGGGACGTCGTGGGCGGCCGCGCCAATGGGCCGCGATTATGAATGCGAGTGATTCTCAGAAGCGAAACGGCCAGCACCCGCCGCCCGGGATTGTGGTTTCTGTGCATCAATGTGCAGACATCCGGACACCTAGAAGAGGTGAATTACCAACGATTTTTTCGGTAGGTGTGCGCGTGTGGGCATCTGTATGCAGGTATTCAGCAGGCGCTTTAGAATCTTGCCTTTGTGCACTGCAAAGGCTGTCGTGGCGTCCTCAATGGCACGGCGGCGCTGTGCGGTGCGCAGCCATCTCCGCCTCCCTCCCGTATCCATGTCTTCCCCTGCCACCGTCCAGGCCGCCGCGCCGGACAGCGTCTTCGGCGACGCCGTTTTCCGCCGTTACTGGTTCGCACGCCTGTGCACCACGATTGGCTACCAGATCTTTACGGTGGCGGTCGGCTGGCAGATGTATGACCTGACCCGCGACCCGCTGATGCTCGGCATGGTCGGGCTGGTGCAGTTCCTGCCGTCGGTGGTGCTGATCCTGATGTCGGGGCACGTGGCCGACCGCTTCGACCGGCGCCGCATCGTGCGCACCTGCCAGGCGATCGAGGCGCTGCTGGCCGCCGGCATGGCCGTGGCCAGCCTGAGCGGATGGATCGACAGCCATCACATCTTTGTCTTCGTCGCGCTGATCGGCGCCACGCGCGCGTTCGAGACCCCCACGCTGCAGGCGCTGCTGCCCAGCGTGGTGACGCCACGCCAGCTGCCGCGCGCGGTGGCGCTGGCCAGTTCCGCCGGGCAGGCCGCCATCATCATCGGCCCGGCCATCGGCGGCTTTGCCTACGTGGCCGGGCCGGGCGTGGTCTATGGGCTGAGTGCCACGCTCTTTGCCATTGCTGCCGTGCTGGTAAGCGGCATCACGCTGCGCCAGGCCGCGCAGCGCCTGACGGCGCCGGTCAGCGTGCGAACGGTGTTTGCGGGGTTTGCCTATATCCGCAGCCGCCCGGTGCTGCTGGGCGCGATTTCGCTGGACCTGTTCGCGGTGCTGCTGGGCGGCGCCGTGGCACTGCTGCCGATCTACGCGCGCGACATCCTGCACACCGGCCCGTGGGGCCTGGGGCTGCTGCGTTCGTCGCCGGCAGTCGGCGCGCTGGTGATGGCGCTGTGGCTGGCGCGCCATCCGCTGAACCGGCGCGCCGGGCGCATCATGTTCGGCGCGGTGGCGCTGTTCGGGGTGGCTACCGTGGTGTTCGGCGTATCGACCTGGCTGCCGTTGTCGATGGTGGCGCTGGTGGTGCTGGGGGCCTCGGACATGATCAGCGTGGTGGTGCGCTCCACACTGGTCCAGCTCGACACCCCGGACGACATGCGCGGGCGCGTGGGTGCCGTCAATTCGGTGTTTATCGGCGCCTCGAACCAGCTGGGCGAGTTCGAGTCCGGCGTCACCGCGGCATTGCTGGGCCCGGTGGGCGCGGTGATCCTGGGCGGCGTCGGCACGCTGCTGGTGGTGGCGCTGTGGATGCGGTTCTTTCCTGCGCTGGCCGCGCGCGACCGGCTGCACGACCATCCTGCCTGACCCGTTGCCGGGGCAGGGCAGGGAGCGTACCCGTTTCTGCGTCCCTGCCGGTGCCCGCACGGCGGTATCGCCGACACCCCTTCGCCAACTTTCGTCGCTGAAAGTTGTGCCAGCACAGCTGGCCCGCCGCACCAGGCTTGGCCTGGCTGCTCCTGGTCCCTCCCTCGCTCGGATTTTTCTGATCCGCCGCCAGCCTTGATTGCACAAGGGCTGGCGCGTCGGCACGCAAGCGCGAACCGCAATCGCCGGAAACCAATTCCCGCCTTATTTGTCTCCCTAACTGGGTTGCCGTGTCGGCATTGTCGGTGATCGTCTTACATCGCGTTTGCAACGTACGGCAATTTCCCCGGCGGGAAGTTTTCTGCCAGCCGCCTGAGGGTAACCTGGCAGCCCGCTGCCGCACGCAGAAACGGGTACGCAGCACCGCCTGTCTCCTCAATAACAACCGCAAACGGAGCCGCTCCCATGGACCTGAACTTCATCGATGCCAACAAGCTGGAGGCGGGCTGGACCTACCTGGTCCAGTTCGCCATCAACCAGGGCATGAACTGCCTGGCAGCCATCCTGATCCTGATGGCCGGCTGGTGGCTGTCGGCCCGCGTGGGCCGGGCGGCCCGGCGCGCGCTCAGCCGCACGCACGTGGACGAAACCATGCGCCCGCTGCTGGCCAACGCGCTGCAATGGATGGTGCGCGTGCTGACCATCGTGCTGGTGCTGTCGCAGTTCGGGGTGCAGACCGCCAGCATCATCGCCATGCTGGGCGCCGCGGGCCTGGCCATCGGGCTGGCGCTGCAGGGCACCCTGCAGAATATTGCCGCCGGCATCATGCTGGTGCTGCTGCGGCCGTTCCGCGTAGGCCAGTACATCGATGCGCAGGGGGTGGCCGGCACCGTGCGCGAGACCGGCCTCTTCATGACTGAGTTGACCACCTTCGACGGCGTGTGCCTGCGCGTGCCCAACGGCAAGCTGTGGGGCAGCGCCATCACCAACTACAGCGAGAACGCCACGCGGCGCGCTGACATCGAAGCCACGGTGACCTTCGACAGCGATGTGCAGCGCAGCCTGGAAGCGCTGCGCGCAATGCTCGCGCGCGAGCCGCGCCTGCTGGCCGACCCCACGCCCGAGACCATGGTGGTCAACTACACGCAGCAGGGCATCACGCTGAACGTGCGCTACTGGACCTCGAATGACGACTACTGGAACGTGCGTTTCGCGTTCTACGAGCGCATCAAGCACGCGCTGGAACAGGCCGGCAGCAAGCTGGCGGTGCCGATCCAGGAATTGCACGTGCCGGGCGCCGCTTCGGTGCCGGGTGCGGTGAAGGTGGCCGACAGCGCGCCAGCGGCGGGCGCGCCGCACCCGACCGGCGCGGCGCCGCGCCAGCCGGTACAGCACCTGGGCTAGCGCTGCAGATTGTTTTCGTCGCCCTCGTCCGAAAACAGCGTGCAGGCACCGCTTTCCGCAGTGCTGACATGGCGGCGGAAGGTGGCGAACAGGTCGCGGCCCACGCCGTGGCGATTGGCGCTCAGGTCCGGACGGGCAGGCGCGCGCGCCTGCCATTCGTCATCCGGCACCAGCACGTCGAGCACGCCCGCGGGCGCATCCACGCGCATCATGTCGCCGCTGCGCACGCGCCCGATCGCGCCTCCGTGCAGCGCCTCGGGGCAGACATGGATGGCTGCCGGCACCTTGCCCGACGCGCCCGACATGCGCCCGTCGGTTACCAGCGCCACATGGAAGCCGCGGTCCTGCAGCACCGTCAGCGTGGGCGTGAGCTTGTGCAACTCGGGCATGCCGCACGAGGCCGGGCCCTGCCACGGCAGCACCGCAACGAAGTCGCGCTCCAGCTCGCCGCGCTTGAATGCGTGCAGCACATCGTCCTGATGCTCGAACACGATCGCCGGTGCCTCCACCACCTGGTGCTCGGCCTTGACCGCCGAGGTCTTGATCACCGCGCGGCCCAGCTTGCCGTCCAGCACCTTGATGCCGCCGTCCGGCGCAAAGGGCGCGTCGGCGCCACGCACGATGCTGTCATCGAGCGGCGCGGCCGGGCCGTCGATCCACGTCAGCTTGCCGTCGCGCAGCACGGGTTCGCGCGTGTAATCCTGCAGCCCGCGGCCGACGATGGTGGTCACGTCGTCATGCACCAGGCCCAGCGACAGCAGCCCGCGGATCACCACGGGCAGCCCGCCGGCCGCCTGGAACTGGTTCACGTCGGCCTTGCCGTTCGGGTACACGCGGGCCAGCAGCGGCACCACGGCCGAGAGCTCGTCAAAGTCGTCCCAGCCCAGCACGATGCCGGCCACGCGCGCCATCGCGATCAGGTGCAGCGTGTGGTTGGTGGAGCCGCCGGTGGCCAGCAGCCCGACGATGCCGTTGACGAAGGCGCGCTCGTCCAACACCTCGGCCACCGGCGTATAGCGCTCGCCGCCGTGCACCAGCTTCAGCGCCTGGCGCGCGGCCTCGCGCGTGAGCGCCTCACGCAGCGGCGTGTTGGGGTTGACGAAGGCCGTGCCCGGCAGGTGCAGGCCCATCATTTCCATCAGCATCTGGTTGGAATTAGCAGTGCCGTAGAAGGTGCAGGTGCCGGGGCCGTGATAGGAGCGGGTCTCGGCCTCGAGCAGTTCCTTGCGGCCGATCTTGCCTTCGGCGTAGAGCTGGCGCGTGTGCGCCTTTTCGTCGTTGCTGATGCCGGTGGTCATGGGCCCGCCCGGCACGAAGACGGCCGGCAGGTGGCCGAACGACAGCGCGCCCATCACCAGCCCGGGCACGATCTTGTCGCACACGCCCAGGTACAGCGCGGCATCGAACATCTGGTGCGACAGCGCCACTGCCGTGGCCAGCGCAATCACATCGCGCGAGAACAGCGACAGGTCCATGCCGTCCTGGCCCTGCGTGACGCCGTCGCACATCGCGGGCGTGCCGCCGGCAAACTGCGCGGTGCCGCCGGCCTCGAGCGCCGCTTCCTTGAGCCACTGGGGGAAAGCCGCCAGCGGCTGGTGCGCCGACAGCATGTCGTTGTAGGCCGAGACGATCGCCAGGTTGGGCCGCTCGTCGGCCTTCAGACGAATCTTCGCGGCGTCAGGCATGGCAGCCACCGCATGGGCCAGGTTGGTACAGGAAAGCTGCGCGCGTTCGACCTTCTGCCCGGCCATGGCGCGGGTGCGGTCAAGGTACGCCTGGCGCGAGGCGGCGCTGCGGGAGACGATGCGGGCGGTGACCCGCTCGAGCACTGGATGACGTGGCATGGGGTTCTCCTGCGGGGGAGCTTTCAGCCTAGCGCACTTTGCCGCGTACCGCACGGTGCACTGACCGATGCACGCAGAAACGGGTACGCTTTGGGCCCGGGTCATGCATTTGCCGCGGCATGTGCCGCAGCCTGCGCCTCGCCAAGCCGGGGCGAGTCACGTAAACTTGCCACCATGCAAACCCGCCCATGGCGGGTCCTCAACCGCACAAGGAGTCCCAGGGTGAGCATGCCTGATTTCGACATGGTGCTGTTCGGCGGCACCGGCGACCTGGCGCGGCGCAAGCTGCTGCCTTCCCTGTTCGATGCGCACCACGCCGGCCTGCTGCATCCGGCCGCACGCATCCTCGCCACCGGCAGCCTGCCGCTCTCTACCGCGGACTACCTCGCCTCGCTGGAACAGACCGTGCGCCCCGGGCTGGCCCATGCGCCGCCCGAGTCATGGGACAAGTTCTGCGCGCGCATTGTCTACGTGCAGGCCGACGCACGCGTGCCCGCGCATTTCGATGCGCTGGCGGAGCAGGTGCTGGCACGCAAGCCTGAAGTGGTGGTGTGCTATCTCGCCACCGCACCGCACCTGTTCGTGTCGATCTGCGAGCAGCTGGCACGCACCGGCCTGAACACGCGCCAGGCGCCCAACGTGCGCATCGTGCTGGAAAAACCGCTGGGGCATGACCTCGAATCGAACGAGGCGATCAACTCCGCAGTGGCGAAGTTCTTCGCCGAAGAGCAGATCTACCGCATCGACCATTACCTCGGCAAGGAGTCGGTGCAGAACCTGATGGCGATCCGCTTTGGCAACGCGCTGTTCGAGCCGCTGTGGCGGCGCGAGTGGGTGCAGGACGTGCAGATCACCATCGCCGAAGAACTCGGCGTGGAAGCGCGCGGCGACTTCTACGACCGCACCGGCGCACTGCGCGACATGGTGCAGAACCACTTGCTGCAGCTCTTGTGCATGGTGGCGATGGAGCCGCCGGCCAGCCTCAGCGAAGATGCCATCCGCGACGAGAAGATCAAGATCCTGAAGGCGCTTAAGCCGATCACGCCGCAGGACGTGGCCGAGAAGACCGTGCGCGGCCAGTACCGCTCCGGTGCCATCGGCGGCAAGCCGGTGCCGGGCTACCTGGAAGAAGCGGGCATCGCGCCCGACAGCCGCACCGAGACCTTTGTCGCGATCAAGGCCGAGATCGCCAACTGGCGCTGGGAAGGGGTGCCGTTCTACCTGCGCACCGGCAAGCGCATGCAGTCCCGCGTGGCCGAGATCGTGATCCATTTCCGCGACGTGCCGCACGCGATCTTCCCGCGGCCGCTGACGCTGTCGCCGCAGAACCGGCTGGTGATCCAGCTGCAGCCAGAAGAAAGCATCCGCCTGTATTGCCTGGTCAAGCAGCCCGGCGACACGCTGGAGCTGACGCCGACCTCGCTCGACCTGGACTTTGCCAACTCGTTCAAGGTGCGCCGCGCCGGCGCCTACGAACGGCTGCTGCTCGACGTGATCCGCGGCCGGCTGGGCCTGTTCGTGCGCCGTGATGAACAAGTGCAGGCCTGGCGCTGGGTCGAACCTATCATCGACACCTGGGAAGCCAGCACCGTGCCGCCCAAACCCTATACCGCCGGCACCTGGGGGCCGGCCGCGTCGTCGGCGCTGATGTCGCGCGACGGCGGGCTGTGGCACGAGGAAGCCTGAGCCATGCGCCCGCAGAATCGCAAAGGAAACCATCATGCGCCAGTTTGAACATCCCACCCCGATGGACCAGGCCGAGGCGCTGGCCATCTCGATCGGCAATGCGCTGGAGCTGGCCATCCGCGTCAAGGGCTGGGCGGTGCTGGCGGTCTCGGGCGGACGCTCGCCGGTGGCGATGTTCGAGCGGCTGCGCCACCGGCATGTGCGCTGGGAGGCGGTGACCATCACGCTGGTCGACGAGCGCGTGGTGCCGCCCGACCACGCGGACAGCAACGCCGCCCTGGTGCGCGCGCACCTGCTGCGCGAGGCCGCTGCCAGCGCCGCCTTCGTACCGCTGATTGCCGATGCGCAGGACGTTGCCGCGCCGGCACAGGCGGTGGCGCGGGCCAACAGCGCATTTCGCCAGCCCGACGTGGTGGTGCTGGGCATGGGCGAGGACGGCCATACCGCCTCGCTGTTCCCGGATGCGCCCGAACTGCAGAGCGCGCTGAGCGAGCCGCAGCCCGGCTACGTGATCACGCACCCGTCAGTCGCGCCCCATGCCCGCATCACGCTGAACCTGGCGGCGCTGCTGGCCGCCGAGCGCGTGTTCCTGTCAGTGTCCGGCGCAGCCAAGGCCGAGGTGCTCGAACGCGCGCTGCAGGGACCTGCGCCGTCGTTGCCGGTCAGCCTGGTGTTGTCACGGCACCGGCACGGGCTTGACGTGTTCAAGACCTGACAGATCTGATTCCCAAGCGGAGCGATACCCGACGCCATGGCCACCACTGCATCCTCCTGCGCTGACTTCCCCCGCCTGCTCGGCGATGTGGGCGGCACCAACGTGCGCTTTGCACTGGAAACCGCACCAATGCGGATCGGCCCGGTGACCGCGCTGAAGGTGGCCGATTTCCCGTCGCTCGAAGCGGCCCTGCGCCAATATCTCGACGGCCTGGCCGCGTCGGGCAAGCCCGTGCCGCGCCACGCGGCGATCGGCCTGGCCAACCCGGTGACCGGCGACCAGGTCCGGCTGACCAACCACAACTGGTCGTTCTCGATCGACGGCATGCGGCGCGCGCTCGGGCTGCAGACCCTGGTGGCCATCAACGACTTCTCCGCGCTGGCGCTGGCCCTGCCGCATCTGCCTGCCGACGGGCTGGTGCCCGTGCGCGCCGGCACCGCGGTGCGCACCGCGCCGCTTGCGCTGATCGGGCCGGGCACCGGGCTGGGCGTTTCCGGCCTGGTGCCGGTGCCGGGCGGACCAGCCGTGGCGCTGGCCGGCGAAGGCGGCCATATCGAGCTGATGCCCGACACTGACGACGAATGGGGCGCCTGGCGCGCTGCCCATCGCAACGTCGGCCGGGTGTCGGCGGAACGGCTCCTGTGCGGCAGCGGCCTGTCGCATATCCATGCCGCGCTCGCCGCAGAAACGGGTACGCTTTTGCTTGCGCCGCTGCTGCCGGAGCAGGTCACCACCGGCGCCTTCGAGCGTCACGACCCGCTGTGCCAGCGCGCCATGACGGTGTTCTTCGGCCTGCTCGGCTCGGTTGCGGCCGACATCGCCCTGGTGCTGGGCGCACGTGGCGGGGTCTACCTGGGCGGCGGCATCCTGCCACGCTTCGTGCCGGCGCTGCAGGCCTCGGCCTTTGCCGAACGCTTCGTCGCCAAGGGCCGCATGCGCGGCTGGCTGGAGGCCGTGCCGGTCCATGTCATCACCGCCAGCCACCCCGCGCTGCCGGGACTGGCGCGCGCACTGGCCGAGCGGCTTGACGGTTCCGGCGGGAACGCATAGCCATGCGCGTGCTGCTGGTGGAAGACGACGCCATGATCGGCGACAGCGTCAAGCTGGCGCTGCGCCAGGAAGGCTTTACCGTCGACTGGGTGCGCGACGGCGACGCGGGCCTGGCCGCGGCCAGCACCGCGCAGGGCGGCCAGGCGTGCTATGACCTGATTCTGCTCGACCTCGGTCTGCCGCGGCGCCCGGGCCTCGACGTGCTGCGCACCTTGCGCGCGCGCGGCGTGCCGACGCCGGTGCTGATCCTGACCGCGCGCGATGCCGTCGCGGACCGTGTCGCGGGGCTCAATGCCGGCGCCGATGATTACCTGGTCAAGCCCTTTGACCTGCAGGAACTGGCGGCGCGCATGCACGCGCTGGCGCGCCGCGCCGCCGGCCGGGCGGAGCCGCTGGTCAGCTACGGCGACATCGTGCTCAACCCCACGACCCGCGAGGCCACCCACCGCGGCGAGCCGGTGCGGCTGTCGGCGCGCGAGTTCGCGCTGCTGTCCGCGTTGATGGCGCGGCCCGGCAAGGTCTGGTCGGTGCCGCAATTGCAGGAGCGGCTGTACGGCTGGGACGACGAGGTCGGCAGCAATACCGTCGAGGTCTATATCCACGCGCTGCGCAAGAAGTTCGGCGCGGCGCTGATCCGCAATATCCGCGGCGTGGGCTACGTGGTGCCGCGCCTCGATGGGGATGCTGCATCCGCAGGCGAAGGAGACACCCCCTGATGCGCTCCATCCAGCGAACCCTGCTGTGGTGGCTGGCCGCGGGCCTGCTTGCCGGCATCGCCGTCGCCACGGCGCTGATCTACGGGCAGGCACGGCAGGAAGCCAACGCGCTGTTCGACTACCAGATGAAGCAGATGGCCGCGGCATTGCCCAGCCAGTTCGCCGACCCGGTGGCGCCGCCTTTTCTGGGCGCGCCCGACGACCTGGCGCACGCCGACGAGGATGTGGTCATCCATATCTGGGACGGCTCCGGCCGCAGCCTGTACCTGTCGCATTCGCACCCGGCGCTGCCCGCGCGCGCGGAGCTGGGCTTTTCCAATGTGACCACGCAGCAGGGCGAATGGCGCCTGTACAGCATGCAGCTCGGGCCCACCGTGGTGCAGATCGCGCAGCCGATGAGCGCCCGGCGCACGCTGGCCGCGCGCATGGCGCTGCGCACCGTGGCGCCGCTGCTGTTGCTGCTGCCGTTGCTGGGCTGGCTGGTGTGGATGGCAGTGGGGCGCGGCCTGCGCCCGCTGCGCGAAATCGCCACCGAGGTGCGCGCGCGCGACGCCAACACACTGGCGCCGCTGGCCGTGCGCCAGATGCCGGACGAGATCGCTCCGCTGAGCGCCGCGCTGAACCAGCTGCTGGCGCGGCTCTCGCACGCCATCGACACCCAGCGCGCCTTCGTCGCCGACGCCGCCCACGCGCTGCGCACGCCGCTGGCCGCGCTGCAGTTGCAGGCACAGCTGGTGGAACGGGCTGAGAACGGCGCAGCGCGTGACGAAGCGATCGGCAAGCTGCGCCAGGGACTGGAGCGGTTGACCCACCTGGTCACCCAGCTGTTGACGCTGGCACGGCAGGAGCCGGGCGCAGCCATTCCTCCGCACGAACCGGTGGAGCTGCACCAACTGGCCGCAAGCGTGGTCGCGGACATGGCGCAGGCCGCGCTGGATCGCAATATCGACCTTGGGCTCGACGGCAGCGAGGACACATCGCCGGCGGTGGTGCGGGGCGATGTGGATGCGTTGCGCATCCTGCTGACCAACCTGCTGGATAACGCGCTGGCTTATATCCCTGCCGGAAGCCGTATCGATGTGCTGGTGGGTCGCAGTGCCGACGGGCGTGCCGTTGAACTGGTGGTCAGCGACAACGGGCCGGGGATACCCGCTGAAGAGCGTGCGCGTGTGTTTGATCGCTTCTATCGGGTGGCCGATGCACCCACCGGCGGGAGCGGGCTCGGGCTGGCCATCGTGGCGGAGATTGCGCAGTCGCATGGGGCGCGGGTGGTGCTGGAGGATGCGGGGCCAGGGTTGCGGGTGAGGGTGGTGTTTGGGGCCGGGTAGGTCTTGAGCTGCTGGTTGGGCTGCTGTCGCTCGGACAGAAAGTAGGTCGCCGGCTACGCCAGCGAAACAGCCCACGCAGCCAAGAGCGACGGCGTACCGTTGGCCAATGCAAAAGCTTGCCCCTCACCCCACCGGCGTCAACACCCCCTCCCCCGCAAAATGCCGCCGCGCATTCTCCAGGAACTGCATCACGGACGCCGTGATGGCCTCCGGCGACCAGCCTGCCACATGCGGTGTCAGCACGACGTTAGGACAGTCGAACAACACCACCGGCGGCGCCGGCTCGCTCTCATAGACATCCAGCCCAGCCCCGCCAAGCTTGCCGGCGCGCAGCGCTGAAGCCAGCGCCTCGGTATCCACCACGCTGCCGCGCGCGATATTGACGAGGAACCCGGCCGGCCCCAGCGCCGCCAGCACGCTTGCATCGACCAGGTGCCGCGTACCCGCCCCGCCCGGCGTGGCGATCACCAGGTAGTCCGCCCACGCGGCCAGCGCGCCGATGCTGTCGAAGTACCGGTACCCCGCGTCTTCGCGCGGCTTGCGGTTGTGATAGCCGATCTCGAGGTCGAAGCCTTCGCCGCGCCGGGCAATACGCCTGCCGATGGTGCCTAGCCCAACGATCCCCAGCCGCTTGCCCGAGACATTGGGCCGCAGCGGCAGCGCGGTGCGCCAGGTGCCGGCGCGCGTGGCCGCGTCCAGTTGCGGCACGGCGCGCACGGTCGCCAGCAGCAGCGCGAAGGCGTGGTCGGCCACGCAGCTGTCGTTGGTGCCGGCACCATTGGCCACGGCGATGCCGCGTGCGCGGGCGTGGGCCACGGCGATATTCTCGAAGCCCGCGCCCAGCGCACACACCAGTTCCAGTGCCGGCATCGCGTCGATCTCCGCCGCGGTCAGGCCGGTGGAGCCGATGGTCAGTACCGCGCGGATGCGTTCGCCCTGCGTGGCGATCTGCGCGGCGCGGCCTTCCGCGTCCGGCGCATAGAGGATCTCGAATCGTTCGGCAATGGCGTCGCGGTGGTGGGTAGCGATCTGGGTCAGGATCAGCAGCGTGGGCTTCATGGCGGGGACAGCGGAGTAGACGGTGGAGTCGGAGAAGGGTGACAGCGTGTTGGCTGCCCAGGGGGCTGGCGCGCGGATAGCGGGCCAGCGTCACATTCTAGCGCTGCGGCGTCGTGCTTGCCGAAGGCGCCAGCACGCGCGGAGGCACGCAGAAACGGGTACGCTTTGCCTGCGGAAGCGGGGTTTGCGACCGGCCTTGCAGAGTGCAATATGCCTATAAACAAGGCTCGAACGCGTTTCCCGAAGGACCGGCGACGCCGTTCAGCCGGTCCCGGCAAGGCACGCAGAAACAGGTACGCTTTGCGGCCACGACCCCCTCGCCGCCATGCCGGCACAACACCATTGCGTATCATGCGTGTTCTCTTCCTCACTCGTGAACGAACGGCATGCGCGCAATCGGCAACTTCCTCTGGTTCATCCTTGGCGGCGTGGTCATGGGCCTGGCATGGTGGCTGGCCGGGCTGCTGGCCTTTATCTCGATCATCGGGATCCCCTGGGGCAAGGCCTGCTTCGTGATCGGCACGTTCACGTTCTTCCCGTTCGGCAAGCAGGCCATCAGCCGGCGCGAGCTGACCGGGCGCGACGATGTCGGCACCGGTGCGCTGGGGCTGGTCGGCAATGTGCTGTGGTTTGTCGTTGCCGGCGTGTGGCTGGCCATCGGCCACGTGATGGCGGCGGTCGCCAACTTCGTGACCATCATCGGCATTCCGTTTGCGATCCAGCACCTGAAGCTGGCCGGCATTGCGCTGGCGCCGATCGGCCAGACCGTGGTCACCAATGAGGTGGCCGACGCCGCGCGCCGCGATGGCGCACGCGTGCAGGTGGACAACCTGCGCCGCTGAAGGCTCAGGCGCCGGCGTCTTCGGCGCCGTCTTCGTGCTGCTGGCCGGCGTGCGCGACCAGCCGGTCGAGCAGGCTGCCCAGCAGCGCCTGTTCGGCGTCGCTCAGGCAGCCGAAGATCTCCGCATTGCGCCTGGCGATCATCGCGATCGCCTGCCGGTAGAGCGGCTTGCCCTGTGCAGTCAGTGACAGCACCACGCCGCGCCCGTCGGCCTCGCTGGCCTCCTTGCTGACCAGCCCGCGCGCCACCAGCGCCTGCGCCGAGCGGCTGGCCTGGCCCTTGGTCAGGTTGGCGCCCTGCGCCAGCTCGTTGACCGACAGCGGCGCAAAGGCGCCGATCGCGGCCAGGCAGCGGCCCTCGCTGAGCGGCAGGCCGCATTGCTCCAGGTAGGCGGCGGCGCTGTCCTTGTCGCTGAGCTTGTTGACCTGGTGCAGGCGGTAGGTCAGGAACTGTTCGAGGCGTGGCAGTGGCTTCATGGCGTGTCCTTGTCAGGCGTCGGCATTCTAGTGTCCTATGTTCCCTATTGCCGGCTGTGCGCCTCGGCTTCGTCGATCAGCGCCAGCACCGGCGCCAGCGCCTCCTGCCGGCTCATCAGGCCCAGGCACACCATTGCCAATAGCAGCGGGGTGTGCGCTTCGCCGGCACGGCCCATGGCCTCGCAAAGGCGGGTGTAGGCGAGGTCGAGGTCTTCAGCTTGCATGTCGGGCTCCGGTTTGCAACAGGGGGTCGAGGCTGGCGCGCACGGCGTCCCATGACGGTTCGCGCCAGCGTGCCAGGACATAGCCATCGGGGCGGATGAGGTAGAGCGTGCCGGGTCGTGCGCCGTAGCGGGCGTGGGCCTGGCCGGCGACGTCGGCCAGCGCCGTGGCGCCGGCGACGTTGCCGCCGGTGACCACCACGCGTGCCTGCACGGCGTCCGGATGCGCGTGCGCGAACGCGGCCAGCGGCTCGGGCAACGTGGGCGCATCGCTGAAGTACAGCAACGTGAACCGTTGACCGAAGCATTGGGTAAGGTGCACGACCTCGTCGGGGCCTGCCACGCGCATTTCCGGCGCGGGCAGGCCGGGCGCGGTGCCAGGGCAGTCGTCGCCAAAGTCGCTGGGACCGTTCAGCGCGGAATCCGTATAGGCAATCGGTGCGGACTGCCGCGGATTGATCAGCGACCGCACCGCGGGCTCATGCTGCGCCAGACGCAGCGTGGCCTCGCGCATCAGCCGGAAGGCGAAGTCGGGCGGCGCCATGAACTCGGTGCTCTTGGCGCCGTAGGCGATGTTCTGCCGCGTGGCATGCACGCGTTCGGTCGAATAGGAATCGAGCAGGCTGTCGGGCGCCTGGCCGCGCAGCACCCACGCCAGCTTCCAGGCCAGGTTGCCGGCATCGTCCAGCCCGGAGTTGAGCCCGCGCACGCCAAAGATCGGCACCAGGTGCGCGGCGTCGCCGGCGAACAGCACGCGGCCGTGGCGGTAGTCCTGCAGCGTCAGGCACTTGGCGTTGTAGATCGAGATCCACAGCGGGCGCCACGGCTCGGTCTCGCCGATCATGTCGAAGTGGCTCTGCACGCGTGGCAGCACGTTCTCCGGCTTGACGGCTTCGTCGGGGTCTTCGTCGTCGCGGATCTGGTAGTCGATGCGCCAGACGTCGTCAGGCTGGCGGTGCATCAGGATGGTCGATCCGGGGTTGGAGGGCGGGTCGAACCAGGCCAGCCGCTCCACCTCGCGCCGCGTCTTCTGCACGATATCGACGATCACGTAGCGGCCTTCGTACTGGGTGCCTTCCATGCGCAGGCCCAGTTGCTCGCGCACGGTGCTGCGCCCGCCGTCGCACGCCACCAGCCATTGCGCGTCGACCTGCACCACGCCTGCGCCTGTCTGGATCTCGGCCACGACGCCGCTGCCGTGCTGGCGCACTGCCTGCACGCGCGCGCCGAAGCGCACATCCGCCGGCGCGGCGCCGTGCAGCGCGGCGTCATGGGCGAAGGCCTCCAGGTAGTACTGCTGGATATTGACCATCGGCGCGAAGCGCTCGCCGGGCTCGCTGGGCATGCGGAAATGCAGCACCTCGGCATCGCGGTAGTAGCTGCGCCCGCCTACCCACGGCAGGCCGGTTTCGATGGTGGTGCGGTCCGCGCCCACCCAGCCGAGGATCTCCAGTGAACGCCGCGCCATGCAGATGGCCCGGCTGCCGGCGCAGTAGCCGTCGTCGGCTTCCACCACCAGCGCGGCTATGCCCTGTCGCGCCAGCAACGCGGCCAGCGTCAGGCCGACCGGGCCGCCGCCGGCAATCAGTACCGGCACGCGCTGCGGCCATGGGCGCGATGACGAGGGCGGCGGTGCCGGCGGCACGGCCGCGTGGGGTGCAGTGGAGTCTGGCATGGCGGGGCTGTGGTGTCTCTGCGATGTAGTTGTGTACGCAACTATATCGGCCGGATGGTTGCGCGCGAAACTAGTGTTAACCCGGCCGGGCATCGACCGTCCGGCGAAAGTCGGAGACAAGTCGCACATCGCCGCAGGGCGGCCTTGGCCTATGCTTCGCAAGAGGCACACTGCCTCAGCCCGCGCGCCGCGCCATGCCAACGCTCCCGACCGATGCCGCACCCCGTGCCACCTGGCTGCCCTCGCCGGGCAGCTGGCAGTATCACGTGCTGCTGGGCGCGGCAGGCATGCTGGTGCTGGGGCCGCTGGGCGGCATCGCTGCCGCGTATATGAATTTCTCGCTGGGCTTCTTTGTCGGCGGGCAGGTGCTGGCGGGCATCCTCGGCTCGGTGGTGACGGCGGGCTATGGCGCGCCCGGGCGCCACGGCGCCAACTACATCCAGACCGCCGCGGCGTCGGTGGCGGGCATGGGCGGCATGGCCGTGGTGCTGCAGGCGATGGCGTGGCTGGGCATGGCGCAGCCGCCGCTGTGGCAGCTGGTGCTGTACATGTTGTGCATCGGCATGTTCGGGGTGGGCGTGGGCATGCTGTACACGCCATTGCTGGTGGACCGGATGCAGCTGACCTTTCCGTCGGGGCTGGCCGTGGCCAATATCCTGCGCGCGCTGACCGATCCGGCGCTGCTGCGGCGTTCGGTGGCCCGGCTTGGGGGCGGCATGGCGCTGGGCCTGGGCTGCGGCCTGGGCGCGGCGCGCATGCCGTGGCTGGCGGCGCTGGACCTGTCGGCTGCGACCTTCGGCGCGGGGATGATTGTCGGCGTGCGCGTGGGCATTGCCGCGCTGGTGGGCGGGCTGGCCGGCTGGGCCATGACCCCGTGGTTTGTCGCCGCGGGCTGGATGGCGACTGGCGAGCCCTATCGCAAGGCAACCTTCCTGGTAGCCCTGGGCATGATCATGGGGGCGGCAGCCGTCGATGTGGCCTTGCTGCTGGCGCAGGCGTGCCGCCAGTGGCGTGCGGGGCCCACGCCGCGGCACTCTGCGCCGCGGCGCGGGCCGGGCATGGGCTGGGTGGCGGCCTGGGCGCTGCTATGGGGCGCGGCCACGGTGGCGGCGGGCGTTGCCTGGTTCGGCCAGCCGTTGGGCTTCCAGCTGATGGCGGTGCTGCTGGTGCTGGTGTTTGCGCTGGTCAACGGTATCTCGGTCGGCATGGTCGACCAGAACCCGATCTCATCCGCCTTCGTGCTGTCCGTGATCCTGATGGCCGCCGCCGGGCTGCGCGCGCCCCATGTCGGGCTGATCGCCGCCACGGTCTTGCTGGTGGCCACGGCCGAGGCGAGCGACATGCAGCAGGACCGCTCCACCGGCTGGCGCCTGGGCAGCGACCGCATAGTGCAGTTCGGCTACCAGGTGGCGGGCATCGTTGTGGGTGCGCTGGTTGCGGTGGCGATGGCACGGCTGTTCATGCATGCCTACCCGGTGCTGGCGCTGGACCAGACCAGCCTGCCGGCCGACCAGCAGCCGGCGCGCTGGACCTCGGCCATGACATACAAGATCGTGGGCGTGCTGCACGGGCTGGCGCAAAGCCGTGCCGGCCAGCATGTGGCGGTGGCAACGGGCCTGGGGCTCGGCCTGGCCACCGCGGTATTGCGCAAGGCCATCCTCGGCCGGCCGGCATGGCAGCGCTTTGCGCAAGCCAGCCGGCGCGGGCGGGTGGCCGATTTCCTGCTCGATGCGGTGATCCTGCCCTCGCCCTATGCGTCGTCATTCGGTGGCTTCGTCAACCTGGCGGCGGCCGGGTGGATGGCGGCCGGCGGAGTGATGGCGAGCCTGGCCGCTGCCGTGGCCAGACCCGCAAGGCCGGCCCAGGGTTTGCCGCAGGACATGAGCACCGCATCGCTGGTCGGTGGCGGCCTGATCGCGGGCGATGCGCTGGCGGCGCTGGCCATCGGTGTGGCGGGCCTGTTATCCGCCACATGGGGTTGAGGCCCGCTGCGATTGTCAAATTTTATTGACGCTTCTGTCCAAGTTTCAGTGGATTGTCAAATCTCGCGACCGGCGTACCATAGGCGGCCAGACTGACGCACTGGCTTGACCCGGAGAATCACCATGGCCCTTGACCAAGAATCCTTTGCCCTGCTGCGCGCCTCGGTGCAGCGCTTCATCGACGAACGCCTGAAGCCCGCCGAAGACACGCTGGAGGAAACCGACGACGTGCCCGCCGAGATCGTCGCGGACATGAAGGAGATGGGCCTGTTCGGCATCTCCATCCCCGAGAACTACGGCGGCATCGGCCTGTCGATGTCGCAGGAATGCGATGTGGTCTATGACCTGGGCCATACCGCCTTTGCCTTCCGCTCGGTGTTCGGCACCAACGTCGGCATCGGCTCGCAGGGCATCCTGATGGATGGCACCGAGGAACAGAAGCAGCAGTACCTGCCGCGCATCGCCAGCGGCGAGCTGATCATCTCGTTCGCGCTGACCGAGCCGAACGCCGGCTCCGATGCGGCTTCGCTGCAGACCAAGGCCGAGCTCGACGGCGACCACTACGTCATCAACGGCACCAAGCGCTTCATCACCAACGCGCCGCGCGCCGGCGCCTTCACGCTGATGGCGCGCACCGGCGGTGCGGGCGCTTCGGGCATCTCGTCCTTCATCGTGCCGGCCGACACCCCGGGCATCTCGCTGGGCAAGCCGGACAAGAAGATGGGCCAGCGCGGCACCAAGACCTGCGACGTGGTGCTTGAGAACGCGCGCGTGCCGGCCGCCAACATCATCGGCGGCGTGCCGGGCGTCGGCTTCAAGACCGCGATGAAGGTGCTCGACCGCGGCCGCCTGCATCTCTCGGCGCTGGCCTGCGGCATGGCGCATCGCCTGATCACCGACGCGGTGGCGTATGCCAAGGAGCGCAAGCAGTTCGGCAAGCCCATCGGCGACTTCCAGCTGATCCAGGGCATGCTGGCTGACAGCCAGGCCGAGCTGTACGCCGGCCTGTCGATGGTGCGCGACTGCGCCCAGCGCTACGATGCCAAGCCCGCCGGCAAGAGCGATCCGGAAGTCAGCATGCTGGCCTCGTGCACCAAGATGTTCTGTACCGAGATGGTGGGCCGCGTAGCCGACCGCGCGGTGCAGATCCATGGCGGCGCCGGTTATATCGCCGAGTACAAGGCCGAGCGCTTCTACCGCGACGTGCGCCTGCTGCGCCTGTATGAAGGCACCACGCAGATCCAGCAGTTGATCATCGCCAAGCAACTGCTGCGCGACTGACCCAGTAAACGCCCCGCGCGGCAGGAGTCGACGTGAACACGATGCAGTTACGCGGGCCGGACAGCCCGCTGCAGGCAGGGCATGATGGCGACGCGCCGCACCGGCTGCGCGCCGTGGTGGCAACTTATCGTCCCACGCTGCAGGCCTATACGCTGGCGGTGTCGCCGGCCGAGTTGATGGCACTCAGCGCGCTGCCGGCAGAGATGGCGGGCGGCGTGGGCGGCACCTGCGATCCACGCGCGCACGCGCACCTGGCGCGCCTGCGTGGCGAGGTCCAGGCCAGCGGCATTGCGTTGCCGGGTGCCATCGTGGTCGCGGTCAACGGCGGCAGCCTGCAATGCGAGTTTGACCACCTCTACACGCTGTCGCTGCATCCGCGCCGTGGTGACCGGCTGATCGTGCTGGACGGCTATGAGCGGCTGCTGGCGCTTGCGCATGGCGAACGGCGGCAATGCAAGACGCTGGTGTCGGCGGTGCTGTGGCGCGCGGCGCTGGATACTGCCGCGGCGGTGCCAGCGGCGGAGGCCGCCAACGAAGTGATCGACGCAGCCTTGGCGCAGTCGTCGTGCGCGGCGCGCTGGGCCAACGCCACGCGGGTGTGGCATTGACCGGGGCACCGGGCACGAAGAACGGGCTCAGCGCAATGTGACGGAAGCCGCCTGCATGGCGGCTTTTTTCTCTTCTAATGGTCTGACGTGCGCGCAAGCCGCTTATTGCGGCCACACGCCATCGACATCGCGCAGCAGGTGGCCGGCGAGGATATAGTCCCCGAGCCGCGTGGCCTTGGCCTCGAGGTCGAGCAGTTCATGGTCCGCCAGCGTGCCCAGATCGAACTGGCAATAGAGATTGCGTTGACGGAACGTGGCCTTGGGTTTGGCCAGCCCTTCGATCAGGGCTTCGCGGGAACGGACGGCGATGCTTTCTTGTCCGCGATACTGCACCTTGATACCGCGCTTTTCTCCGAGCCTGCCGAGTTCGACGGCATCCTGCCATCCTGTCTCGTAGTCCAGCTCAAGCGCCAGCACGCCTTCCGAGGCCAGAAGCCTGAGCGCTTCTGCCTTGCTGCCAGCTCGCACGATTGACATCCACACCTCTTATATCGACTTATACTGTACGAATATACAGTCAACCCGGGGTCGCGGCAAGGGGCTTGCACCGGACGCCTGCCGACCGCTCCCTGCCTTGCCGCCGCGATGTTGCGCAGGCCGCGCCTGCGGCCTTTCGCCAGTGCAGCCGAATATTGTTTCCCGCGTATGTCAGGGCTGCACCTGCGGTGCCGCGCCGGCCGCTTCGTTGCCTGTGCTCCCGGGCGCGCCGGCGCCACTTCCGCTGCCGGTCGTGCCCGCCTGCGCCGGTGCGCCGCTGAAGTCGCCGGCATAGACGCGCGACAGCGTGCCTGGCTGCATGTAGCGCCGAATGGCCGCGTTGACGGCTTCCGGCGTGGCGTTGCGCAGGCGCTCTTCGAGTTCGGCGGTGAAGGCCATGGTGCGGCCCAGGTAGAGCTGGTTGGCCAGCGCGCCGGCCAGCGCGGCATCGTTGCTGCGGCTGACCATGCCCTGCTGCAGCAGGCCGCTGACGGCCTCGGCCAGTTCCTGCGCGGTGATGCCGTCGCGCACGAAGCGCTCCAGCTCCTCGGCCATGGCGCGTTGCAGGCGCGCCAGGTTCTGCGGTGCGTATTGCGCCTGCAGGCCGAAGCGTCCCGCGCGGTCGAGCGCGCCCACCTGCACCCAGCTGCTCGCGCCATAGCTCAGGCCTTCCCGCTGGCGCAGCCGGTCAGCCAGGCGGCCGCGCAGGCTGGCGCCGCCGAGCACGCGGTTGGCAATCATCATCAGCGCATAGTCCGGCGCGTCGTTGGTCAGGTCGATCGGCGCGGCGGCCAGGTAGATGGCATTGGCCTTGCCCGGAGCGGGCAGCGTGAACTCCGCCGGCGGGATCGGCACATAGGGGCGCTCGACGCGCGCGTAGGGCTGTGGCGCGCTCCAGTCGCCGAACAACTGCGCTGCCTGCGCGGCCGCGGCCGGGGCATCGAAGTCGCCCACCAGGCTCAGCTGCGCGTGGCCCGCGCCGTAGAAGCGCGCGTGGAAATCACGCACCTGCGCCAGCGTGACGGCCTGCAGGTCGTCGATGTTCTCGGCAAAGGTGCGCGCATGGCGCGGGTCGCCCGCGGGGTAGGGGTCGCCATGGCGGCCCAGCGCATTGGACGCCATCACGCCGGGCTCGCGCTGGATGCTTTCGATTTCCGCGATGCTGGTCTTGCGCAGCGTTTCTAACTCCGCCTCGGGGAAGGTCGGTGCGCGCAGCAGGTCGCGCAGCAAGGCCAGCAGTTCCGGCAGGTGCGCGCGGCGCGTATCGAAGCTGACGGTCACGCGCTCAGAGCCGCCAGAGATGCCGACGCGCGCGCGCAGCGCCTCGATGCGGTCGGCGATCTGCTGGCGGTCCATGCCAGCCGCGCCGCGCCGGAGCATGGAGGCGGTTAGCGCGCCCACCGTGGTCAGCCCCTGCAGGCTCTGCACGTCGCCCATGCGCAGCACCAGCGTGCCGTGCACCACTTCACCGCGCGCGGGCTTGGGCAGCAGCGCCAGCTGCATGCCGTTGGCCAGCGTCTGGCGCGTGGTGTGGTCCTCGATATTGGCGGGGCTGGGATCGAACGCCGCCACCGCGGCCATTGCCTGCCTGCCCTGGTAGCCGCTGACCATGGCGGTGACATCGGGCGCCGGCGGCACCTGCGTGCGCGACGGCTGCTCGACGGGAAGGAACACGCCCACGGTGCGGTTCGATGCCTGCAGGTAGTTCAGCGCCACGCGCTGCACGTCGGCAAGCGTGGTGGTCTCGATGCGATCGCGCGCCAGGAAGAACAGGCGCCAGTCGCCCTTGGCGATGGCCTCGGACAGCGCAATGCCGAGCGCGCCGGGATCGTTCATGTAGTGTTCGTACGCGTTGCGCATGCGCACGCGCGCACGTTCCAACTCGGCCTCGGTCACGGGCGCCTCGGCAAAGCCCTCGACCTGCGTGATCAGCCCGGCGCGCGCGGCCGCGAGCGGCTGGTCTTTGGACGTCTCGACCATGAGCAGCAGCGCGCCCGGGTCTTTCATCGCATAGAGCGCGGTGCCGACCGACACGGCCTGGCCACGCTCGACCAGCGCCTTGTACAGCCGCCCGCCCGGCGTGTCGCCGAGGATGATGGTCAGCAGCGAGAGTGCCGTGCTGTCCGGATGCGCGCCCGGGCTGACGTGGTACTGCGCGGCGACCAGGCTGTTGTCGCCGGGGCGCATCACTACCAGCTCGCGCGCGCCTTCCTGTGCGGGCTCGACGGTATGCTCGGGCGGCAGCACGCGCGTCGGGCGCGGGATCGGCCCGAAGTAGCGCTCGATGCGTGCCAGCGTGGCGGCGGGATCGAACTTGCCGGCCACCACCAGCACCGCGTTGTCGGGCTGGTAGTAGCGGCGATAGAAGGCACGCAGGTTGTCGATGCTGACCTGCTCCACGTCGCTGCGCGCGCCGATCGGGGCCTTGCCGTAGTTGTGCCAGCGGTAGGCGGCGGCCATGGTCTGCTGCATCAGCATGCGCCCGGGGCTGTTTTCGCCCATTTCCATCTCGTTGCGCACCACCGTCATCTCGCTGTCCAGGTCGGCGCGCGAGATCACGCTGTTGACCATGCGGTCGGCTTCCATGCGCAGCGCCCAGTCGAGGTTGTCGTCGTTGGCGCTGAAGGTGCCGAAGAAGTTGGTACGGTCCTGCGCGGTGGTGCCGTTCACGCTCATGCCGCGCCGCGCGAACTCGGTCGGGATGGTCTTGTCCGGCAGCGCTGGCGTGCCCTTGAACAGCAGGTGCTCGAGCAGGTGGGCCATGCCGGTCTCACCATAGTTCTCATGGCGGCTGCCGACCAGGTAGGTGATGTTGACGGTGGTGGTGGCCTTGGCCGCGTCCGGTGCCAGTACGATGCGCAAGCCGTTGGGCAGGCGGTATTCGGTGATGCCTTCGACCGACGCCACCTGCGTGGCCCTGGCAGGCGTCGCCGCGGGGGCGGTCTGCACTGGCTGCGCCAACGCCGGCGCGCAGGCAAGCGAAGCAAGCAAGGACAGGTGCAGGGCAGTGCGGCGCATGGCGTCTCCGGGCGGGCGGTGGCAGTGAGTTGGTGGGTGAGGCACGAAGCGCATTCTAGCCGCCGCCCCTGCCAGGAACTGTGCCGCAGCCCACGCCTGCGCGCCAGAGGGAAATGTCCGAATCCAGCGGGTAAGTCGTTGCAGGTAGCGGTAGCATGCCGTCATGCACCTCGATCCCGATACCTGCTACAAGGCCGTGGCCTCGCACGACCGCCGCTTCGACGGACGCTTCTTCGTGGGCGTGTCGTCGACGGGCGTGTACTGCCGGCCGGTGTGCGCAGTACGCACGCCCAAGCGCGAAAACTGCACGTTCTATGAGAGCGCCGCGGCGGCGGAGAAGCATGGCTTCCGCCCCTGCTTGCGCTGCCGTCCGGAGCTGGCGCCCGGGCATGGGCTGGCCGATATTTCAGGCCGGCTGGCGCAGGCCGCGGCCACGCTGATCGACGAGGGCTTCATGGCGGAAGGCAGCGTGGCCGCACTGGCAGCGCGCATCGGCGTGACCGAGCGCCACCTGCGGCGCCTGTTCGATGCACAGTTCGGCGTGTCGGTGCTGGAGTACGCGCAGACGCAGCGGCTGCTGCTGGCCAAGCGCTTGCTGGCCGACACCGCGCTGCCGGTGACCGAAGTGGCGCTGGCGGCGGGTTTCGGCAGCGTGCGCCGCTTCAACGATGTGCTGAAGACCCGCTACGGCCTGACGCCGCTGGCGCTGCGGCGCCGCGCCGCCGACGGCGTGGCCGACCGGCTGGTGTTCGACCTGGGCTACCGTCCGCCGTTTGCCTGGGACGCATGGCTGCGCTTCCTGGCTACGCGCGCGGTGGACGGCATCGAGGCCATCGGGGACGGCACCTATATGCGCACGCTGCTGGTGGATGCCGGCGGCAGCACGCACACCGGCTGGGTACGCATCGAACACGTGCCGCGCCGGCTGGTGCTGCGCGTCACGTTGTCGGCCTCGCTGGCGCGCGTGATTCCGCAGGCGCTGGGCAAGGTGCGCCGCCTGTGCGACCTGGGCTGCCGCCCGGACGTGGTGGACCGGCACCTGGGCGAGCTTGCCGAGGCAATGCCGGGCGTGCGCCTGCCGGGCAGCGTCGATGGTTTTGAGATCGCCGTGCGCGCGGTGGTGGGGCAGGTGATCTCGGTGGTGCAGGCGCGGCGCATCCTGGGCGCGCTGGCGCAGCATGCGGGGCAGGCGCTGGACGGCACGCCCCCCGACGGCCTGCACTACACGTTCCCAACTGCCGCCGCCATTGCCACCCTGCCAGGGCAAGCCTTGCGCGATGCCGGGGTCTCAGCTGGCAAGGCGCGCACGCTGCTGGCGCTGGCGCAGCGCGTGGCCGACGGCACGCTGGCGCTCGATGCGCACGCGCCGCCTGAGCAGACCGTGGCGGCGCTGCGCGAGGTCGGCGGCATCGGCGACTGGACCGCGCAGTATGTCGCCATGCGCGCGCTGGGCTGGCCCGATGCCTTCCCGGGCACTGACTATGCGCTGCGCAAGGTGCTGGGCGTCAGTACCGTGCGTGCGATGCACGAGCGCACCGCGCAATGGGCGCCGTGGCGTGCCTACGCCGCCATCCACCTGTGGCATCGCTATGAAGCGATGAAGGACGCGGCCAGCGCCGCGGCCGAACCGGAGACGATCACATGACCAGCTATCGCCATATTGACAGCCCGCTCGGGACCATCCTGCTGCGCGTGCAAGGCGCACACCTGACCGGCCTCTTCTTCGCCGGGCAGAAATACCACCCCACGGGCATTGCCGACAGCCGCGACGTGCGGCCGGCCGATGCCGCCGTGCTCGACCGCGCCGCGTCGGAACTGGCCGATTATTTCGCCGGCCGCCGCGATACTTTCACCGTGCCGGTGCGCTTTGCCGGCAGCCCGTTCCAGCAGCGCGTGTGGGAGGCGCTGCTGGCCATCCCCTGCGGCGAGACCGCGTCGTACGGCGAACTGGCCCGCGCCCTGGGGCTGCCGCCCACGCATGCGCGCGCAGTCGGCGGCGCGGTGGGACGCAACCCGCTGTCGGTGATCGTGCCCTGCCATCGCGTGCTGGGCAGTGCCGGCGCACTGACCGGCTACGCCGGCGGCATCGAGCGCAAGCGCGCCTTGCTGCAACGCGAAGGCATCGGCACCACGCCAGGCTGATCGCGCTGGCTGCGCTGCCATGCCGCGCCTGTTCATTGCCGTGGAAGTCCCGCCCGCGCAGGCGGCATGGCTGTTGTCGACCCTGCCGCCCGCGCACGGCGTGCGGCCGGCAGCGCCAGAGCAGGTCCACCTGACCCTGCACTTCCTGGGTGAGTGCAACGTGCCTGGCGCAGCGCTGGAGGCCGCGCTCGACAGCATCCGCGCGCCCGCCTTCCTGCTTCAGGTGGCCGGCACCGGGCGCTTTCGCAGCGGCCAGGGTTCGGTGCTGTGGGCAGGCCTGGCGCCAGGTCCCGGCCTGGACGCGCTGCGCGCCCTGCACGCGGATGTCGGGCAGGCGCTGGCCGAGGCCGCGGGCATTACCCCGGAGCGGCGGCGCTTCCATCCGCACCTGACGCTGGCGCGCTGCAAGCCGTCCGTGCCGGAAAGCGTGCTGCGCGCCTGGCTCGATACGCACCGCACGCTGGCAAGCGAGTCCTGGCACGTGCGGCGGCTGGTGCTGTTCGAAAGCCGGCTCGGCCCGCAAGGCCCCCAGCATCTCGTGCGCCAGGCCTGGCCACTGACGCAGGCTGGCCCTACGCCAGGTTGCTGAGCCCCAGCGCCACGCCCAGCCCGCACAAGGCCGAGCCGATGGCGCGGTCCAGCAGGCGCTGGCGCCGCAGCATCGCCGCGCGCAGCGCGGGCGCGGTGAACACGCACGCCACCAGGCTGAACCACGCCAGGTGCGCCATCGACATGAACCCGCCATAAGCCCATTGCACCGGCACCGGCGTGCGCGCATCGACCACCTGGGTGTAAGTGCTGACCACGAACAGCGTGGTCTTCGGGTTCAGCGCATTGGTCAGGAAGCCCATGCGCAGCGCCGCCCACGGCCGCAGCGTGCGCGCACCTTGCAGGTCTACTGCCAGCGCCTCGCGGTTGCGCAGCGTCTGGATACCGATCCACACCAGGTAGGCCGTGCCCAGCATCTTCACCACCGTCAGCACGCTGTGCGCATGGGTCATCAGCAGCGCCACCCCGAACATCGTATAGAGCACATGCACCTGTACCCCCAGCGCGATCCCGAACGCGCTGAGCAGGCCGGCGCGGCGACCGTACAGGTAGCTGTTGCGGGTCACCATGGCGAAGTCCGGGCCCGGACTGACAACGGCCAGCACGGTCACGGCGGCGACCGCCAGGGATTCGGCGATTGGGGGCATTTTCTGTCAGATTACGTTGCAGTTATCCGGAGATCGCCACATCGGGAGATCCGGGCGTACCCAATTCTGCGGGCCGGAAAGGACCGCCACAACCGATATATACTCGCGCAATTACGTGAGAAAAACTGACTGATGCACTGGCTGGGCTGGATCCGATTCTTCGAGGCCGCGGCGCGCCACGAAAGCTTTGTCCGGGCGGCGGAGGAACTGCACCTGACCCATGGCGCGGTCAGCCGGCAGATCCGCCAGCTCGAGGACACGCTGGGCGTGGCGCTGTTCGAGCGGCGCAACCGCGGGGTTTTCCTGACCGAGGCGGGGCGCACGCTGTTTGCGGCGTCCACGCAATCGATGGAGGTGCTGGCCGGCGCCGCCGCGCGCATCCGCACACAGCCGCCGGGGCGGGCGCTGGTGCTGTCATGCGAGCCGACCATCGCCATGCGCTGGCTGATCCCGCGGCTGCCGCGCTTTGCCGCGCGCCATCCCGATATCCCGCTGCACCTGATGGCCGCGGGCGGGCCGATCGACTTCACCCGCAGCGGCGCCGACCTGGCACTGCGGCGCAATGACTTTGCCTTCGATGCGCGCTGGCACGCGCGCGAGGTGGCGCAGGAACGGGTAGGGCCGGTGTGTCGGCCGCAGCTTGCGCAGGGGGCGGCCACGGTCCCGGCGCGCCTGCATACGCGCACGCGGCCCGAGGCATGGCAGCGCTGGCAGGCGGTGCGCGGCGATGCCGCCGCCGTCGTGCAGTGCGAAGGCGACGCCTGGTACGAGCATTTCTACCTCAGCCTGCAGGCCGCCGCCGCGGGGCTGGGCTGGGCCATGGCCTCGCAGCTGATGGCCGCTGACGAGATCGCCGATGGCCGGCTGGCCGCGCCATTCGACTTTGTGGCCGACGGATCGGCCTATCATCTGCTGTCGCCCGCACCGTTTGAACACGACACGCGCCGGCTGGTGCTGCTGGCTTGGTTGCGCGAAGAGGCGCAGGCAACGCTTGCTGCGCCGCCGCCATCGCCGTTGGACGCCTGAAAGCGGCGTGCGCGCTACCCCCCGGAAGTCTGTGCTTAAGTTCTGCCACAGATCTGCCGAAGTGAGACCATGAGTCTTGCCGGGCAATGGGGCAGGCGCTTAACATGCGCGCGGCCGGCAGGCCCAAGCCCCCGTACCCGGCGATCCCAGCCACTTCAGACGTTGCGTGAATCCATGAATCAGCACGATGCCTCCGGGCCAGCCGATAACGGCGCCGAATCCGACATTGAGCCGGCGGATGAGCGTTATCGCCTGACGCACAACTCGCAGATCGGCACCGTGCTGCGCGACCTGTCCTGGCAGAAGTGCATGCTGAGCGTGCGCACCCGCACCGGGCACCAGTTCGTCACGTCGGTCCTGCACGTCGACCCGGTCGACCGCACCTTCGTGTTTGACTGGTGCAATACAGAGCCCGAACGGATGTCGCTGCTGACCTCGGAGGAGAACGCCTTCTCGGGGCTGTTGCGCGGCGTGCCGGTCAACTTCGTGGTGGGCCAGCCGGGCGCCACGCGCTATGAGGAAGGCCCGGCCTTCGTTGTCGAATTCCCGGAGAAGCTCTACCACTTCCAGCGCCGCCGTCATTTCCGCGCGCGCACGCTGGTGACCAGGGGCTACCGCTGCGAGATCCACATGTCAGACAAGACCGTGCTGGGGCTCGATATCGCCGACCTGTCGCTGTCGGGCGTGGGGCTGCGCTCGAAGACGGTCTCGGCAGAGCAGTTGCCGGTCGGCACCACGGTCGGCAAGTGCCGGCTGGACTTCCGCGAGCTGGGCAAGCTTGAGCTGGACCTGCAGGTGGTTGGCCACTGGCTGGTGGGCCATGACGACAGCGCCATCCACCATTTCGGCTGCGCCTTCATCCATCCGGACGGGCGCATAGAGAACTTCCTGCAGCGGCTGGTATTTGCGCTGGAACTGGCGCACCGGGGCTGATGCACCGTAGCGGATGCCGCGGCATATTGCCGGCCACGGCGTGACCGCGGCCATGCTCAGACCCGCGCGGCTGCGCGGGTAGTTAGCGGACTAGTAAGCGGCAATCAGGAGCCGATCAGCCGGCCGATTGCCGCCGCGGCTTCGCGTATCGGCGGCAGCAGCCGCGAGATCATCTCCGCTTCGGAGACACGCGCGGCGCGCACGCTCACGCTCAGCCCCGCCAGCACGATGCCGGAGGCCGAGCGCACCGGCACGGCCATCGCGCGCAGGCCCGGTTCCAGCTCTTCATCGACGATCACGTAGTCCACTTCGCGGGCGCGCTCGAAGCATGCTTCCAGCTCCTGGCGCGAGACCTTGGTCTGCAGCGTGCGCGGGCGCAGCTCGGCATGCTCGAAGAAGCCGTCCAGCACCGTGGCGGGCTGGTGCGCCAGCAGCAGCCGGCCGTTGGAGGTGCAGTAGGCCGGCAGGCGGCTGCCCATGCCCAGCGAATAGTTCAGCACCCGCTGCACTTCGGAGCGCACCAGGTACAGGATGTCGGTGCCGTCCAGGATCGCCAGCGTGCAGGTCTCGTGGATGCGTGCGCTCAGGTTGTCCAGGATCGGCTGCGCCAGGGACACCAGCGAGGTCGACGAGAAATAGGCGTGGCCCAGGTGCAGCACGCGCGGCCGCAGCGCAAACTGCCCATCCTGCTGGCTGACGTAGCCGAGCTGTTCCAGCGTATAGAGGCAGCGGCGCACCGAGGCGCGCGACAGCTGCGTGCGCTGCGCCACCTGCGAGATCGTCAGCGGGCGCTTGCGTTCCGAGAAGGCCTCCAGCACGGTCAGCCCGCGCGCCAGCGACAGCATGAAGTTGGGATCGCCGGCAAAACTGGCGAGCAGGTCGGCCTGGGGCCGGGCAACGCGGACGGTGTCGGCCTGTGCATGGCCAAGACCGAGGGGGCGGAGGACATCCATTGGGAGGTGTGTTGTCTGGGCTTGTTGTCCGATAATCGCGCAATCTTAAACCGGCTGGCCGCCAGGGGCCAGCCTTTGCTGCATTCGCGCATCGCCCGCACGGCACGAGGGCCGGATGCTGCGCTGCGTCAGCGCCCGCGCCGCTCCGCGATCTCGTAGAGCGCCATGCCTGCCAGCATGGCGCCGACAAAGCCCCAGGCCTTGGCATAGCCGGCACCGAGCGCTACCAGTGCGAACGCCGCGCTGCCCAGCACCAGCGATGCTACCAGCAGCCCGGCCGCCAGCACCTCGGCCCAGCCGGCATCGATTTGCGCCGCGGGCATGGCATCGAACGCGCCCGCCAGCCACGGCGCCAGCAACAGCCCGATCACAAAGGCGGCGCGCCAGGCGCTGTCGCCGTGCGGCAGCTTCAGCAGGCCGCCGACAATGCCGCTGATGCCGGCAATCGGCCGAGACCCGGGATCATCAGCGCCGCCGCGAGGCCGATGACCAGCCCGCCGGCCAGCGACAGCCACGGCGTGAAATGGGTGAAATCAATCTGCATGGGAGGAGGCGCGCGAAGGGGCGCGGAGCGGCCGCAAGTGCAGACCGAGGCCCGGATTATGGGCGCCGCATGCCAAGCGGGCGCCCAAAAAAAATGTCGCCGCTGGGGAGCGGCGACCGGGGAAGGTCGTCATTCAAGAGGGGGTCTTGGTGACGTAAAAAGTATAGATATTTGAATTAAGACATTACATACAACTTTGGTAGGGTACGGCGGGTTCACATTTGGTGAGCGCTTATGCTGGCCGGCTCAGAAGGGTTTGCCCAGGAACAGGTAAAAGCTGTATGTGCCTGCGGCGGCGCGTCCATAGGCCAGGTAAAGCGGGCCCAGCGGACTATCCAGCGCCAGGAAGACCGAGCCGGATTTGAGCAGCCCGGTCGGGCTTCCCGGCACCAGCGGGTCGCCCATGCGGCCCGCCTCCAGCGAAAAGCCTGCGTACACGCCTTGCAGCAGGGTCTGGCGCGCAAGCTTGTTGTAGTACACCAGCCGCGCAAACTGCAGGTTGCCGCCCAGCAGCTGTCCCGTGGCATAACCGGATTGCTGCAGGAAGCCGCCCCACTGGAACAGGTCATAGCGCGGCAGCGGCTTGCCGCCAAGATTGCTGCCGACCTTGAAGGCCAGCGAGACCGTGTTGTCACCGAACGAGTGGGCATAGATGCCCTCCGCCTGCGCTTTGACATAAGCCTGGTCGGCACCCAGCCCCGGCTGCGAGGCGTAGATGTGCAGCCGGGCCGCATAGCCGAAGCGCGGGAAGTCGACGCTGTCGAGCTGGTCGAACAAGAGCCGCCCGGTGATGGCGCCGCGCCGGATATTGCCCGGGCCTGGCGACAGCGACTCGGGGCCGGTGCTCAGGGTGGCGTGTTCCGAGCCGGTCTGCACGCCCACGCGCAGCTCGCCGTACTTGGTGAACTGGCTGCCCGCGTCCAGCGCGATGTCAAAGCGGCGCAGGTCGTAGGTGGCGATGCGCGTGCTGCCCTGGAAGACATTGACCGGGCGCCGCTCCAGCTCGATGCGTGGCGCGATAAAGAAGTACTGGCGCGTATCCAGCGGTTGGTAGAACTCACTGATCAGCGACGAGGTCTGGCCCACCTGCGCATCGGTGCGCCATTCGGCGCCAAGCGCATTGAGCCAGGTGCGCCGGTAGCTGCCCACCAGGTTGAAATAGGCATCGCCGCGGAAATCCGAGCTCAGCCCGAGCCCGAAGCGCAGGTAGTCGGGACCGTAGGATTTCTCCACCGCATTGACCGCCAGCACGCGCTTGCCGGGCTCTTCCAGGATGCCGTAGTTGACGTGCTCGAAGTCGCCGGTGCCGAACAGGCGGCGCATGTCCTGGTCCAGCGTGGCCTGGTCGACCGGCTGCCCGGGCTTGGTTTCCATCACCGCGGTGGCGTAGTCCGGGTTGACGCGCTGCAGCGGCGCCAGCCGGATCTCGTCGACCGGGCGGGTGTCGGGCGGCTGTACCGCCTGTTGCCTGGCGCGCAGTTGCGCATATTGCGCCGGCGGCAGTGCCAGCGGCGCAAGGCGGTCGGCGACCTTGCGCGCGGCGGCCTCGCCGATGGGGATGGTTGCCGGAAGGTGGTCGAAGTCGGTCGCGGAGAAATCGCCCAGCGCCGGCTCGATCAGCACGTCGGTGGGCCGCAGCGAGGCCAGCGACGCACGCACGTTCTGCTCGGTCAGGATATTGAGCATCTGGCCGGTCACGCCGATGATCGAGGTCAGCTCCTCGCGCTTCATCAGCGGCGTGCCTAGGTTCACCGCGATCACGACATCGGCGCCCATCTTGCGCGCCACGTCCACCGGCAGGTTGTCGGTCAGGCCGCCGTCGACCAGCAGCCGGCCCTCATACTCGGCCGGCGCCACCGCGCCCGGCACCGACATGCTGGCGCGCATCACGTTGGCCAGCTCGCCCTGGCTGAACACTACTGGCGTGCCCGCCACCAGGTCCGTGGCCACGGCGCGGTAGGGAATCGGCAGATGGTCGAAGTCCCGGTAGCCGGGCGCGTTTGCCAGCTGGCGCAGCACGGTCTCCAGCTGCACGCCCGAGACCGCGCCCTTAGGCAGCAAGAGGCCGCTGGCCTGCACCCCGATCTCCGGCGTGAACAGGTTGGTGAAATCGTCCTGCTTGCGCCGGATGGTCAGGTCCTGGCGCGGCGGGCGTTCCTTGAAGATCTTGTCGGTGCTCAGGCCGCCGACCAGCCGCTCCATTTCGGCGGGCACCATGCCGGTGGCATAGGCACCCCCCACCAGTGAACCCATGCTGGTGCCTGCGATGCAGTCGACCGGGACGCGCATCGCCTCCAGCACCTTGAGCACGCCGATATGCGCCGCGCCGCGCGCGCCGCCGCCCGAGAGCACCAGGCAGATGCGGGGGCGCGCGCCCGCGGCCCGCTGCGGCGTGGCTGCCGCGGCCTGGTTCGCGGGCGGCTCAATCGCCGGCGCCGCCGGCATGGAGGCCGGCTCAGCGGCCAGGACCGCGCCCGCAGCCAGCGCCAGGGCCGCCGGTACGAGCAGTTCGCGCAAGCAATGGAATGGGGCTGCCTTCATGGCACCGTGGGGTTCGCAATCGGTTCGCTGACGGCCGCAGCGCGCGGCAGTGGCCCCGCCCGGCGGCCGCCGGGCGGGACATCCGGCTATCTTCGGGCAAAATGCCGCATGCAGGCCGCCCGCTCGCGGCCGTGCAAAAACAATTCATCACGCCGTTCGGAAGCGTGCAGATCGGCACGCGACCCCGCGGTGCCCTGCACTAGGATGGATACAGGCGAGGTGCTTGGGGGTTGCATGTACGGTTATTTCTTTTGCCAGACCGCCGCGGGACAGCTCACGCTCATTCCCCGCGAGAAGGACTGGATGCTGATGCTGGGCAATGGCGTGATGGGGAGGTTCCCGGATGCCCAGGCAGCGGTGGATGCCCTGCACGAAGGCACCCTGCGGGTGCAGGGGCAGCGCATCGATGCCAGCGCGCTGGGCGTGCCGGCACGCGCGCACGACTGGCTCTACCATGTACTGAGCCGCTGACGCGGCGCACCGGCGGACGCGCTGTCCCGCCAAAGGGGGAATCGCCATGACTGCCCTGGTCGAGTGGACCCGCGAGCATACCTGCCGGCTGTTTCCGATGTCGGCCGAATACCATCGCAGCGACGGCAACCAGGTGCAGGTCAGCTGGCAGGCCGAGCCGGCCGGCTCGCCCGGGCGCTGTCGCCTGAGCGCGGCCCTGCAGTTCGACCAGAGCGTGATCGACGCCGTCTACCTGGCCGACGCCGCCGAACTTGCCCGCATCGGCGCCAGGCTGGCCAGCGTGGTGTCGCGCCGGCTTGCCGAGGACGACATCGCCTGCCTGGCGGGCACGGCGCTGGTGATCCCGGTCGGCGAGGGGCTGCTCAGCCACTGAGGGGTCCGGCGGCAGGCCGGGGCTGGCGGGAATATACTGGCGGTTGATCCGCCATTGCGCCTGTTCGCGAACTGTCAGTGTCCCAAGCGTCCCCCGCCATGCCCCCCGACGACCCCCGCCCGGTGCCGCCAGAGCGGCCCGGCGACGACGAGTGCTGCGGCTCCGGCTGCGATCCCTGCATCTTCGACTACTACTACCAGGAGATGGACCGCTACCGCGAGGAGCTGCGCGCCTGGGAGGCGCGCCAGGCGGCGCGCCATGCCGAGGATCCGGCAAGTTGAGCGAGCCGCTGCAACCCCCGCACCCGACGTCCGCGCTGTTCGATTTCGTGCAGCGCCACCCGCGCCTGTTCGTGCTGACCGGCGCGGGCATCAGTACCGATTCCGGCATTCCCGGCTACCGTGACGCGCGCGGCCAGTGGCAGCGCTCGCAGCCCATCACGCTGCAGGCCTTCCTGGGCTCGCACGCGGGGCGCCAGCGCTACTGGGCGCGCAGCATGCTTGGCTGGCCGGTGGCGTGGCAGGCGCGACCCAATGCCGCGCACCATGCGCTGTCGCGCCTTGGCGCGCACGGCCGGCTCACGGCGCTGGTCACGCAGAATGTCGACGGCCTGCACCAGCGCGCCGGCAGCGAGGGTGTGATCGAACTGCATGGCAGCCTGGCCAGCGCCATCTGCCTGGACTGTGGCACGCGCCATGACCGCGCCGGCCTGCAGGACTGGCTGCTGGCACAGAACGCCGCGCTGCGCGACGTGATCGCCGAGCCCGCCGCCGATGGCGACGTGCATTTCGAATCGCCGCTGTTCGCGCAGTTCCGCGTGCCCGAGTGCGGGCGCTGCGGCGGCATCCTCAAGCCGGACGTGGTGTTCTTCGGTGAATCCGTGCCGCGTCCGCGGGTCGATGCCGCGCGTGCGGCACTGGAAGCAGCGGATGCCATGCTGGTGGTCGGTTCGTCGCTGATGGTCTATTCCGGCTACCGCTTCTGCGTCTGGGCCGGACAGATGGGCAAGCCCGTGGCCGCGCTCAACCTGGGCACCACGCGCGCGGACGCGATGTTCGCGCTGAAGGTGGAAGCCGGATGCGCGCCGACACTGCAGGCGCTGGTGTCCCGGCTGGAGCAGGGCACGACAAAACCTCGTTGACGCGATGGCCGCACAGGCATAGCATCGCCAGATTGCTTCTTCAAAGTCTTCGATTCCCACCATGACCGCAGACCGCCAACGCCCCATCAACGCCGCGCCCCCGGGCCGCGCGTTGCCATGCGTGCGTCGCCAGCCTGCGTTCACATCTGTCGCGCCGCCGCCGTTCATCGGCGGTGCGCACCCGCCGCCGCCGCCGCGCGGCTGACGGGTACGCCCCCCAGCCTCATTCGTCTCCGGTAGTCCCGTATCCGTGTGCCTGCGCGCACGGCAGCCGCACGCCTGTACGCGTCTGCCGCCGTCCCATGGCCGCATGCCGATGCGCGTCGCCGGAGCCTGCCAAGCTGACGACAGGTGACATCCATGACAACCGACAAAGACTGCGTGGCGCAATTCGACGCCGCCACCGGCACACGCACCACCAACTCCTTCGCCTGGGCCACGCCCCTCTTCGTGCTGCTGTGGAGCAGCGGCGCCATCGCCGCCCGGCTGGCCCTCGACCACGCCGCGCCCTTCGCCTTGCTGACGCTGCGTTTCGCGCTGGTCTGCGCCGTGCTGGGCGCGATCGGCCTGGCCAGGCACCGCCAGCTGCCGCCGCGCGGCGAGCGGCTGTACACCGCCGTGACCGGCCTGCTGCTGATCGGCGGCTACTCCGTCTTTTACTTCCTTGCGCTCGACCACGGCATGACACCCGGCGTGCTCGCCACCGTGCTTGGCGCCCAGCCGATGCTGACCCTGCTGCTGACCGAGCGGCGCTTCAGCGCCGCACGCATGGCGGGCCTGGCCTTCGCGCTCGCCGGGCTGGCCATGGTGGTGGCGGACAGCCTGCTGCTGGCCAGACTGTCGCTGGCGGGCATGCTGTGCGCGCTGGCCTCGCTCGCCAGCATGACCGTCGGCGCCATCCTGCAGAAGCGCATCACGCGTGCACCGGCTGAAGTGCTGCCGCTGCAGTACGGCGCGAGCCTCGCGGCCTGCCTGCTGTGCCTGCCGTTCCAGCCCTTCGCCTTCGATGCTTCGCTGGCGTTCGCTGCGCCGTTGCTGTGGCTGGCACTGGTCATTTCGATCGGTGCGACGCTGCTGTTCTACCGCCTGATCCGCGCGGGCAACCTGGTCAACGTTACCAGCCTGTTCTACCTGGTGCCGGCGGGTACGGCGGTGCTCGACTACCTGCTGCTGGGCAACCGCATGGCGCCGCTGGCGATGGCGGGAATGGGGGCGGTGTTGGCGGGGTTGGGGGTGGTGTTCAGAGGTGGGCGGGGATGAGGTAGAGGAAGAAGGAGCGAGCCTGGCCCGCAGGCTATGCCTACCGCTGCTTCACCTCCACCCGCACTTCATCCTTGCCCACGGTAATCGCCCCCGGCTCCACATCCTTGCCGCCGACGCGCAGCTCCTCGGGCTTGAAGGTGTAGACCGGATAGTCCTTCAGCAGCTGCTGCGCAACCACGGCGCCGATCGCATTGAGTTGTTCGCGGTATTGCCCCATGCCGGCAACTTCCACCTGCTGCACGGTCGGGTTGTCTAGCAGCACCGCGCGCTTGGCCGGGTCATAGCGCACGCCGCTGTTCAGCGCGAGCTTGCCGTCTACCGGCGGGGAGGGCAGCAAGGCGTTGGTCAGGCGTGCGTCGACGTGGGTGGTGACGCGGTTGTTGGCTTCGTCCAGCACCAGCCGGGGATGGCTGAGCTGCACGCTGACGACTTCGGCGTAGCGCAGCGTGGCGGGGAAGCGCTGGTCCAGGGCGGTCTGCAGTTCCTGCCGGGAGAGGGAGTACTCGCCGGTCCAGATGTTGTAGCCGGCCAGCGCCGAGGAGGCACCAGCGACGCAGGCGGCGGCAATCAGCAGGGAAGGTTTCACACGCATGTGGCGGATGGGGCGCGCCTGTCGAGGGCAGCGATGGATGGGTCAGCCTGTCAGACCGCGCGGGCGGGGTGGCGTTCCGTCACATCGGCGATCGGCCCGCGTCCATCAGTAGTGCGGCGGGATTTCCTGCTGGGGATCGGCTTCGGCCGCGGTGGTGGCGGCGCTGCGCACCTGCTGGTACAGCGCGCGGAACTGTTCCTGCAGCAGGTCGATCTGCTGCTGCTGGCGCGCCACGGTGCTGTTCAGGGTATCAAGCAGGTCTTCCTGGAAGGCGAGCTTGATTTCGAGTTCGTTGATGCGATCGTCCATGGCGTGGTTTCTCCGGCAGGCGGCGCATTGTAAGCCTATCGGCCCACATGGCGCTCCGCCGGCCGGGAAACGGCGTTACATCTTGCTTACTTCGGTGCCGTCAGCAGCATCCACATGATGCCGAAGCGGTCGGTGACCATGCCGAACTGCTCGGCGAAGAAGGTCTTGTCCAGCGGCATCACCACCTGGCCGCCTTCCTTCAGGCCGTTGAAGGCTTTTTCGACCGCGGCCTTGTCCGGGTAGTTGATCGACAGGCCGAATCCCTGGAAGTTGGGCTGGTTCGAGCAGCGGCCGTCGGAGGCCATGATCACGCTGTCGCCGATCTGGAACTCCATGTGCATGACCTTGTCTTCGGTGCCGGCGCCGGGCTGGCACCCCGGGCTGGCCTTGTCGGCCTCCGGGTTTTCCTTGAACGTCATCCGCATGTTGACCTTGGCGCCGAGAATCTTCTTGTAGAACTCAACGGCTTCATCGCAACGGCCTTCGAAAAACAGATAGGGTTGGACTTGCATGACAACTCCTGTAGGTAGGCCGCCGCTCGGGCGGCCGTGGATATCGGCATGGCGCGCGAATCAGGCGGCGCGCTGGCAACTGGCGCACGCTCTTGTGTACGCCGTCCACAATACCTTAGCAAAGAAAATGGACGACGTCCACATCAAGTGAGTGGAGTGTGTGCGGACCGGGTGGCGGGCGGGAGCCCACAGTGCTGCACTAGAATGGCCGCGACACCACCAGCGCCAATCCCTTCGACCGTCCCGACCTAAGCGGAGTTGCTTTGCGTTACGAACTGACCGACCTGCGCCTGTTCCAGGCCATTGCCGATGCGCAAAGCCTGTCAGGTGGCGCTTCGGCCACGCATATCACCGCGTCGGCGGCGAGCTACCGGCTGAAGAACCTGGAGCACGCGATGGGCACGCCGCTGTTCGTGCGCACCGCGCGCGGCATGGAACTGACGCCCGCCGGTGAAACCCTGCTGGTCCATGTGCGCGAACTGCTGCTTGGCGTGGAGCGCATGCATGGCGAGGTGGGACGCTTTTCTGCCGGGCTGAAGGGCAATATCCGGCTGCTGGCCAACAGCAGTTCGCTCAACGGTTTCATCATCCCGAGCGTGAGCCGCTTCCTGCTGGCCAACCCGGATGTGAACATCGACCTGGAGGAGCGCGCCAGCCAGTCGATCCTGGCGGCGGTGGCGGCGCACGAAGCCGATGTCGGCATCCTGGCGGGAGATTTCCAGACGGGCGGCGAAGCCACCGGCGTGCGCTCGGTGCGCTATGCGCGCGACGAGCTGATCCTTGCGGTGGCCGCGGATCACCCGCTGGCGCGCGAGCCTGAAGTGCGTTTCGGCGCGGCGCTGGCCTTCGACTTTGTCTGCATGAGCCGCACCAGCAGCAACTTCCTGTTCCTGCGCGACATGGCGCAGCGCGCGGGCAAGGGGCCCAACGTGCGGCTGCATGCGCACAGCTTCGATGCGGTGCTGTCGCTGGCCGAGGCCGGCGTGGGGGTGGCGCTGGTGCCGCGCAGCGTGGCGGCGCAGGCCTTGCGTGAGGCGCGCGTGGTGGGGGTGCGGCTGGCAGAGCCGTGGGCCCTGCGCGAACTGAACCTGATCGTGCGCGCCGACGGCAAGCTGCCGGCGTTTGCCGAGGCCTTTGCGCAGTTCCTGCTGAACGATCCGCGCGTGGTGGCCACGCGCGAAGGCGGCGCCGTCGCGGCCACGGCGCCGTAAGCACTTCCCCGCGCTTCAGCGCTTGCGGTTCAGGAAGGTGGCCATGTGCTGCTGCGGCTCGCCGGTGTCGAAGGCGCTGCCGAACTCGGTCACGCTGTTGTTGATCGACACTTCCAGCGGCGCATCTTCCCACTCGCGCAGCAGGCGCTTCTGCTGACGCACCGCGACCGGGCCGAAGCCGGCCAGCAGCGCGGCCACGCGTTCGATTTCCAGGTCCAGCTCCGCCAGTGGCACCACGCGGCTCACCAGCCCCCACTGCAGCGCCTCGGCGGCATCGGAGATCTCGCCCGTCAGCAGCATCCATGCCGTGCGCGCATTGCCGATCAGGCGCGGCATCAGCGCGGCGTGGATCACCGACGGGATGCCGACCTTCACTTCCGGCATGCCCAGCTGCGCGTTGTCGGCGGCGATGCGGATATCGCACGCCAGCGCCAGTTCCAGCCCACCGCCCAGGCACCAGCCCGGCATGCGCGCGATCACGGGCACCGGCAGGTGGCGCACGGCGTCGCACAGGCGGCGCAGGCCGCTGATGAAGGCCTCGGCGCTGGCGCGGTCCAGCGCGGCCATTTCCTTGATGTCGGCACCGCCGACAAAGCCTTTCTCGCCGGCGCCGCGCAGCACCAGCACGCGTACCGCGTCATTGCCGGCCAGCGCTTCGATGGCGCGCGTGAGCGATGCGATCACCGGCGTGCTCAGGATATTGAGCGAGCCCGCCTCGCGGATGGTGACGGTGGCGATGCCGCGCGCGTCGATCTCGACGCCGGCGTGCGGTTCTTGCTGAAGTGCGCTCATGTCGTTCCTTGTGGCTTACTGGAGCTTGGTGAAGTGGATGTCCTCGACGACTTGCTTCCAGTGCGCATTCTGCGCCCGGATCAGGTCGCCGAAGGCCTTGCGCGATGTCGGTGCCGGGACCGCGCCTTGTTTCTCGATGGCGGCGATCACCTCCGGCTCGGCCAATACCTGGCGCACCGCGTCGTTGAGCTTGTCGAGGATGGCAGCGGGCGTGCCCGCCGGTGCGCCCAGGCCGAACCACGACGGGTTGTTCATCGCCGGCAGCCCGGCCTCGGCATAGGTCGGCACATTGGGCAGCACCTTCAGGCGCTGCTTCGCGGCGACCGCCAGCGGCTTCAGGCGCCCACCCTGGATCAGGCCCGACGACGATGGGATATTGTCGAACACCACCTGGATCTGGCCCGCCACCGCATCGTTGAGCGCTGGGCCCAGGCCCTTGTACGGCACGTGCAGCATGCGCGTGCCGGTGGCGTTCATGAACAGCTCGCCGTTCATATGGCTCAGTCCGCCGTTGCCGGACGAGCCGAACGAGTACTTGCCGGGGTTGGCCTTCAGCAGCTTGATGAACGACTGCAGGTCCGTGGCCGGGAACGCCGGGTTGACCACCAGCACGTTGGGCACGTCGGCCAGGTTGCTGACCGGAGCGAAGTCCTTGACCGGGTCATAGGCGGTCTTCAGGTAGACATTGGGGTTGACCGCGTGCGAGCTCTCCACCTCCATCACCAGCGTGTAGCCGTCGGCCGGCTGCTTGGCCGCGTAGGCGCTGCCGACCGCGCCGCCGGCGCCCGGGCGGTTCTCGACCACCACCGGTTGCCCCAGCACCGGGCCCAGGCGCGTGCCGACGATGCGCGCGATGATGTCGGTGGTGCCGCCGGCGGCATAGGGGACGATCATCTTGATCGGCCGGTCGGGATACGCGCTTGCATGCGCGGCGCCGCTTGCGCATGCAGCCAGCAGCGCGATGGCGGTGAAGGTTGGTTTCATCGGTGTCTCCGTGTCAGTGTTTTCGGTCTTGTGGGTCGCTGCGCGCCGTTCAGCCTGCCGGGCTGTGTTCGCCCAGCAGCGGCGGCGGTGGCAGCGGCAGGTCGTGCCCGGCCAGCATCGGGTTGCGCACCATGGGCACTTTGCCCATGACGGGGTGTTCGGCCACCTGCATCAGCCCGCGGTGTTGCACCTGTGGGTGGGCGAAGACTTCATCCATAGTGTGGATCGGCCCCCAGGGCACGCCGGCCGCATCGAAGGCATCGGTCCACGCAGCGCGCGTGCGTGTGGGGAATAGATCGGTCAGCACGGCGCGCAGCGCGGGCAGGTGCTCAATGCGCGCGGAGTTGGTGGCGTAGCGCGGGTCCTGCGCAAGATCCGGCATGCCGGCCACGGCGCAGAAGCGCGCGAACTGGCTGTCATTGCCGATCGCCAGGATCAGGTGGCCGTCGGCGCAGCGGAACACTTCATAGGGCGCGCAGTTGGGATGGGCATTGCCGCTGCGCTGCGGGTTCTGGCCCGACACCAGGTAGTTGGCAGCCTGGTTGGCGTTAATCGCCACCGCGACATCGAGCAGCGCGATATCCAGGTGCGCACCCAGCCCGGTCGCCTGGCGCTGGTACAGCGCGGCCAGGACGGCGGAGGTGGCATACATGCCGGTGCTCAGGTCGACCACGGCGACGCCGGTGCGCAGCGGCCCGGCGCCGGGCGTGCCGTCGGGCTGGCCGGTGTAGCTCATCAGCCCGCCCATGCCCTGGAACACATAGTCATAGCCGGGTTTGTCCGCCATCGGCCCGCTCTGGCCGAAGCCGGTGATCGACAGGTAGACCAGGCGCGGATTGATCGCCTTGAGCGTGTCGTAGTCCAGCCCGTAGCGGCGCAGCGTGCCGACCTTGTAGTTCTCGACCAGCACGTCGGCCTCGCGCGCCAGCTCACGTACCTGCGCGGCGCCCTCGGGCGTGCCATAGTCGATCGCGACCGAGCGCTTGCCGCGGTTGCAGCAGATGAAGTAGCCAGACAGGCGCTGCGTGTCTCCGCTGCCCTCGGGCGCTTCCAGGTAGGGCGGGCCCCAGCCGCGGGTATCGTCGCCGCGCTCCGGGTGCTCGACCTTGGTCACCTCGGCGCCCAGGTCGGCCAGGTTCTGGGTACACCAGGGACCGGCCAGGATGCGCGACAAGTCCAGGACCCGGACTCCTTCCAGGGCGCGATGCAGCATGACGACTCCGCTTTCAGACAACAGTGCGGCGGAGTATAGGGAGGGGCCCAGGCGCGAACCAGTCGAGAGTTTTGAAAGGCGCGTTCGCGGGATTTGAATGGTCCGGCGGGCCCGGATGCAGGTGGCGCCGACGCCCCCGCCAGTCCCGGCGTTTGGCGCGTGGGCGCTGCCGTGTCACAATTCGCGTTTGGCACTGACTCGGCACGTGACTCGGCCGGCCGCGTCGCCGTGCTTCCCGCCGCCCCGGCGCGCGTATTGGAAGCCCGCCCAAGAGCCGACAAATTCACTTAGATTTTCTGGCGATGACTACCATCCTTCAGCACATTCCTTCCGGCCAGCGCGTCGGAATCGCCTTCTCCGGCGGCCTTGACACCAGCGCGGCGCTCCTCTGGATGCGCCAGAAGGGCGCCGTCCCCTACGCCTACACCGCCAACCTGGGCCAGCCCGACGAGCCCGACTACGACGACATCCCCCGCCGCGCCAAGGCCTACGGTGCCGAGGAAGCCCGCCTGGTCGACTGCCGCACGCAACTGGTGGCTGAAGGCATCGCCGCCATGCAGTGCGGCGCGTTCCACATCTCGACTGCCGGCATCACCTACTTCAACACCACCCCGATCGGCCGTGCTGTCACCGGCACTATGCTGGTTGCCGCAATGAAGGAAGATGGCGTCAACATCTGGGGCGATGGCAGCACGTTCAAGGGCAATGACATTGAGCGTTTCTACCGCTACGGTCTCCTGACCAACCCCGGCCTGCAGATCTACAAGCCGTGGCTGGACCAGCAGTTCATTGACGAACTGGGCGGCCGCGCCGAGATGTCGGAGTTCATGCGCCAGAACGGCTTCGACTACAAGATGTCGGCCGAAAAGGCATACTCGACCGACTCCAACATGCTGGGCGCCACCCACGAGGCCAAGGACCTGGAGCACCTGGATTCGGGCATCCGCATCGTCCAGCCGATCATGGGCGTGCAGTTCTGGCGCGATGACGTGGAAGTGAAGCGCGAAGAAGTCACCGTGCGCTTCGAGGAAGGCCAGCCGGTCGCGCTGAACGGCCAGACCTTCGCCAACAGCGTCGACCTGTTCATGGAGGCCAACCGCATCGGCGGGCGCCATGGCCTGGGCATGAGCGACCAGATCGAGAACCGCATCATCGAAGCCAAGAGCCGCGGCATCTACGAAGCCCCGGGCCTGGCGCTGCTGTTCATCGCCTACGAGCGCCTGATCACCGGCATCCACAACGAAGACACCATCGAGCAGTACCGCGACAACGGCCGTCGCCTGGGCCGCCTGCTGTACCAGGGCCGCTGGTTCGACCCGCAAGCCATCATGCTGCGCGAAACCGCCCAGCGCTGGGTGGCGGGCGCCATCACCGGCGAAGTCACCATTGAACTGCGCCGCGGCAACGACTACTCGATCCTGAACACCACCTCGCCCAACCTGACCTACAAGCCGGAACGGCTGACCATGGAGAAGGGCGAGTCGATGTTCACGCCGCTGGACCGGATCGGCCAGCTGACCATGCGCACGCTGGATATCGTCGACACGCGCGAGAAGCTGCAGACTTATGCCAAGAGCGGCCTGCTGTCGACCAAGGTCAGCGCCTCGCTGCCGAAGCTGGAAGACTGAGCTTCGCCGCGCCTCGCCTGACGGCGGGCCAGCGAGAAACCGGCACCTTCGGGTGCCGGTTTTTTTTGTCTCGGCGTTTTCCCCAGCTGTCCCGGAATGTCAAACGTACGTCCCGGAATATCAAACCGCACGGTCCCGATCGCCAGATACTGCCTGCGCTCGTCACCCTTCGGCGGCGGGCTGTGAACGCACGGCGGCGCGAAGACCGCCGGTCTGCTTCCGGAGACGCCCATGTCCAGACCCCGCCTTGCCCTTGCCGCAGAGTCGGCCACGCCGGCCCTGCCGGCTGCTGCCGGACCGCGCTATGCGTGGCTCGTCTTTGCGCTGACGTTCGCGCTGCTGCTGTCGGACTATATGTCGCGCCAGGTGCTCAACGCGGTGTTTCCGCTGCTGAAGGCCGAATGGCAGCTCGGTGATACGGAGCTGGGCGCGCTCGGCGGCGTGGTGGCGCTGATGGTGGGCGTGCTCGCGATTCCGCTGTCGCTGCTGGCCGACCGCTGGGGACGCGTGCGCAGCCTGATCCTGATGGCGGCGCTGTGGAGCCTGGCCACGCTGGGCTGCGCGGTGGCGGACAGCTTCGGCCAGATGTTCCTGGCGCGGCTTTGCGTTGGCATCGGCGAGGCGGCGTATGGCAGCGTGGGTATCGCGGTAGTGGTGTCGGTGTTCCCGCGCCATCTGCGCGCCAGCCTCAGCGCGGCCTTCATTGCCGGCGGTGCCTTCGGCTCGGTGCTTGGCATGGGGCTGGGCGGTGTCCTGTCGGCCCACTTTGGCTGGCGCATTGCCTTTGCCGGGATCGCCGGCTTCGGCCTGGTGATGGTGGCGCTCTACTACCTGACCATCAGCGAGCATCGGCTGCGCGGGCTCCAGCAACGCGTGAGCGCGGCCAACGGCGACGCGGCGGTCCCGGCCCGGCAACTGGAGCCGCGCCGGATCGTGCGCGAGCTGCTGACGGTGCCTTCCATGCTCTGCGCCTGCGCCGGCAGTGCGCTGCAGCTGCTGGTGATGGCGGCGCTGCTGGGCTGGCTGCCCAGCTTCCTGTCGCGCGACTACGGCATGGCGACCGGACGCGCCGGCGTGGCTGCGGCAATGCTGGTGCTGATGGCCGGCGTGGGCATGGTGGCCTGCGGAGCGCTGACCGACCGCGTGGCGCGGCGCGTGCCCGCGCGCAAATGGCAGATGGCCATCGCCTACAGCGTGATCTGCTGCGTCTTGCTGATGACGGCGTTCCGGCTGCCCGCGGGCCATGCGCAGCTGGTGCTGATCGGCGCGGGCATGCTGGTGGTGGGCGGCACCGCCGGCCCAGCCAGCGCGATGGTGGCCAACCTGACGCGGCCTGCCATCCATGCGACCGCGTTTGCCACGCTGACCCTGATCAACAACCTGCTGGGGCTGGCACCGGGTCCGTTCCTCACCGGCGTGCTGGCCGACCACATCGGCCTGACCGGCGCGCTGCAATGGATTCCGCTTGCCGGTGCGGCCGCGGCCCTGCTGTTCTGCCTCGGCCGCCGGCGCTATGCGGCGGACCTGCGCCGCCTGGATGGCCACGCTGTGCCTGACGTTGTTCCTGCCTGACTCCTTCCAATCCGACCATGACTGCTACACCCACCCACACTGTCCTGATGGTGCCGGGCCTGCGCGACCACGTCGCCGAGCACTGGCAAACGCTGCTGCAAGCCGAACTGCAGGCGCAGGGGCGCGACGTCCGCTGCGTGCCGCCGCTGGAGCACGACAAGCTCAGTTGCGCGGCCCGCGTCGCCGCGCTCGATGCCGCGCTGGCGGACATCGACAAGCCGGTCGTGCTGGTCGCGCACAGCGCCGGCGTGATGATCACCGTGCACTGGGCGGCGCGGCACCAGCGCCGAATCCTGGGCGCGCTGCTGGTGACGCCGCCGGATTTTTCGCAGCCGCTGCCGCCCGGCTATCCGGCGCAGGACACGCTGGTGCAGGGGGGCTGGCTGCCGACGCCGCTCGCGCCCTTGCCGTTCCCCAGCCTGGTTGCTGCCAGCGGAAACGACCCACTGGCCAGCCATGCGCGTGTCGCGGAGATGGCCGCCGCATGGGGCAGCCGGCTGGTGGACCTGGGCAACGTCGGCCACCTCAACCCTGCCGCGGGCTACGGCCCGTGGCCGCGTGCCCATGACTTGCTGGCGGAGCTGGGCACCCTGGTCACGCACGATTCGTGACCCGCCGCGTCCGCGGCACAACAAAAGAATCCGGCCGCAAAGGCCGGGCAACCAAGGAGGAGATGAATGAAAACCAGAAGCACCGTGATGGCCTTGATGCTGGGCTGCCCGCTAGCGGCCGCCGCGCAATCGTCCGTCACGCTGTATGGCGTGGCGGACGTCAACGTCGAATACGTGAACCGCGTCGGCGCTGTGCCCGTTGCCACTAACGGCTTCAACCCAGGGCCGGGCGACAAGGTGTTCCGGATGGCGTCGGGCGGGCTGTCCGGGTCGCGCTGGGGCCTGCGCGGCGCGGAAGATCTTGGTGCGGGATGGCAGGCGTCGTTCGTGCTGGAAAGCGGTTTCAGCCTGGACAACGGCACCATGCAGCAGAGCGGTCGCCTGTTCGGCCGCCAGGCCTTTGTCGCCCTGCAGCACGCCGGCATCGGCCAGCTCAGCCTGGGCCGCCAGTACACGTCGATCTTTGAAGCGCTGGCGAACTTCTCGCCTACCGCCTACGCCACGCAATATGAACCGGTGGTGCTGCAGGCGGGCGCCAATTTCCGCGAGGACAACACGGTCAAGTACACCGGCCAGTTCGGCCCGCTGACGGCGCGGGCGCACTGGTCGTTCGGCGCCGGGCTGGCGCTGCCGCAGACTGTTGGTATTGCCACCCCGATCGGCGGCAATGGCGAAGTGCCCGGACAGTTCCGGCGCGACACCGCCTACGGGGCCTCGCTGGCGTATGCCACCGGGCCGTTCGGCGCCACCATCGGCTATGACCAGTGGAACCCCACCATCGGCACCAGCAATGGCACCGTGCGCAAGGCCGTCGTGGCGGCCAGCTACGCCTTTGGCCCGGCCAAGATCATGGGTGGCTATCGCTGGGGTCAGAACAAGAATGCCGCCGACGTGGTGATCCAGCGGGACGACTACTACTGGATCGGCGCCAACTATCAGGTCACCCCGGCCGTGGGGCTGACGCTGGAGTACAACTACGACAATGTCAGGAGCCTGTTTGGCAATACGGAAGTGGCCAATCCGTGGCAGGTTGCCTTTGTCGCCAACTATGCGTTTTCGCGGCGCACGGATGTGTACCTGTCGACGGCCTATGCTCGCAATGCCGGCCTGATGCTGGAGTCGCTTGCCACGGTCTATGCCAACAGCCTGTCGCTGGGCAACAGCTATGCCGCGGCCAACGGGCAGCGCAGCATGGTTGGCGTGGCTTTGGGGATGCGGCACAAGTTCTGAGTGCGCCGGGAGACCGGCAAGGAGTAGGTGGTGAAAGTCCACTACGATGAAGGAATAGCGAACCACAT
>NZ_JBYSYC010000004.1:0-285866 GCF_058782875.1 Cupriavidus sp. FW305-F7 | reverse complement strand
TCCTGGTCGCGGAAGAACAGCACGCGATGCTTCAGGAGCAGGGCACGGATTTCCGCCATCTGTTGGTCGTCTTCGGCAGCCGCACCGAGGTTGACGTTGCTGAGCTCCGCACCGATCGTGCAAGTGACTTGCTCGACCTGGATCGAATTGCCCAGAGAGGTTGCGCGGACCACCGCGGGTGCCGCTTTGAGGCGCTGAATCATGAACACTGTCTCCTATTGTCGATTAGGCCAATCGATCCTTGCGAGTCTGGATGTGACGGGTTTCTCCCGCTTGACAGTACATGACTGGGATTTATCATTCCATGTCAATGTTCTACTCTGACCGCCAATGTCTTCACTAGTCCGCGCTGCGGCCCTCACCAACTACAGCGAGGTCGCTCGAACCGCCGGACTGGACCCGGTGCGGATGCTCCTTGACGCGGGGTTAAGTCCGAGCGTGCTGCGCGAGCCGGACCTCATGATTCCGGTGGAGCGTGTCGGACGATTGCTGCAGGCGTCAGCAACCCTGTCTGGCAACGAGAGTTTCGGACTGTGCATGGCCGAGTCGCGGCTGTTGTCGAATCTTGGGGCCGTAGGATTGCTGATCCGCGACCAGGCGACGCTGCGCGACTCGCTTCGCATGCTGATGCGCTATCAGGCGTTGCTCAACGGTGCGCTGTCGCTGGCGGTAGAGGAGTGCGGTGAACTGGTCATTATTCGCGAGGCGGTCATCGCTGGCAGTGCACATCAGCCCACGCGCCAAAGGGTTGAACTGGCACTGGGGGTAATGGTGCGGCTGATACGCCAGCTTCTCAAGCCCGACTGGGAGCCGCGGCGTGTATGCTTTGAGCACCCGGCGCCGCGGGACCTTAGTACGCACCACCGGTTTTTTGGCCCTTGCGTCGAGTTCGACTATGAATTCAACTGCATCATCTGCGCGAAGGCCGATCTCGACGCACGCAACCCGTCTGCCGATCCGGCCATGGCGCGCTACGCGCAGCAGCTGATAGACGCGTCTGTCATCTCGCAGCAGGCGACCATGCTTGAGGACGTGCGGCGCATTGTCCTGCTGCTGTTGCCCAGCGGACGTTGCAGCATCGAGCAGGTGGCGGACCACCTGGGCGTGGTGTGCCGCACGGTCCAGCGCCGGCTGGCGGAGGAGGGGCAGAGCTTCTCGTCGATCGTCAACGACATCCGCACGGAACTCGCCGCGCGTCATGTCGTCGAAAGCGATCGCCCGTTGACCGAGGTGGCGACGCTACTCGGTTTTTCCGCGCCGAGCGGATTCTCGCGCTGGTATCACGCGCAATTTGGTTGCAGCCCCAAGGAGAGCCGGGCCACACGCGGCACAGTGCGCCGAAAGACGACTGCTTAGCCTGCACCGACCGAAATGCCACGCCCGGCCATCCGCCCGATACGCCACGTAAGGTAAGATCTTGGACGCTGCGAGCGGTGCAGCGCCGATCGAGGGCAACACCCGACCGGTTCCCCAATAATCGGAAGGATTTACCCCTCATGGGCAGACTCAAGACTACCAACACGCCAGAACTGCAGTTGCTGCTTGCGCCGCAAACACCGCAGAATCCGGTCACGCTGGCGGTCGAGCAGGCGCTTATGCATGGACGCGATTGGTCGGCATCCGTTGCTGACCAGATTGCGGTGCGGCTGGCGGGACTGATTACGATCGACGTGATCCACGCAGGCCAACGCCTGCTTGAGAAAGACATCAGCGAGGTCCTGGAGGTCAGCCGTGCTCCAGTGCGCGAGGCCTTGCGCATCCTGGAGCGGGAGCGGCTGATCGAGTTCCGCGCTCGGCGCGGCGCCATTGTCACCGAGCCCAATGCCCAGGATCTGCGGGATATCTACGTCGTGCGGGACGCACTGTTTGCCATTCTGCTCAGGCAGCTGATGGAAGAGCGCGCGGACGCGCTTGATGCGTTATTCGAGCAATTCATGCCGCGGCTCGGCAAGGCCGTCGAGGAATCCGTGGACGCCTATATCAGCGTGACCTTCCTGGCGAACATGGCCATGGCAGACCTGTCGAGCAACCGGCTGGTCGGGGAGCTGCTGAACTCCATCTCGCTGCGGGTCCTGCGCTATGTGCGGTTGGGGCTCGCCTCCCGTCCCGGGTCGCTGGAGAATTCCTTCAAGACCTGGCGTGCCCTGCAGCGCGCCGTAACCAGGCGGGATATCGATGCGGTCCTGGAGACCGCTCACAAGCGCATCGGAAACTCCCGCGAAGCCGCCATCCGTGCACTGGCATCCGGCGTCCAGAAAGGCAAGGCCGGCCCTGCCGGCCATGGCGCTGTGCCAGCAAGCGCTTTCTGAGTCCGCGCGGGCAGGACTGCCCGCTATGGCTCTCCGGTCAAGGGACCCGCGCCCGGCTGGCGAACGCATTCCATTCCCGGAAGACCGTATCCAGGCAGGACGCCGAATCGCAACGGTCCCGCTTCTTGCGGAACGCTGCAATGTCCGCCTCAGTGATTGCCCGCGCCTTGAGCAGGCGCTGCTGGTCGGCGTAGATGCGCTGGTAGCCCATGGAAAACAGCGCGGATTCGCAGATCAGTCGTTGCGCCTGCGTGGCGCTGGCAGGCGTGGCCGACGGATCGCAGTCGATGTCGGTGGCATGCGCGGTGCTCAGGAACATGAGGCCTGCGGATGCCAGGGTGTGGAGGGCGATGCGGACAATGCAGGTCATGACGGGGTGGGGGAGAGGGCTGACGCTCGACGCAAAGGCGCCGTGTCAGGCGAATAGTAGCGCGCCCCGGGTGCGGGCCGACAGGTTCTCATTGCGTGCCGGCCCGCGTCGCATTGCTCAGCGGAACCTGCCTGGCTTGCTACATCCGGAACACCACCCCCAGCCAGAAGCTCCGCGGCGCGCCCGGTGCCACGAACAGCGCGCTGGCGGCATCCCCCGGTGCCACGTGCGGGCGCACCAGGCTGCCGCCGGGGAACACATCATTCGCGATCTGGCCATAGGTCTCGTAGCGCCGGTCAAAGACATTGGCCACGCGCGCATAGATCTCAAACCGCTTGTTCACCTTGTACGCCGCGCGCAGGTTGAGGGTGGCGTAGCCGGGCACATGCCAGTCAGCGGTCTTCGGCGGCACGCCCGGTTGCGGGTCGCTGCGCAGGCCGTCTTCGTTGCCGCTGGAGACGGTGCTTGACACCGCCACCAGGTCGGCGCCGAGCGTCAGGCCGGCCAGTGCCTGCCAGTCGAGGCCCAGCTTGAGCGTATGGCGGGGCAGGCCAGCCATGCGCATGCCGGGCCGGATGTCGATGGTGCGCTCGCCGGCGGCAAGCTGGCCGGCGGCCTGGTAGGTGGCCTGGAGATAGCTGTAGGCAAGCCGCAGCGTGACATCGCCCACGCGCTGGCGGGCGGTGAGGTCCAGGCCCTGGTTGCGGGTGCGGTCGAAGTTGGCGAAATAGCCGAGCTGGGTGTTCGGCGCGCGCAGGAAGAGGATGTCGTCGTGATTGTCGACGCGGTAGAGCGACGCGGTGACTTCGGTGTCCTTGCCGCGGTGCCAGCGCACGCCTGCTTCATAGGAGTGGGAGACCACCTGCTTCAGGTAGGGGTCGGCCTGCAGGCCGGCCGGCAGGCGGCAGGGCCGCGTCGGGTCGGCGCAGCCGAGTTCGAGGACGGTGGGGACGCGGTTGTTCTGGGCGTAGCCGCCGAACACGGTGACGCCGCCGCCCAGCTTCTGCGAGAGCCCCAGCGCCGGGTTGAGGCGGCGGTAGGTAAAGCTCTCGCGCGGCTGTTCGCTGCCGTCGCTGTTGCGCAGGGTGTTGCTTACCGCGACGTGGTTCCACCTGGCCGAAGCGGTCAGGAAGGTGCTGGGGGTCAGCGACCAGGTGTCGGACAGGTACAGGCCGAGCATGCGCGAGCTGCCGCCGACGCCGGAGAACAGGGCGTTGGGGGCGTCCGGGTCGGCCACCGCGCCGCGGTCGTCGGTGAAGGTGCCGGGCTGGGCGTACTGCGAGTAGGTCAGGCGGCTGCGGTCCAGGGTCAGGCCGGCGTTGAGCAGGTGGTGGTCGGTCTCCCTGGCCATGCTCAGCGCCATGCCGACGGTCTGCTGCCACATATGGGTGGTGTTGATCACGGCGGGATGCAGCGCGGCGCCTTCGGCCCGGGTCATGCCGCAGGCGTCGCCGCGCGGGCTGCCGTCGGGCGCAAAGCCGTCCTCGCAGTCTTCGGCATAGGCCTCGTAGGCGGGGTTGACATCGCCGTTGGTGGTGTCGCGGCGGCTGGTGCGCACATAGGCCAGCGCCGCGGCGCTGGTCTTGTCGTCGAACCAGTGGCGGCCGTTGACGGCGAGCTGGGTCAACTGGTTGCGGGTCTGGTCGGGGTAGGTGTACACGGCGCGGCGGTTGGCCTGGTAGATGTCTGGCAGCGTGCCGTTGCCGCTGGCGCGGAAGCTGGGCACCAGCCCGTTGCCGGTCAGCGTGCTGCGGCCGTGCAGCACGGACACGTCCCAGCTGTCAGTGTCGCCCGCATAGCCAGCCTTGGCGAAGACGTTGCCAAGCCGGCCGCCCGACTGGTCGCGCCAGCCATATTCCTGGAACAGGGTGCCGGCTGCGAATGCGTGCCAGCCGCCGTCGCTGCGCACGCCGCCGGACAGGTCGGCGCGCTTGCGGGCGCCGCTGCCGTAGGACAGGTCGGCCGTGAAGCCGGGCGAGTCCAGCCCGGAACGGGTGGTCATGGCCAGCGCGCCGCCCAGGGTATTGAGGCCGTAGGCCGGGTTGGCACTGGATACCAGCGACACGCTCGCCAGCGCGGCTTCCGGGATCATGTCCCAACTGACCACGTCGCCGAAGGGCTCGTTGACGCGGATGCCGTCCAGGTAGACCGACAGGCCCTGCGGCACGCCCGGAATGGACGAGGCACGGAAGCCGCGGTAGGTGATGTCGGTCTGGAACGGGCTGCCCTGGATGTCGTTGACGTTGACGCCGGCCAGGTTGCGGGACAGATACTCGGCCAGGTTGCCGGCGCGCGACCGGTCCAGGTCATCGCCGCGCACGGTCTGCACGGTGTAGGGCACCAGGTCGCTGTCCACGCCGATGCCCGGCAGCGGCGCGGCGGCCACCACCAGGACTTCCGGCAGCATGGCGCTGTCCTGGTTTGGGACAGGGGTGTCCTGCTGCGCAACAGCGGGCCGCTGGGCCATCAGGGCGACCGCCACGGCAATCGCGGTGGCGGCGCCGCGGCTGGCCCTGCCGCGGCAAGCCACGGTGTCGCGCGGCGCCTGCCCTGGCGGTGCGGGGCGGGGGTTGGCTGGCATGTTCCGTCTCCTCCGGATAAGCGGTGCGATACCTGCATTGGGTAGCGCTTGCCCGGAGCTGAGCAGGTTTCATACCGTGCATCGGGAGTTCGGGACTTGCGCGGCGAGAGGCCCGAGGGACGCGCTGGCCGAATCCGCCTTGCGCCGGTGCCTGTCACAAAACAGGACAGCCGCGGGCACAAGCAGCGGGCCGGTGCTCCACCATGGGACAGTCGTGCGCGGCGCACCGCACAAGGCACGGCCTGGCCGCAGCGTCCGGGAGTGCGTCCGGCGCGGCCAGGCAACGCCTGGCATGGAGCGCGGCCCCATGCTGCGCTGCACATGGTATCGGCCTTGCTCTGTTCACCCGCATCAACACTCTGCCTGGTGCCCAGCCATGTTCCGCCGCCTCGGTCGCTGCCTTGCCTGCCTGATGTTGCCGTGCCTCGGCCTGGTCCATGCGGGCGCCGCGCTGGCCGAGGGCGCGCACGGGTATCCGTCGCGGCCGATCACGCTGGTGGTGCCATGGCCAGCGGGCGGCGCCACCGATATCTCCATGCGCATCCTGGCGGAGCTGGCCGGGCGTGAGCTGGGGCAGCCGATCGTGGTGGAGAACCGGCCGGGCGCCGGCGGCACGCTGGTGGGTGGCTTGCTTGCCGCGGCGCGGCCGGACGGCTACACCATCGGCCAGCTGCCGCTGACGGTGTATCGCTTCCCGCATCAGCAGAAGACCGCCTGGCAGCCGCTGCGCGACATCCAGCCGGTGCTGATGATCTCGGGCTACACCTTCGGCATCGTGGTGCCCACAGACAGCCCGTTGCGCTCGCTGCGCGACCTGATTGCCTGGGGCCGCGCGCATCCGGGCGAGCTGACCGTGGGTTCCACCGGCATCGGCACCACCGCCCATCTGGCGATGGAGGACGTGCTCGGGCGCAGCGGCGTGCGCTATATCCACGTGCCGTATCACGGCACCGCTGACCAGATGCTGGCGGTGGCCAACGGTTCGCTGATGGCGGGGGTCAATTCCACCGGCTTCGCGCCCTACGTTGAGATCGGCAAGCTGCGCCTGCTGGCCGTGTTCAGCGCGCAGCGCTCACCGCGCTGGCCTGAGGTGCCGACGGTAAGCGAGCTGGGCTTTGCCGATGCGGTCCATAACTCGCCCTACGGCATCGGCGTGCCGCGCGGCACCGATCCGGCAATCGTCGGCCGCCTGCATGACGCGTTCCGCGCCGCGATGCAGCAGCCGCGCCACCTTGCGGAACTGGCCAGGTACGACCAGGAACTGACTTACCTGAATACCGCGCAATACGATGCCTTCCTGCGCCATGCGTGGGAGACCGAGCGGACCTTTGCCGGGCGCGTGGGCACCGCGCGGCCCGGGGGGCAGCTGTGATGGCCATGCAGGCACCACCGGCGCTGTGCTGCGACGCCGTGCGCAAGGCGTTCGGCAGCCGCGCGGCCCTGGACGGGGTCTCGCTCAGCGTGCGGCGCGGCGAGTTCGTGGCACTGCTCGGGCCCAACGGGGCGGGCAAGACCACGCTGTTCCAGATCCTCAGCGGCCTGTTCGTGGCCGATGCGGGGCAGGTCACGGTCATGGGCAGCGACATGCGGCGCGATCCGGTGCGTGCGCTGGCACGGCTGGGCATCGTGTTCCAGCAGCCGGCCATCGACCTGGACCTGCCGGTGCTGGCCAACCTGCGCTTTCACGCGGACCTGCACGGGCTGCCGCGCCGAGTGGCGGCGCAGCGCATCGCCCGGCTGCTCGATGACTTCGGGCTGGCGGCGCGTGCGCGCGCACCGGTGCGCGAGCTTTCTGGCGGCAACCGGCGCAAGGTGGAACTGGCGCGCGCGCTGCTGCATGAACCGGCCATGCTGCTGCTGGACGAGCCGACGGTGGGGCTGGACCCGGCCTCGCGCGCGCAGCTGGTGGCCGATGCCCGGCGGCTGACGGCGCGGGCGCAGGCCGGCGTGCTGTGGGCCACCCACCTGGTGCAGGAGGTGGAGCACGCCGACCGCGTGATCGTGCTGGACCGCGGCACCGTGCGTTTCGACGGCACCCCGGCCGCACTGCGCGGCGCTGCGGCGTGCGACACCCTGGAGGGCGCCTTCCTGGCCATGACGCCGCCGGCCCCTGTCACTGACCCGGCTGCGAGGCGCGTACCCGCATGAACAAGATGCCATCCCCCGTCTGGTTTGCCTTTACCTTGCTGCTGGTTACGACGCTGCTGGTTGCCGCCGGCCTGGCCGAAGGCGCGCAGGGCGGCGCCGCGCCCCCCGTCGGCCAGGCTACCAACCAGGTCTTCGTCTCGAGCGAGAAGGACGATGCCCTCGCCGTCTTCGATGCCCGCAGCCGGCAACTGGTCGCGGTATGGCGGCAGTGCAAGCGCCCGCGCCACCTGCAGCTGTCGCCCGACCGCACGCGCCTGTACGTGGCCTGCAGCGACGACAACCGGGTGGATGTGGTCGATGTGGCCAGCCGCAAGACCGTGGCATCGCTGCCGGTGGGGGACGATCCGGAGTTGTTCGATCTCAGCCAGGACGGCCGCACGCTCTATGTCTCGAATGAAGAGGACGGGCTGCTGTCGGCCTACGACACGGCTTCGGGCAAGCGCGTGTTCGCGCTTAGGGTGGGTGAGGAGCCGGAGGGCGTCAGGGTCAGCGCCGACGGCAGGCATGTGTACGTGACCTCGGAGGTGGCCAACCTGGTCCATGTCATCGACGTGGCCTCGCGCAAGGTGATCCGCAATATCCAGGTCGGCAACCGGCCGCGGCGGCTGCTGCTGGTGCGCGGCGGCAAGGAGCTGTGGGTGTCCAACGAGCTCTCGGCCAGCGTCAGCGTGATCCGCACCGATACCTTCGAGGTGGCCCAGACCATCGCCTTCGCGCCCCGGGGCTTTCGCGCCGAGGACGTGACCCCGGTGGGCATGGCGGCCAGCGGCGACGGCACGCGCGCCTATATCGGGCTGGGCCGCGCCAACCATGTCGCGGTGGTCGAGGTGGCGTCGCGCCGGGTGCAGGACTATGTGCTGGTCGGCCGCCGCGCATGGGGGCTGGCGCTGAGCCGCGACAACGCGCGGCTTTATGTCGCCAACGGCCTGTCCGACGATGTCAGCGTGGTGGACACCGCCAGCCGCAAGGCGGTGGCCACGCTCAAGGCGGGCCGGGTGCCGCATTCGGTGGCGATCGATGACTGAGCGCTCGCGTGCGTGGTGGCAGTGGTGGCGTGCCGGGTTGGGCGCCATGGCGTTGGCGTGGCTGCCTGCCGCGGTGCACGCTGCCGAGGTGCGCGTGGCGGTCGTGTCGCAGGCCGACGACGCGCGCTATGCGCCCCGGCGCCTGGCGCAGCGCTATCCCGGCCAGCCGCAGGGCCGTGCGCTCGACGGCGCCCAGGTGGCGGCCGCGGAAGCGCGCGTGGCGCTCGAGGCCGCGGGCCAGTCGCTCAGGCTGGAAGTCCAGGAAGCCCGCACCGGCGCCGAGGTGGCCCCGCTGGTCGCTGCGCTGGCGCGGCAGGGCACGCGCTATATCCTGCTGGACCTGCCGTCGGCGTCGGTCAGGGCGGCCGCGGGCGCGGTCAGGCCGGGCGAGGCCTTGTTGTTCAACGTGTCCGCCGATGACGACGCGTTGCGCGGCGCCGGCTGCGCGCCGGTGCTGCTGCACACGCTGCCCAGCCTGCGCATGCGCGCGGATGCGCTGATGCAGTACCTGGTGTTGCGCAAATGGCGCCGCGCCCTGCTGCTGAGCGGCCCGTCCGCGGCCGATGCGGCGCAGCGCGATGCGCTGGTGATGTCGGCGCGGCGCTTTGGCATTGCCTGGTCGGGGCAGCGCACCTTCAGGCTGTCCAACGACCCGCGTGAGCGCGACCAGGCCAACCTCGGCCTGCTGACCGGCGGCGTGGACTATGACGTGGTGGTGGTGGCCGATGCCGACGGCGAGTTCGCCCGCGGCGTGCCCTACGCCACGCTGCTGCCGCGCCCGGTAGTGGGCGCCAGCGGGCTGGGCGCGCAGGCGTGGCACTGGGCCTGGGAGCGCAATGGCGGGCCGCAGCTCAACCGGCGCTTCATGCGGGCGGCGGGCCGTCCGATGACCGGCTACGACTGGGCTGCATGGGTGGCGGTCAAGGCCATCGCCGAGAGCGTGGCGCGCCTGCCCAGGGCCGGGTTTGCCGGACAGGCGCAGGCGCTTGCCGCCGGGCAGGTGGTGGTGGACGGCTTCAAGGGGCCGCCACTGTCGTTCCGCCGCTGGGACCGCCAGCTGCGCCAGCCGGTGTTGCTGGCTCACCCTGACGGCGTGGTCGGCATGGCCCCGGTGGAAGGCGTGCTGCATCCGAAGAACAACCTCGACACCCTGGGCGCCGATGAAGCCGACACGGCGTGCCGGACCCCATCCGCGTAGCGCACCCATGGCCTCCATCCTGATCCATCGCTGGCGCGCGCTGCGCGCGGTTTGCGGGCGCGAGCTGCGCAAGTACCTGCGCCAGCCCGGGCGCCTGCTGTCGTCGCTGGTGCGCCCGCTGCTGTGGCTGCTCGTGTTTGCCGCGGGCTTCCAGAACGCGCTGGGCGTCGCCATTGCGCCGCCCTATGACACCTACATCGAATACAAGATCTACGTGGCGCCCGGACTGCTGGGCATGATCGCGCTGTTCAACGGCATGCAGTCGTCGCTGGCCATGGTGTACGACCGCGAGATGGGCGTGATGCGGCTGCTGCTGACCGCGCCGCTGCCGCGGGGCTGGCTGCTGGGTTGCAAGCTGGCGGCGGGCACGGTGCTGTCGCTGCTGCAGATGGCCGCGTTCCTGCTGGTGGCGATGGCCTTCGGCATCCGCTTCGAGTCCCTGCACCTGCTGGCGGCGACGGGCGCCATGGCGCTGGCCGCGCTGATGCTGGGCGCGCTGGGCCTGCTGCTGTCGGTCCATGTGCGCCAGCTCGAGAACTTTGCCGGCACCATGAACTTCGTGATCTTCCCGATGTTCTTCATCAGCTCGGCGCTGTATCCGCTGTGGAAGCTGCAGGAGTCGGGCGCGGAGCTGGTGTACCAGCTGGCCCGCTTCAATCCCTTCACCCACGCGGTCGAGGCGATCCGCTTTGCGCTGTACGGGCAGGTGGCACCGCTGAGCCTGGCGGTGGTGGCGGGCAGCGCGGTGGTGTTCTTCGCGCTGGCGCTGCAGGGCTACGACCCGCAGCGCGGCATGGCGCGCCGGGGGCAGCAGGCATGAGGCGCCGGACGCGGGGCATGGTCCTGCTGATGGCGGCCGCACTGGGCATGGCCAGTCCGGCGGTACCGGCTGCCGGGGCAGCGGACGCCGTCATCGCGCACAGCGATCCGCTGCAGTCGCCGCAATGGGCCTGGATCCAGAAGGAGCTGCTGCAGACTGGCCCGGTGGTGTTCGACAGCCGCGTCAGGGTGACCGGGCCGGCGTTTGCGGAAGACCCCATGCGCGTGCCGATCGCCTTCGATGCCTCGGCGCTGGGCGAAGTGGATCGCATCGTGGTGGCGGTGGACCGCAACCCGATCCGCGAGGTGCTGGCGTTCGAACCGCTGCGGGTGCGCCCGTCGCTGTCGTTCCGCTTCAAGCTGGAACAGGCATCGCCGGTGCGGGTGGCGGCGCGCACGCGCGATGGCACCTGGCATGTCGGCAGCGTGCTGGTCGATGCCGGCGGCGGGGGCTGCACGGTGCCCGGCGCCACGCGCCGCGACGGCAGCTGGAGCCGCACGCTCAACCGCGTGGACGCGCGCGTGTTCCCGGGCTTCGGCGGGGCCGCGGCACGCGTGCGGCTGCGCGTGATGCATCCGATGGATACCGGCCTGGCGGCAGGTATCCCGGCGTTCCATATCGAGACCCTGGTCCTGGCTGACGCGGCCCGGCAGCCGCTGCTGCGACTGACGCTGCATGAGCCGGTTGCCGAGAATCCGATCTTCTCCTTCGACCTGCGCGATGCCGTGCCGCCGGGCATGACGGTGGCCGGCCACGACAACAACGGCAACCGCATCGCGGCGCGGGTGTCCCCATGAAGCGACGATTGCTACTGTGGTTGCTGCTATGCCTGGCGGGCCAGCCCGTGCCGCCGGCACTCGCCCAGCAGGCCGCGCTGCAGCCTCCTGACTACCGCCTGGCCCCGCGCGAGATCGCCGCGGGCGTGTGGCTGCTGGAAGGCGCCAATGCCGACTTCGCGCCCGGCAACGGCTGCAACATCATCAATACGGCGTTTATCGACACCGGCGACGGCGTGGTGGTCATCAACACCGGCCCGTCGCGGCTGTATGGCGAGCAGCAGCGCAAGGCGATTGCATCGGTCACGGCCGCCCCGGTGCGGCTGGTGCTGAACCTGAACCTGCATCCAGACTATTTCTTCGGCAACCAGGCCTATGCCGATGTGCGCGGCAGCGCCCTGGCCGGCACCATCGACGGGGCGCGGCGCGAGGGCGCCGCTTATGCCGACAACCTCTACCGCCTGTGCGGCGACTGGATGCGCGGCACCGAGTCCGTGCCGGCTGCCCACGCGCTGGCGCCGGGCCGCCGCACGATCGGGCGCCATACGCTGGAGCTCGTGCGCCTGGACGGCCATACCGGCGACGACCTGGTGGTGCTGGACCACAGCGCGGGCGTGGTCTTTGCCGGCGGACTGGTGTTCCGGCAACGCATTCCGACCACGCCGCACGCGGATATCGGCCGCTGGCAGGCCAGCCTGGACCGGCTGCAGGCGCTGCTGGCCGACAGCGGGGCGCGCGTGCTGGTCCCCAGCCACGGGCCAGTGCCTGCGGCCGGCGGCGGCGCAGAGGCCATCGCGCATACGCGCGGTTACCTGCAATGGCTGGATACGCGCCTGCGCGAGGCCGCGGCGCAGGGGCGGGACCTGGCCGAGGTCATGGCGATGCCGGTGCCGCAGCCCTACGCGCACTGGGCCGCGATGCCCGCGGAGTACCTGCGCAACGTCGGCCATCTCTACCCGGCGCGCGAGGAAGCCGCGCTTGGGCACTGACGCCGGCCAGCCGTGGCGGGCTGTTCAATTCTGGAGCAGCTGCAACGCAGTGTTGCGCGCTGGCACGGCCGCCATCACGCAGCGGGGCCGCAACCGGCGTGCTGGTGGGGGGATGCGACTGGCATGGGAATTGCCAAAGGCATGTCTGGTGTGTGGCGCAGTGGCGCACCAGGGAAACCCAAAACAAGAGAGGAGATGGCAATGAGGACGTTACGAGTAGTGATGGCGGTTGCGGCTGCCGCGGCCAGTCTGGCCGCGCAGGCGGCAGTGACCGATGCCATGATCGAGAACGACGCAAAGAGCCCCGGCGATGTGTTGTCGTGGGGCATGGGCCCGCAAGGCCAGCGCTATTCCACGCTGTCGCGCATCAATACGAAGAACGTCGGGCAGCTGGTGCCGGCGTGGTCGTTCTCGTTTGGCGGCGAGAAGCAGCGCGGGCAGGAATCGCAGCCGCTGATCCATGACGGCAAGATGTTCGTGACGGCCTCGTATTCGCGCATCTATGCGCTGGACCTGAAGACCGGGCGTAAGCTCTGGAAGTATGAGCACCGGCTGCCCGAAGGCATCATGCCGTGCTGCGACGTGGTGAACCGCGGTGCGGCACTCTACGACAACCTGGTGATCTTTGGCACGCTCGATGCGCAGCTGGTGGCGCTGGACCAGAAGACCGGCAAGGTGGTGTGGAAGGAGAAGCTGGAAGACTACGCTGCCGGCTATTCGTACACGGCGGCGCCCATGATCGTCAAGGGCATGGTGCTGACCGGCATCTCGGGCGGCGAGTTCGGCGTGGTGGGCCGGGTCGAGGCGCGCGATGCCAAAACCGGGCAGCTGGTGTGGTCGCGGCCGGTGGTGGAAGGCCATATGGGCTACAAGTACGACAAGGACGGCAACAAGACCGAGAACGGCGTGACCGGCACCGCCAACGCAAGCTGGCCGGGCGAGACCTGGAAGACCGGCGGCGCCGCCACCTGGCTGGGCGGCACCTATGATCCGGCCACCGGGCTGGTGTACTTCGGCACCGGCAATCCGGGCCCGTGGAACAGCCATATCCGCAAGGGCGACAACCTCTACTCGGCCTCGACGGTGGCGCTGGATCCCGCCACCGGCAAGATCGTCTGGCACTACCAGAACACCCCGAACGACGGCTGGGATTTCGATGGCGTCAATGAGTTCGTGACCTTCGACCTGGACGGCAAGCGCATGGGCGGCAAGGCCGACCGCAATGGCTTCTTCTACGTCAACGACGCGGCCAGCGGCAAGCTGGTCAACGCCTTCCCCTTCGTCAAGAAGATCACCTGGGCCACCGGCATCGACCTGAAGAGCGGTCGCCCCAACTACATCGCCGAAGGCCGTCCCGGCGACCCCGCCGCCGGCAGCGACGAGAAGAAGGGCAAGTCCGTGTTTGCCGCGCCGGGCTTCCTTGGCGGCAAGAACCAGCAGCCGATGGCTTACAGCCCGCAGACCGGCCTGTTCTACGTGCCCGCCAACGAGTGGGGCATGGATATCTGGAACGAGCCCATCAGCTACAAGAAGGGTGCTGCCTTCCTGGGCGCGGGCTTCACCATCCGTCCGCTGAACGAGGACTATATCGGCACGTTGCGGGCCATCAACCCCAAGAGCGGCAAGATCATGTGGGAGGTCAAGAACAGCGCGCCGCTGTGGGGCGGGGTGATGACCACCGCCGGCGGGCTGGTGTTCTGGGGCACGCCGGAAGGCTACCTGAAGGCGGCCGACGCCAGGACCGGCAAGGAGCTGTGGCAGTTCCAGACCGGCAGCGGCGTGGTGGCGCCCCCGGTCACTTGGGAAGAGAACGGCGAGCAGTACGTGGCGGTGGTGTCCGGCTGGGGCGGTGCGGTGCCGCTGTGGGGCGGCGAGGTGGCCAAGCGCGTGAACTTCCTGGAGCAGGGCGGCTCGGTGTGGGTGTTCAAGCTGCACAAGAGCTGAGCCGGCGGGAGGTGACACGGTCCGGCGCACGCGCGCATCGCATCATGGGTGCGCGGCGTGCGCCGGGCGCGGTTGCAACAGGACGAAACGGGTCGAAATGGGACGAAGAGGGACACAGGTATGAAGAAGGAATGGATGGCGCTGGCGGTGGTTTCGGCGCTGCTGCCGGGCGCGGCACTGGCCGGCACGGCCGCCGACATGCAGGCCCTGGCCGACAAGAGCGGCTGCTTTTCCTGCCATGGCATGCAGTCAAAGCTGGTGGGGCCGGGGTTTGCCGAGGTGGCCGCCAAGTACAAGGGCGACAGCCAGGCGGCGGAGCGGCTGGCAAAGAAGATCCGCGAAGGCGGCAAGGGCGTGTGGGGGCGGATTCCGATGCCGCCGCATGGCAGCCTTGGCGAGGATGACGCGAAGAAGCTGGCGGAGTGGGTGTTGAGTGCCAGCTGAGGCCGGCGACTGTCTTGACGATGCCGGCTTGCCGGCAAGGTACCCCGGCTGGCGCCTGCCATGCCGGGGTCTTTTCTTTCTTACCGCTGGCCGCTGCTCAGCCGCAGCGAGTTGCCATCGCTGCGAAATACCATCGCTTGTTCGCGCGCCTGCGCCACGGCCAGCCGGCCCTGCAGCACGATCTCGCTGACCTTGTCGTGCGCGCCGGAGCGCTCGCACACCGGGTCTGTCGCGGCGGCGTCGCCGGTGACAAGGAACGCCTGGCAGCGGCAGCCGCCGTAGTCCTGCTCGCGCTGGTCGCACGAACGGCAGGGTTCCTGCATCCACTGCGTGCCGCGGAAACGGCGGAAAGCATCGCTTTCGGTCCAGATCTCGCGCAGCCCCTGCGTGGTGACATTGGGCAGCGCCAGGCGGGGCAGCATGCGCGCCGCGTGGCAGGGCAGCGCGGTGCCGTCGGGCGCCACGCCAAGGAAGGTGGTACCCCAGCCGTTCATGCACTTCTTGGGCCGAGCCTCGAAGTAGTCAGGCACGACGAACAGGATCTGGCATTGCCTGCCGATGCGCGCGCGGTACTGCCGGACCACGGCCTCGGCCTCGCGCAGCTGCTCATAGGTGGGCAGCAGCGCCAGCCGGTTCTCCCAGGCCCAGCCGTAGTACTGCGTGTTGGCCAGTTCCAGGTATTCGGCGCCCATCTGCAGGGCCATCTCGATGATGGTGCCGACATGCGGCAGGTTATGCCGGTGCAGCACGCAGTTCATCACCATCGGGTAGCCGTGCGCCTTGATCATGCGCGCCACGCGCTGCTTCAGGTCAAACGTGCGGGTGCTGGACAGGAAGTCGTTGAGCTCGCGGGTGGAGTCCTGGAACGACAGCTGGATATGGTCCAGGCCGGCTTCGCGCAGGGCGGCAAGGCGGGCGTCGGTCAGGCCCACGCCGGAGGTGATGAGGTTGGTGTAGAAGCCCAGGCCATGCGCATGCCTGACCAGTATCTCCAGGTCCTTGCGCAGCAGCGGCTCGCCGCCGGACAGCCCGAGCTGCACCGCGCCCAGCGCCCGCGCCTGGCTGAACACATCGCACCATTGCGCGGTGCTCAGCTCGGCCGTATGCCGGGCATAGTCCACCGGGTTGGAGCAGAAGGCGCAATGCAGCGGGCAGCGGTAGGTCAGCTCGGCCAGCAGCCACAGCGGCGGGCCGGGCGGGACCTCAGACCAGCCAGCCGCGTTCGATGGCATGTTTGACAAAGGCATGTACCTCCGGGGCGATGCCCTGCACGCCAAACGCGGCCTGCAGGTCGTCGATCAGCATGTCCAGCGTGTGGCTGCCGTCGCAGCGCTGCAGGATCGCGGCGGCGCTGTCGTTGAGGGTGACCATGCCTTCCGGGTACAGCAGCACCCAGCTTTGCTGGGACGCTTCCCATTGCAGGCGAAAGGTCCGGTGCAGGGTCGGTCTGGCGAGGTCTTGCGTGCTGGCTGTCATGGGTTGGCTTGCTGGATGGCGTCGAGCATCGACCAGAGCACGTCGAGCTTGAACTGCAGGATGTCGAGGGCGCGCTGCTGTTGCGCCGCGCTGCGGAAGTGGCCCAGCGTCACGCGCAGGCCATGGTCCACGTCGCGCTGCGCGAGCGGAATGCGAGAGCGGAAGTAGTCCAGCCCGGCGGCCTCGATCCACGGGTAATGCGTGGGCCAGCCGGCCAGGCGTTCCTTGTGGATTGCGGGCGCGAACATCTCCGTCAGCGACGAGCACACGGCTTCCTGCCACGGCGCGCGGCGCGCAAAGTTGACGTAGGCATCGACGGCAAAGCGCACCCCGGGCAGCACGTGCCGGTGGCTCAGCAGCGCTTCGCGCTCCAGGCCCACCGCCTGGCCCAGGCGCAGCCAGGCCTCGATGCCGCCGGGTTGGGTGTCGGTGCCGTCGTGGTCAAGGATGCGCACCACCCACTCGCGGCGGGTGTCGCGCTCGGGGCAGTTGGACAGGATGGCGGCGTCCTTCAGCGGGATGTTGTCCTGGTAGTAGAAGCGGTTGGCCACCCATGCGCGGATCTGCGCTGGCGAACACTGGCCCGCCGCCATGCGCTGGTTGAAGGGATGGTGGATGTGGTAGCCGCTTTCCATGGCGCGCAGGCGGGCCTCGAACTCGGCCTCGGTCCAGGCGATGAGGGAGTTGGAGGGAATGGCAGATGTCATAGTGCGATTTCCATGCCGTCGTACGCCACCTCAATGCCGTGCCGCGCCAGCTCTGCGCGCTCGGGCGAGTCTTCCACCAGCACCGGGTTGGTATTGTTGATATGGATAAGGATCTTGCGGCTGGCGGGCAGCCGCCCCAGGACCTCGATCATGCCGCCGGGTCCGGACAGGGCCAGGTGGCCCATGTCGGCGGCGCTCTTGCCGGAGAAGCCCGGCGCCTGCATCTCGTCGTCGCGCCAGAAGGTGCCGTCGATCAGCACGATGTCGGCGCTGTGCAGCTCCGCAAAGACGTGGTCGTCGATGCGGCCCAGGCCGGGCGCGTAGAAGGCGCGACGGCCGCTGCGGCGGTCTTCGATGCGCAGGCCGATGTTGTCGCCCGCGCGCGGCGCGTGGCGGTTGGGCGAGTAGGGCGGGGCCTTGCTCTCCAGCGGTATCGCCGTCAGTGTCATGCCGTCCAGCGGCGGGACTGAAAACGCGGTGCCGTCGCAGGGCAGGGCGTGCGTCTGCAGGCCGCAGTAGTGCGACAGGATGCGCGTCAGCGGGAAGGCCGCGCCCAGGTCGTCGAGGACGGCGGCCGTGGCATAGACCGGCAGCGCCTGGCGGTGTTCGCGCAGCATCAGCAGGCCGGTGATGTGGTCGATCTGCGCATCCATCAGCACGACCGCGGCGATGGCGGTGTCGCGCGGCGCGCGCGCGGGCTGCAGCGCGGGCGCCTGGCGCAGCTGCTGCAGGATATCGGGCGAGGCATTGACCAGGATGGCATCAGGCCCGTCGCCCGTCAGCGCGATCGAGGATTGCGTGCGCGGCGTGGCGCGCAACGTGCCGCGGCGCACGCCGTCGCAGTTGTGGCAGTTGCAGTTCCACTGCGGAAAGCCGCCGCCGGCGGCCGACCCCAGTACCCGGATGCTTGTCATGGCGTGAGCGCTTGGTGTTGGGTCATGGCTTCACGGAGCAGGCGCCAGCCCTGGCGCCTGCCTGCGTTGGTTGTGCTTGCGGTCCGCGGCTTGCCTGTCGGCGCACCGCCGGTCGCAGGCGCCGCGGCACGTTCAGCGGTTGGCGATGTACATCGTGATTTCAAAGCCAAGCCGCAGCTCGGTGTAGGCGGGGGTGGTCCAGCGCATGTCTCTCTCCTTGGGTGGCATGGTTAGTGAATATCGTCTTGCCGCGGCGCCTGGCTGCCGCCCGACTGCCGCATTCCCTCAAGGCAACATCCATGCCCGACGCATCCACGATATCCGCCGGCTTTTCCAGCACGGCCACCACCTTCTACCTGCGTACGCCCGACGCCCAGCGCGTGCATGTGCGGCTGGCCGGCACCGCGGACGGCGAGCCGTGGCTGGTGCTGCATGGCGGGCCGGGCAGCGGCTGCTCTGCCGCCATGGCGCAATGGTTCGACCCGCGGCGGCACCGCGTGGTGATGCCGGATCAGCGCGGCGCCGGCCGCTCCAGGCCGGCTGGCTGCCTGCGCCGCAATACCGTGGGCGCGCTGCTGGCCGACCTGGAGCAGCTGCGCCGCGCGCTGGGCATCGAGCGCTGGGGCGTGGTGGGCGGATCATGGGGGGCGGCACTTGCCCTGGCGTACGCGGCGCAATGCCCGCACGCCGTGGCGGCGGTGGTCCTGCGCGGCACCTTCCTGACTGGCCGCGACGATGTGCTCGCGCTGTTTTCGCCGCGCCATGGGGGCAGCCGCATGCTGCATTGCGTCAAGGCACGGGGCGAGCGCTTGCCCGATGCGCGCGCGCGGCTGCTCACTGTGTCACGGCTGTTGCAAAGTGGTACGCCTGTTCAAAAACGGGACACTGCCGCGGCGTGGCAGGCGAGCGAACAGGCGTTGCTGGGTCTTTCCCCTGCGTCGCCTACGCGCCGGCAGCCGCGGCGTGAGCGCATGGCCGCGGTGAACAAATACCGCATCCAGGCGCACTACCTGCGCAACCGGGCCGGACTGGGCAAGCCGGCCTTGCTCAGGGCGGCGCGGGTCATCGGCGCGCATGGCCTGCCGGTGACGCTGCTGCATGGCCGCGCCGACAAGGTCTGCCGTCCTGCCAACGCGCTGCGCCTGCAGGCCGCCATGCCGGGCGCAAGGCTGGCCTGGGTGGACGGCGGACACCTGGCGGCCGGGCTCATGCGCGACGCGCTGGTGGCCGCGATCCGCGCCGCTGGCTGGCAGCGGTGATGCCCACGACGCGGCGCGGCTTTCTTGGCGCCACGCTTGCGCTGGCCATGAACGGCTGGCGGCCGGCGGCCGCTGCCGGCACGCGGGTCACGCTGGAGCGGCTGCAGCCAGGCGTGTACGTGGCCCGCGCCGGCAATGCCGAAGTGACGCGCGCCAACGCCGCCGAAGTGGTGCCGACCCTGGTCCATCTGAGCGGTGCGGGCGTGCTGGTGGTGGACCCCGGGCCGCAGGCGACGTGGGGCGGTGCGCTGCTCGGCGCCATCCGGGCGCTGACGTCGCAGCCCGTGCGTTGGGTGGTCAATACGCACGCCCACCCGGAGAACGTGCTGGCCAATGCCGCGTTCGCACGGCTGCGGCCCCGGCCCGTGTTCCTGGCCTCCGCCGCCACGGCTGCGCTGATGCGGCAACGCTGCGCGGCCTGCCTGGCCCGCATGGCCACGCTGCTCGGGAACGGTGCCATGCGCGGCGCCGCGATCGTGCTGCCGGAGCCCGCGCTGCAGCCCGATGGCTGGCTGCACACCGGCGCTACCGCCTGGCAGGTGCAGGTTTACGCGAACGCGCACAGTGCCTCGGATACGGTGCTCTACGCGCCGCGGCTGCAGCTGCTGTGTGCGGGCGGCCTGGCTTACCGCGAGCGCGTGCCGGAGATGCAGGAGGCCTCCCTGCAGGGGTGGCGCCGTGCGCTGCGGCGGCTGCAGGAGCTGCCGGCGCGCACGGTGGTGGGCACTGCGCCGGGCACGCCCGCCCAGACGCTGGCGCCGACGCTGGCCTACCTGGATGCGCTGGCGGACGGAATCGGCGCCGCGCTGGCCGCGGGCAGCGATGCCTCACGCGCCAGCGACGCCGTGGCGGCGCAACCGTTCCGGCATTGGCGCCATTTCCAGTCGCGCCACCCGCTGAACGTGCAGCGCGCCTGGCGCGAGCTGGAAGACCAGTGGATGCAGGGCGAACCGCTGGCCTGAGCGCGCGGCTGCCCTGGTGCGTGGCCGGGATCAGCCGGCCTGGTGGGGCAGCCCGCGGGCCTCTTCCATTTTCCGGTAGACCGTATTGCGCGAGATCCCCAGCGCCTTGGCCGCCGCAGAGATATTCCCGTTGTGCGCCTTGACCGTGGCGACAATGGCCATGGCCTCGACATCGGCCAGCCGCGTGGGCTGCGCGCCCGGCAGCATATGGGCCGCGGGCACCGCCGCATGCCCCTGGCGCTCGCGCAGGTCATCGAGGAAGTCGTCGGGCAGGTGGTCTTCGGTGATCTCGGCTTCGCCTTCAGCCATCAGCCGCGCGGTGCGCAGCAGGTTGCACAGCTGGCGGATATTGCCCGGCCAGTGGTAGCGGCGGAACATCTCCATCACCGACTCGCGGATGCGGGGCGGCTCGCCGGGTTGCACACCCGCCTGCTCCTGGCGCAGCAGCCTGGCGGCCACCGCGTCGAGGTCGCCGCGCTCGCGCAGGGCCGGCAGCCGCACCACCAGCCCGTTGAGGCGGTAGTAGAGGTCTTCGCGGAACTGGCCGTTGGCGACCAGATCACGCAGGTTGCGGTTGGTGGCGCACACCACCGAGACGTCGACATGGATGACCTTGCTGCTGCCCAGCGGCGACACCGCGCGTTCCTGCAGCGCGCGCAGCAGCCGTCCTTGCAGATGCAGCGGCATGTCGCCGATCTCGTCCAGGAACAGCGTGCCGCCGTTGGCCAGCAGCATCTTGCCGATGCCGCCCTTCTTGCGGGCGCCGGTGAAGGCGCCTTCTTCATAGCCGAACAGCTCGGACTCGATCAGGTTTTCCGGGATGGAGGCGCAGTTCACGGCAATGAACGGCCCGGCATGGCGCGGGCTGTCGGCGTGGATGGCGCGCGCCATCAGTTCCTTGCCGGTGCCGGTCTCGCCCAGCACCATCACCGGAATATCCTTGCCGATGACCTTGCGCAGCTTGCCGATGACCGCGCGGATCTGCGCGTCGCCCGTGTCCAGGTCGTCCAGCCCGGGCGAGCGGGCCGGGCCTGCGGCCAGGCTGCGCGGTGCGGCGGCCGTGCCGGGCGGGGCTGCGTGGCCGGCATCGGTGTTGCCTGGCAGCGATGCGGCGGGTGACTTCCATTCGACCCGGGCGCTGACCTTGACGCCGCTGGGCAGGTGCAGCTGGACGATGCCCGCATGGGCCGCGCGCACCGCGTCGAACAGCTGCGACATCGACAGCCCGAACAGCGAGGAAAAGGTGTGCGCATGCAGGGCGCCATTGGACAGGCCAAGCTGGAACTGCCCGCTGCGGTTGGCTGACAGGAAACGCCCGCCGGGCGTGAAGGAGACAATGCCCTCCACCAGCGTGCCCAGGAACTCCGCGCGCGAATGGAAGCGGATGCACACCATGTCGCGGAAGGCGTTGCCGAACAGCTGGTTCTCGATCATCTGCGCCGACATCCGCACCAGCGCCATGGTGTGCTTGTGGAAACCGCGCTGGTCGCCGGTCACATCCAGCGCCCCCACGGTCTTGCCGTAAGGGTCGAGGATGGTCATGCACGAGCAGGTCAGGAACTGGTTGGCCTCCAGGAAGTGGTCGGCGCCGTGTACCAGCGTGGCCCGGTTCTCGGCCAGGGCCGTGCCGATGGCGTTGGTGCCGCGGCGCGCTTCCGACCACTCCGCGCCCGGGCGCAGCGCGACCTGGTTGGCCCGGGCCAGAAAGTCGTCATCGCCCATCGAGTGCAGGATCAGGCCATCGGCGTCGGTCAGGATGACCATGCTCTGCGTATTCACGATCTGGTCGTAGAGCGTTTCCATCACCGGCAGCGCATAGGCGAACAGTGACTGGCTACGCTCGATCCGCGTTTTCAGCTCGCTCTGCAGCACCGGGCAGAAGTCGGGCGATTCATAGGGACGCAGGCCATAGGACTCGGAACGCTGGTGGGCCTGGGCAATCAGTTCGTCGCGCTCGGGCTGCCTCGTGTCACCCGGGGCGCCCGCCGCGGGGCGGGCCGGTTCCGGCTGGAAGGTCATTTCTCTGTCTCCTGTGGAAAGTCCGCCCGCGATCTTTGCGCGGGTCGCTGTCGGCGCCTTCGCCAGGCGCATGGTCGACAGTGTTGCGTCATGAAGCAAAACACTTGCCAGGGTGTGGCAATCCGGGACACCCGTGCCGCGATGCTGCGTTGCACAGAGCGATGGCGGCGCGGCGAAGCCTGCCTGCAGGCGCCTCCGGGCCGGGTCCGGCTGGCTGGTATGGCTCTTGCGGAAATGGGGCAAACCACCAAGACCCATCCACTGTAGGAGACATCCATGAAAACGCAGCGCCGCCTGCTTGCCTTGCTCGCGCTTTGCGGGTCCCTGACCGCTGTCCCGGCCGGCTCTGTGCTGGCCCATGGCGACGTAACGCCCCAGGCCGTCGATACCAAAGCGTTACCACAACTGGGCGACGAATGGCGCCCGGACAATCCCTACCGCAGCGGCGATGCGCACAAGGAGGCGCTGCGCATCGGCACCTCGGCCTATAACCAGAACTGCGCGCGCTGCCATGGCCTGGAAGCGGTGTCAGGGGGCATCGCGCCGGACCTGCGCAAGCTTGACGGCGACTGCGTCTCACTGGCGGATGCAAAGAAGAAAGAGGCGTGCATGAGCGAGATCTCGCAGTTCTACACCACCACCGTGCGCAAGGGCCGCACGCGCGACGGCCGCGTGTACATGCCGCCGTTCGACGGCGTGCTGAGCCAGGAGGCGGTGTGGGCCATCAAGACCTACCTGGAGTCGCGCCGCGAGTGAGGGGCGGCTGCGCCGGCAGCCCTTCCCGTTGTCCAGCCCCGGCCCGCAGTGCCGGGTCAACGCATCTTCCAGGAGCCATCCCATGCCTGCCAGCCCTGTCCGCGGCCCTAGGCTTTCCGTGTCCCCCATGCCGGCGGCGCCGGCCGGCGCCGTGCGCTGGCTGTGCGGCGCCTTGCTGGCTGCCGCCGCGCTCGTCTGCGCGCAACCGGCCCAGGCCGACCTGGCCAGGATCCGCCAGGCCGGCACCCTCAAGGTGGCGGTCTACAAAGGCTTGCCGCCGTTCTCCGCGATCGCGGGCAGCCAGGTCGCGGGCATCGATGTGGCCCTGGCCAGGGCACTGGGCAAGGAGCTGGGCCTGTCGGTGGCGCTGATGCCGTTCGATGCGGATGAAAACATGGCTGACGACTTGCGTGCCATGGTCTGGCGCGGCCATTACCTTGGCTACGGGCCAGCCGACGTGATGCTGCACGTGCCGGTCGACCGCGCCTTCATGCGCGAGAACGACAAGGCGCTGATCTTCGCGCCGTATTACCGCGAGACCTTCGTGCTGGTGCAGGACCGCGAGCGCGTGCCGGCGGTGCGCGGCCTGGAAGACCTGGCCGGGCAGCCGACTGGCGCCGCAGCCGGTTCGGCCGGGGCCAATGCGCTGCTGTCCGGCGCGGGCGGCGCCTTGCGCGACAAGGTCAGGATCTACCCCGAAGCCGACGCGGCATTGCGCGCGCTGTTTTCCGGCGAGATCGTGGCGGCGATGGTGACGCGCGCCCAATACGAGAGCGCGCTCAAGGCCGCGGGGCAATCCGGGGCGCGCTTTGCCGCGACGGAACCCAGCGCGCCGCTGCTGCCGCAGCGCGGGTGGGCCGTCGGCTTGGCGGTCAAGGCAGACGAGCGGGAACTGGCCGAAGCGCTGGAAAAGGCGTTGAGCGCGCTGCGCAGCAATGGCGAGCTGGCGCGCATCTTTGCCGGCTATGGGGTGTCGATGCAGGCGCCGTGAGGGTGGCTGGCGGGCGCCTCACCTGGCCGGCCTGCCGGCCCGCGCAAGCGGCAGCGTCTGCAGTCGCTCGGCAACGACATTGCGGATGGCCTGCGGCGCGCCCAGGTCGTCCAGCATGCGCGGCCAGTTGGCATGCGCCAGCGCGACGGCTTCCCTGACGGCGGCGGTCGCAATGCGCCGCGGGACGCCGGCCTTTTCCGCGATGGTCTCATACGTTGCCAGGGTTTCTTCACGCTGCCGCTTGTCGATGGCAACGTTCTGGCCATAGGTCGCAAAGCCGGGAAGGGCGGCCACGCAGACGATGTCATACGCCGGTGACAGTTCTGGCAAGACCCCGTTGTGATAGGTTACCGAGAAGTTCTTCAGGTGCGCATCGCTGTTGCCGATCAGCGTGTTGACCGCCTGGCGGAGGAAGAACTGCCGGGCATGCTCGACCCCGCTCGGACTCAGGCGATACAGGGTGGCAACGAGCTGAATGTAGCTCTCGATGCCGGCGTACTTCTTCGCTGGCATCCTGCCCAGCATCTGGCAGCCATCTTCGGCGTGCACACGTCCGGCCGGAGTGCGGTCAAACCTGTCCACCGCAAGGTAGTGCAGGTTTTCGCCCAACGATTCAACCAGTCCCTCGACCTCGATGGTCGAGACTGGCAGCACTCTCGTCGGCGCAACATGGACGCCGGCGGCGGCCGCGAGCTGCATCGAGATCGATTCGTTGAATACCTGCGAATCATCGTTCCGGGCAGGAAGCTTGGCGATGATGTCGGACAGCCTGCCTTTGGCTGGCAGCGTGTAGCGCTTGTTCTGCAGCACTGTCGACAGGGCCAGCTTGTTCTGCACGCCGGACACCGAGGCCGCGCCCTGCGTGGCGCCCTCCACCACGGCAATTTCCAGGTTGTCCGCGCCGCCGGTCACGCCATACGTCCGCGCATACTCCGGCAAGGCGCCGATGTCCGCCGGCACGATGACGACGGCCCCGGGGAGATCATTTCCGGCCGATGCCAGGATGCCGAAATCGTCCTTGTCATCGGGATTGCTCCGCGTTGCCTCGAGCCGCTTGCGCAGTTCGCCCTCGGGCAGCAGGCCGGCAAAGTAGGGCGGCAGTTCATGGCCCGTGCTGTAGACGGCAGGATGAAAGGGGTTGTCCAGCACCTCGGCGGTGGCCTTGCGGCCGGCCTCCGTCGGGACGCTGATCGACAGGCTCAGCGTGGGGCGGCGCGTGTCGCCCCGGAAGGCTTCGGATGGCACGAACCGGACATTGCCGCTCGCCTCGCACAGGTAGCCGCATAGCTGGTCGTACAGCCGGACCTCAAGAAAGCGCGGATGCAGTTCGTAGCTCATTCCTGGTCCAGGAAGATGTCGACCGCGCTGCGGGCACTGCGGTCGGGCCCGCTGCCTTTGCCTTCGAGGACTTGCCTGACTTCCTGTGCCCGCTCGTTGGGCACCAGGACCCATTCCGCATCCAGCGCGGCCGCCAGGGCTTCGAGGGTCGATGCGCGGCTGTCCTTCTTCCCCAGCAGGATCGCCGACAGGTTCTGGCTTGCCATGCCCAGCACCCGCCCGAGATCGGTCAGGGTCTTGCCTCTCGCTTTACGCATGTCGCGGCACTGGGAAACTAATGACATAACATTATTTCGCTGATGTATGCATGTCTTAGTATGATACATCGGCGCGCCGATAGCCAGGCACATATCATTCGATAGTAGATATATTTTAGAAAATTAATGCTATAGAATTATTTTTTCTATTGCGGACCGCCGCCCGGGATGAAACCGGCTGGGGAGCACATGAAGACGGGCCGCCGCCCGCCCGTCTCACTTCCCCGGTGTCCCCCAGGCCACCCCTCGCCGCTACCCCTTGCGCTGGCACCAGATACTGTATAAATATACAGTTATCGTAAACATACTAGTTCCTCGCCGCCCCGGCGAGCGACGCCAACTCCACATGACTGCGCAATCGCACGCAGCCCCGCCCATGGCGGCGGAGGGCCTTCTTTTCCCTGCGCCGGCGCTCCCGGAGCCTGCCCCGTCTGCCCCGGCCTCGCGCCAGCAGGCGCTGTCGGTGCTCGAGCAGCGTTATCCCGGGCTGTGGCGGGCCGGCCAGCTGGGCCGTGCCGGCGGTGCAGCGGTATGCCCGACCGGATATGACGCGCTGTCGGCGGAGCTGCCCGGCGGCGGCTGGCCGGCGGGCGGGCTGACGGAACTGCTGACGGCGCAGGGTGGCGCGGGCGAGCTGCGCCTGCTGCTGCCGGCGCTGCGCGCGCTGGCCGGGGCGGGGCGCCGCATCGCGCTGGTGGCGCCGCCTTACCTGCCCAATGCGATGGGGCTGGCCGCGGCCGGGCTGCCGGCGCGCCAGCTTTACTGGATGCGCCCCCCGGCCGGCGCCGGCAAGGTCGCGCAACAGGCCGACATGCTGTGGGCGGCCGAGCAGGTGCTGCGCAGCCAGGCCTTTGGCGGCGTGCTGGTCTGGCTGCCCGCGGCCCGCCCCGAGGCGCTGCGCCGCCTGCAGGTGCTGGCGCAGACCGGCGACGCGGTGGCATGGGCGCTGCGCCCGGCCACGGCGCTGCGCGAGTCGTCGCCGGCGGTGCTGCGGCTGCTGCTGGCGCCGCTGCCCGGCAATGTGCTGTCGATCACCTTCCACAAGCGGCGCGGGCCGGTGCGGGACACGCCGCTGCTGCTGCGCCTGGACGGGATGGCAGCGGCCACGCGCGCAGCCGCCTGGCCTGTCCCGGCAGGAGCACCTGCCTTGTCTGAATCGTCTTCTCCATCTTCTTCCGATGTCGTACTGGATCGCGGTGCACCTGCCGCGCCTGCCCCTGGACGCCCTGCAGCCCAACTGGCCTGAGCTGGCGCCCGCCGTGAGCCCGCCTGCCGCCACCGCCACGCTGCACCATGCGCTGCCGGTGGCGGTGATGGCGCGCGAGCAGGTGGTGCTGGCCAACGGCCCGGCGATGCAGCTCGGCGTGCGCTACGGCATGCGCCGCGGCGGCGTGCAGGCGCTGTCGGCCGACATCGTGCAGCTGGAGCGCGACCTGGCCGCGGAAGCTTCGTTGATGGAGGCGGTGGCGCTGGCGCTGCTGCATTTCACGCCGGGCGTGACCGTCGACGAGGAACCGGAGTCGGCCACGGTGATGCTGGATGTCACCGCCAGCCTGCGCCTGTTTGGCGGCCACCGCGCGCTGTGCCGCGCGGTGCGCGCCTGCGTGCGCCAGCTTGGCACCTTTGCCCAGGTGGGCTCCGGTCCGACCGCGCACGGTGCCGCGTGGCTGGCGCGCCAGCCGCTGCGGCGCACGCGGCGCGGCGTGGTGCGGCCCGGGCGCCGCGCGGTGGGCATGGCGCGCCTGCACCGGCTGCTGGACCGCCTGCCGGTGGAGGCGCTGCACACGCTGGCCGATCCGGCCTGGCTGGACGGCATCGGCTGCCGCACGCTGGGCGAGGTGCGGCGCCTGCCGCGCGCGGGCCTGACGCGCCGGCTGGGCCCGGCGCTGCTGGCGCGGCTGGACCAGGCCTATGGCGACACGCCGGCGCGCTTTGTCTGGTTTGTGGCACCGCCCGCGTTTGCGCAGCGCATGGACCTGCCGGGACGCATCGAATCCGCTGAGGGTGTGCTGACCGGCGCGCAGCGCCTGCTGCTGGCGCTGGCGGGCTGGCTGGCAGTGCAGCAGGCCGGCGTCACGCGCTGCGTGCTGGTGCTGGAGCATGAGCGCTACCGGCGCGGCGTGGACACCGACGGCACCGAGGTGCCGGTGGGCCTGGCCCAGCCCAGCCGCGACCCCGCGCACCTGTCGCGGCTGCTGCGCGAGAAGCTCGACAAGCTCAATTTCCACGCCCCGGTGACTGGCCTGGCGCTGCGCGTGGAGGCGATGGCCGCATGCGTGCCGCAAAGCGATGCGCTGTTCCCCGAGCCCGGCGGCACGCCGGAAGACCTGGGCCGCCTGCTCGATACGCTGATGGCGCGGCTGGGCCGCGACAACGTGCTGCAGCCGCGGCCGCTGGCCGACCACCGGCCCGAGCGCGCCAACCGCTGGTGCCCGGTCGACGAGCCCGGCGGCAACAAGGCCGCCAGCCTGCCGGGCCCGCAGCCGGAGCGCCCGCTGTGGCTGCTGCCGCAACCGTTGCCGCTGCCGGTGCAGCGCCACCGGCCCTGCCACGGCGGCCCGCTGGCGCTGCTGAGCCGCCCTGAGCGCATCGAGGCCGGCTGGTGGGACGGCGCGCTGGCCACGCGCGACTACTTTATCGCCGAGCGCGCCGACGGCCTGCGCTGCTGGATCTTCCGCGAGCGCCCGGGCCATGCGGCGCAGGACGATGGCGGCGAGTACCGCTGGTTCCTGCATGGGTTGTTCGCATGAGCGCGCTGTCCTTGCCTGCCTCGTTGCCGGGTTTGCTGCCGGCGTTGCCGGATTACGTGGAGCTGCACTGCATCTCCAACTTCACCTTCCTGACCGGCGCCTCGCACCCGGGCGAGCTGATCGAGCGCGCCTTCCGCCTGGGCTACAGCGGGCTGGCGCTGACCGATGAATGCTCGGTGGCCGGCACCGCGCGCGCGCACGATGCCATCGAGACCTTGCGCAAGCGCCTGCACGATGCGGTGGCGCGCAGCGCGGCACGCGGGGAGGAGGGCGTGGATGAGCCGCTGCTGGACAATGACGAAGAGCCTGACGCCGGCGATGACGATCCCCATGCCCACGCCAGCCGCCACCAACGGCTGCAGGCGCTGGCCCGCGCTGCCGATGCCTTCGCGTTGCTGATCGGCAGCCGCTTCAGCCTGACCCCGGCCGATGGTTCGGCGCGCCCACCGCTGCGGCTGGTGCTGATTGCCCAGCACCGCGAGGGCTTTGGCAACCTGAGCGAGCTGATCACGCTGGGCCGGCGGCGCGCGCAGAAGGGCACCTACCGGCTGCATCCCGAGGACCTGGCCGCGCCTGCCGCTGACGAAGCGCACCTGCGCGGCATGCCCGGCTGCGTGGCGCTGCTGCTGCCCGACTATTGCGCCGATCCTGAACTGCTGCGCGAGCAGTCCGAGTGGTGCCGCGCGGTCTTCGGCGAACGCGCCTGGATCGCGCTGGAGCAGTTGCAGGGCCATGCCGATGCACTGCATCGCGCGCGTCTGGAAGCAGTATCGGCACAGACCGGCGTGCCGCTGGCGGCGGCCGGCGCGGTCACTATGCATGTGCGTTCGCGCAAGCCGCTGTCCGATGTGCTGGCCGCGATCCGGCTGGGCCAGCCGCTGGCCGAATGCGGCATGGCGCTGGCGCCCAATGCCGAGCAGCACCTGCGCATGCGCCAGGTGCTGTCGCGCCTGTACCCGCGCGAGACGCTGGCGCAGACGCTGAAGATTGCCGAGTCCTGCGATTTCTCGCTGGGGATGCTGCGCTATGAATACCCCGAGGAACTGGTGCCGGCCGGCGAGACGCCGATCTCCTACCTGCGCAAGGAGGTCGCGCGCGGCAAACTGGAGCGCTTTCCCAACGGCCTGAAGCCGGAGTGGGAGACACAGCTGGAAGAAGAACTGCAGCTGATCGAGGAAAAGCATTACGAACCCTTCTTCCTCACCGTGCACGACATCGTGCGCTTTGCGCGCGGGGAGGGCATCCTGTGCCAGGGGCGCGGCTCGGCCGCCAATTCGCTGGTGTGCTTCTGCCTGTATGTGACCGAGGTCAGCCCCGAGCAGGCCAACCTGCTGTTCGGCCGCTTCCTGTCGCGCGAGCGCGATGAGCCGCCCGACATCGACGTGGACTTCGAGCACCAGCGGCGCGAAGAGGTGATCCAGTACATCTACAAGAAATACGGCCGCCACCGCGCCGCGCTGGCCGCGTCGCTGATCACCTACCGCTCGCGCAGCGCACTGCGCGACGTGGGCCGCGCGCTGGGCATCGATGCCAGCGTGGTGGAGCAGGTGGTCAAGGGCCAGGCCTGGTGGGACGGCGGCCGCGGCTTTGTCGAGAAGATCGCCCGCTATGGGCTCGATCCCGAATCGCCGGCGGTGCAGCAGTGGGCCAGCCTGACCGCGCAACTGCGTGGCTTTCCGCGCCACCTGTCGCAGCATGTGGGCGGTTTCGTGATCGCGCGGCACAAGCTGTCGCGGCTGGTGCCGATCGAGAACGCGGCCATGGCCGACCGCAGCGTGATCCAGTGGGACAAGGACGACCTGGAGTCGCTGGGCCTGCTCAAGGTCGATGTGCTGGCGCTGGGCATGCTGTCGGCGATCCGGCGCGCGCTGCAGATGATCCCCAACCCGGACCCGGCGCGAGCGGGGCTGCCGGCGCGCATGGAAGACATCCCCAAGGAAGACCCGGACACCTACGACATGATCTGCAAGGCCGAGACCATCGGCGTGTTCCAGATCGAGTCGCGCGCGCAGCAATCGATGCTGCCGCGGCTGCAGCCGCGCAAGTACTACGACCTGGTGGTGGAAGTCGCCATCGTGCGGCCCGGCCCGATCCAGGGCGGCATGGTGCATCCCTACCTGAAGCGGCGCGAGGCCTTCCGCCGCACCGGCAAGCCGCCCACTTACTTCAACCCGGTCATCGAAAAGGTATTGGGCCGCACGCTGGGCGTGCCGATCTTCCAGGAGCAGGTGATGCAGCTGGCCATCGACGCGGCCGGTTTTTCACCAGGGCAGGCCGACCAGCTGCGCCGATCGATGGCGGCCTGGCGGCGGCGCGGCGACCTGCGCCAGCACCAGGACGCGCTGGTGCGCGCGCTGACCGGCAACGGCTACCCGGAATCCTTCGCGCTGGCGATCTGCAAGCAGATCGAGGGGTTTGGCGAGTATGGCTTCCCCGAGAGCCACGCGGCCAGCTTCGCCAAGCTGGTCTATGTCAGCGCCTGGCTCAAGTGCCATCATCCGGCCGCCTTCCTGTGCGCGCTGCTGAACAGCCAGCCGATGGGGTTCTATTCGCCGTCGCAACTGGTGCAGGACGCCAGCCGCAATGGCGTGCAGGTGCTGCCGGTGGATGTCACCCTCAGCCACTGGGACAGCACGCTGGAGCCGGTGGAGGCCGATGTCGCCGACGCGCAGGCCCGCACCAGGCCGCAGCATCCGCGCGTGCGCCTGGGCCTGGGCCGCGTCAAGGGCATGCGTGAAGCGGCCGCGCTGCGCATCGAGGCCGCGCGCGCCCAGCGTCCGTTCGACAGCGTCGAAGACCTGGCGCTGCGCGCCGGCCTGGACCGGCACGACATCGACGTGCTGGCCGCCGCCGACGCTCTGGCACCGCTGGCCGGCAACCGCCGCCAAGCCCGCTGGCAGGCCCGCGCCGCCGCCGCGCATGCCGCGCACCGCGACCTGCTGTACGAAGCGCCGCCCGCCGAAGCCGCGCTGGCGCTACCCGCGCCCCGGCTCGGCGAAGACGTGACGGCGGACTATGCCAGCCTGGGCCTGTCGCTCAAGTCGCACCCGCTGGCGTTGCTGCGGCACAAGCTGGCGGCCATGCGCTTTGCCACTGCCAGCCAGCTCGCGCGCTGCGCCAACGGCCGCCGCGTGCGCGCCTGCGGCATCGTCACCGTGCGCCAGCGCCCATCCACGGCCAGCGGCACCATCTTCGCCACCATCGAGGACGAGACCGGCTCCGTCAACCTGATCCTGTGGCCCGACCTGGTCGAGCGCCAGCGCAAGGAGGTGCTGGGCGCCACGCTGCTGGGCGTGGTCGGCACCTGGCAGCGCCAGGGCGACGTGCGCCACCTGGTGGCCAAGGAACTGGTGGATCTAAGCCCGATGCTGGGGCGGTTGATGGTGGGGAGCCGGGATTTTCATTGAGACGGACAGCGGACCGGATGCAACACTCTGCATGGAAGCCGGGCGCTCGCGACCAGTTCTGTGGCAGGGGCAACGGAAAACGGTACCGTCAACGCAAACAGTTATCATCGTGCCGTGCCTTGCCGGTTTCATCCGGAACACTGAATTCACCATACACTTTTGCAGGTCGATTGATGCCGATTCCGTTTTGCCACCCTGGCTTCGCGCCCTACCGTCAGTCCGTGGGCGGGCGGGGCCCATGGTAAAGGGCCGCCGCGGCGCGGGCGTAGCGCAGAGCCGGCAATCATCGTCGCAGGCGTCATCGGCCAGAACGGAGGCCGCGCAGACCGCCGAGCCAGCACCGCCGTCGGCCACCACGTCGGCGATGCTCGCGCGCATTCACAGCATGCGGGACTCGCTGGGGCCGGCCGGGCAGCGCATTGCCGATTTCGTGACCCGGTATCCGCAGACCGTGATCCATATGTCGGTCAGCGAAGTGGCCGAGCGCACCAGTGCGAGCGAGGGCAGCGTGGTCGGTTTCTGCAAGAGCCTGGGCGCGACGGGCTTCCAGCAACTGAAGATCCTGCTGGCGCAGGAACTGGTGCAGGGGGTCCAGATCATCCACGAAGACCTCGAGCCCGGCGACACCTGCCCGGCGGTCATGCGCAAGATCTTCCAGAGCAACGTCCAGACGCTGCATGACACCAGCGCCGTGCTCGACGTGGCCGCGATCGAGCGCGCGGTCGCATTGCTCAGGGCGGCCGAACGCATCGAGATTTATGGCATTGGCAGCGCGGCGCCGATCGCCGAGGATGCGCAGTACCGCATGCTGCGGATCGGGCTCAACGTGAAGGCGGTCGTGGATTCGCATATCCAGGCCATCAGCGCATCGCTCGCGGGCCCCAGGGTTGCCACGCTGACCATCTCGCATTCGGGCAGCACGCACGAAACCGTGACGGCCACGCGGCTGGCCCGGGAGAGCGGTGCCAGCACCATCTGCATCACCAATTTCGGCAAGTCGCCGATCCAGGCCTTCGCCGACGTCGTGCTGTTCACGATGGCGCGCGAGACCCGCTTCCGGACCGAGGCGATGACCAGCCGCCTGGCGCAACTGGCGATCATCGATGTGCTGATCGCCTGCCTCGCGCTTACCGACTACGACACCTCCGTCGAAACGCTGCGGCGTACGTTCGACGTCCTGTCGCTCAAGCGATATTGAGCCCCAGCCGGCCCGCGCCGGCATCCTGACATTCTCCTGCCGCAGTTGTCGTCCAGCCTTGCTCCCGTCAGTGGCGGGAGCGGGTGCTGTTCCACGTCCAAGGAATGAGGATAATTCAAATGTGCAAACAAATGAATTGAGCAATATTCATTTGTATGTCACATGGGGAACCTAGTCTTCGAGTCGCGTCAGCCCCGTCCCCCTGACCCTCGAACACTAGGAGTCCTCATGAAAAAGCCATTGTGGTATGGCCGTGCCGCGCTGCTCGCGGCGCTCTTGTCCCTTGCCCTCACCGCGTGCGGTGGCGGCGAGAATAGCAGCAGCATCACTCCCCAGGCCGTCAAGACAACCATGCAGGCGGCAGCAGCCGACGACGCGGCAGCGTCGAAGAAGGGCATGCACTGCGCACCCTGACACGCCCGCGATCCTCCCCCCATCGTCCGCACCTACCATTCCCCGATCATGACCAAAATCGATCGACGCACCTTCCTTACCGGCGCCGTCAAAAGCGCGGCCGCTGCTTCGGTTCTGTCGATGCTGCCGCCCAGTATCGCGCGCGCACTCGCCGTTCCCGCTGCGGTCAATACCGGCACGATCCAGGACGTGCAGCACGTGGTGATCCTGATGCAGGAAAACCGCGCCCTGGACCATTACTTCGGCGCCATGCGCGGCGTGCGCGGCTTCGGCGACCGCTTCCCGGTGCCGGTGCCGTCAGGCAAGCCGGTGTGGTACGAGTCGAACGGCACGCGCGAGATCACGCCGTTCCACCTCGACAGCGCGACCGTCAACGCGCTGCGCGTCTCCGGCACGCCGCACAGCTTCATGGATGCGCAGAATGCGTGGAACCAGGGCCGTTTCGGCTTCTGGGCCAAGTACAAGAACGACCATTCGATGGGCTACTACCGTCGTGAAGACATTCCGTTCCAGTACGCGCTGGCCGAGGCCTTCACGCTTTGCGACGCCTACCACTGCAGCCACGCCGGTGGCACCGACCCGAACCGCATCACCTTCATGTCGGGCTCCAACTACAACCCCGCGATGCGCGAGGCGGGGCGCAACTGCACGCTTGACGATGCGGAGGTCAACAACCTGCGCTGCAGCGTGGGCGGCAAGCTGCCCACGCCGGGCTACACATACAAGGGTTCCGCCTTCCAGTGGTCCACGCTGCCGGAAATGCTGCAGGCAAAGGGCGTCAGCTGGCGCATTTACCAGAACCCCAACGCCAACTGGGGCGGCCTGCTGCATGGCGGGCTCGCCTTCAAGAGCTTTCGTGAATCGCAGCCGGGCAATCCGCTCTACGACAACGGCATGAGCAGCTGGACCATCGAGCAGCTGGCCGCGCATGTGCGGGACGACACGCTGCCGGCCGTGAGCTGGATCCTGCCGACGCCGGCGCAGTCCGAACATCCGGGCGGCCCGTCGAGCGCAACCGAAGGCGCGGCCTTCATCAACACGGTGCTGACGGCGCTAACCGCCAATCCGGAGGTCTGGAGCAAGACCGTGTTCTTCATCACCTTCGATGAGAATGACGGCTTCTTCGACCATATGCCGCCGGCCGCGGTGCCGTCCTACGACGCCAATGGTGTCCTGCACGGCAAGTCGACTGTCGACGTCACCGGCGAATACTTCGACACCGCCGGCAATACGGCGCTCGACGGCACCACCACCAGCGGCGAGACCATCCGCCTGCGCCCGTACGGGTTCGGCCCGCGCGTGCCGATGTATGTGATCTCGCCGTGGACGCGCGGCGGCTGGATCAACTCGCAGGTGTTCGACCACACCTCGATGGGGCGCTTCCTGGAACAGCGCTTCGGCATCACGGTGCCCGCGATCAGCCCGTGGCACCGCGCAGTGGCCGGCGACCTGACTTCCGTCTTCGATTTCAGGACGCCGAATGACCAGGTGTTTCCGACGCTGCCGGATACCAGCAACTACCAGCAGGTGATCGCCGAGCAGCTGGCGAAACCCAAGGCGGCGGCACCGGCCGTGCCGGCGTCGCTGTTCCAGGAGACTGGCACCAAGTATTCGCGCGCGCTGCCCTATGTCCTCCATGCGAGTGCGCAGGCCGAGCCCACCATAGGCAAGCTGAAGCTGATCTTCAGCAATACGGGGGAGCAGGGCACGGTCTTCCATGTCTACGACCGGCTCCATCTGGACCAGATTCCGCGCCGCTACACGGTCGAGCCCGGCAAGACGCTGGACGATGAATGGGATGCGCGCACCTCGGACAACGGGCGCTATGACCTGGCGGTCTACGGGCCTAACGGCTTCGTGCGCATGTTCAAGGGCCAGCTGCCTGCGGACGCCATGGCCGATGCCCCTGAGGTACGCGTCTGCTACGACCTGGACAAGGGCAGTGTCTACCTGTCGGCGCGCAACGACGGCAAGGGCGCAGTCAACGGTGGCGGCAAGCCGCTGACGCTGGTGGTGACGCCCAACGCTTATCGTAATGACGGTCCGTGGCAACTCCATATCACGGCCGGCGCCGAGGTGGAGCACCACTGGCCGCTGCAGGAGAGCGGCAACTGGTACGACTTCACGGTCACGGAAGCCGAAAGCGGATTCGAACGGCGCTTCGCAGGTCGCCTGGAGACCGGCCAGCATGGCGTGACGGACCCGGCGATGGCAACCGGGCTCGGCTGAGCGTCCGGTCGCTGCGGTCGGGCCGGAATGCGTGCCGGATCGCAGTTTTGCGCGGTGATGGCAAATCGCCTCGAAGCTCCGGATCTCGTGCGGATCTGCAGCTTGCATCGCTGGTGGGCCGCCCAGCCTCTTTGAGGCTGCCGTCGACCATCCGGAAGAGGCAATCGGCGCGAGACCAGCTGGCTCACGCCGTTTGCCGTCCAGCGCTGCTCATCCGTTGCGCGGGTCAGCAGCTGTTCGAGTAGTGATCGGCGGAGGTCGCTTGTCGGCCAGTTGCAGCCGTTCGCTATCCGCCGAAGACGATCTGAGGATCGCGACGTCGAGACTACCATCTGGAAACGGCGCAGCCCTACGCCTTGAGATCTGTTGCCGCGAGATCCTGAACTTCTCTTGGCCGAAGGATTTTTTCAACGAGCCGAGCCGACATCTGGCGGCTCAGTAGTCTCTGCAAGTTCGCCAGCAGTCGATTTCGCCCCCCCACAACCCAATAGCTCAGATTGCGATCGAGCGCCCACAAGGCATCCTGCACCACGTTCGCGACCGGCATCGACACGCCGACAGCAGCCTCCTTCGCGCCAACAACGTCGAAAAAGGCCGTTTGCGTCGCGCCAGGACATAGCGCGACGACCCGGATGCCCCGATGCCGGTTCTCAGCCCAAACAGCTTCCGAAAATGACAGGAGAAAGGCCTTCGTCGCGCCGTAGACGGCCATATACGGATCGGGCTGGAATGCCGCGGTTGACGCGACGTTGATGACTGCGCCGTCGGATCGCGCTTGCATCCCCGGCAGCAGAAGATGAGTCAGCTCGATCGCGGCGATGCAGTTCACCAGAACTTCATCGCGCTGGCACGTCAACGGAATCGTTTCAAAGCGCCCGTAAGCTGCGAAGCCCGCATTGTTGATTAGCACATCGACGACCGTGCCGGTCTGCTTCAGATGAAGATCGATCGTGTCGACGGCGTTGGCCGCGCTCAGGTCGACCGTCAGAAAATCGGCGTCGCACGCATAGTCGCGTCGCAGTTCTGCGGCCAGATTGCGCAGCTTGTCGTGAGAGCGTGCGACCAGCAGGAGTCTCGCACCGCGTTCGGCCAACGCATAGGCAAACGCGCGCCCGATACCCGACGATGCACCGGTGACGAGTGCTGTTTTTCCGCCAAAATTGAAAGATTTGCTCATAGCTTGCTGATGGAGTGGAACGGGAGTTGCACTCTAAACCGTTGACTATAGGCAACGGTCAAGCGTAAATGTCGTTCCACGACATTGATTGGAGGCAGCATGCGCATCGGCGAGCTATGCAAGAGGGCGGGTGTATCGCGCGACACCGTCCGTTACTACGAACGTATGGGTCTGCTGGACAAACCAACACAACCTAACGCGACGAACACTTACAAGCGCTATTCCGAACTTTCGTTACAGCGGATACGGCTGATCGTCCACGCGAAGGAGTTGGGCTTCACGCTGGCGGAAATTGGCGACGTTGTCCATGTATGGGAAAGTCCGACGTTCGGCGTTGACCAAAAGGTCGCGTGCCTGCAAGCAAAACTCGCCGAACTCGACGCAAAGAGTCTTGCGTTGATCACGCTGCGAACAGGGTTGCTGAATGCGTTGGCCAAAGTTGGCGGCGATTGTGTCGAAGAAGAAATAGCGTGATGAGTCGCGGCCGTGCAAGTGTCATGCTGCCTCGAACAGGAACGTCAATGGCCGCTTTGGGTCGACAAGAGACCTTCGTTCACCTTAGATAGCGGGACTCCTCCACAGATTTTCGTGGCAAGGCAAGCAGTCCCACAGCCGCACCGCGGTCGCGAGATCGGAAAGGGGGGGGTAGGCCACGGCCCGCACTTCGTGTAAAATCCCCCGCCCTCATCGTGCCCAGCCATGCCCCAGATCGTCGTCAGTCATCTACGAAAGACCTACCGCATCCACGAGCGCGACCCGGGCGTGCTCGGTGCGTTGCGCGCGCTGGTGCGGCCGCGCTATCGCACGGTCGATGCGCTGGCCGGGGTGTCGTTCGAACTGCAGCGCGGGGAACTGCTGGGCTTCATTGGCCCGAACGGTGCGGGCAAATCGACCACCATCAAGATTCTTGCGGGCATCTTGCGGCCAGACGGCGGCCGCGTTGAAATCGACGGACGCGTCCCGTTCGATGACCGCGAGCGGCATGTGGCGCGCATCGGCGTGGTGTTCGGGCAGCGCACGCAGCTCTGGTGGGATCTTCCGGTCGGTGAGGGATTCGCGCTGCTGCGCGACATCTATCGGGTCGACCCGGTGCGCTTTGCCCGTACGCGCGACGAACTGGTCGCGCTGTTGCATCTCGAACGCCTGCTCGACCAGCCTGTGCGCCAGCTGTCGCTGGGGCAGCGCATGCGCGCCGAGATCGCGGCGGCGTTGCTGCATGAGCCCGACATCCTGTTCCTGGACGAGCCCACCATCGGGCTGGATGCGCCTTCCAAGCTCGCGGTCCGTGACTTCGTGCGGCGCGCCAACCAGGAACGCGGCACTACCGTGCTGCTGACCACGCACGACATGCATGACATCGAGGCGCTGGCCAGGCGGGTGATCGTCATTGGCCACGGCCGCGTGCTGGCCGACTGCGCGGTCGAGGCGTTGCGGTCGCAGGTGGTGGCTGCACGCCGCCTGGACGAGGGCCTCCCCGAGGACGCGGAGGACGAGGGCATGACCATCGAGGCCGTCATCGCGCGCTTCTACGCGATGCACGGCGCGGCCGAGGCCTAGTCCATGATGGCGCCGCGCGAACTCGTGCGTCCCTATCTCGCGGCGTTCAGGTGCCGGTTCCTGCAGATGCTGCAGTACCGGGTGGCGGCCTACGCGGGTTTCCTTACGCAGTGCTGGTGGGGTGGTATCAAGGTCATGATTCTGGTGGCGTTCTACGGCAGCGCGGCGGCGAGTGCGCCGCTGTCGCTCGCACAGGCCATCACCTATACATGGCTGGCTCAAGGCCTGCTCGCGCTGCTGCCGTGGTTGGGCGATCCGGAAGTCGCGCAGGCGGTGCGCACCGGCGCGGTGGCCTACGACAGGCTGCGGCCGGTGGATGCCTATGCGCTGTGGTTTGCGCGCTCGGCCGGGTGGATCGCGGCGCGCGTGCTGCCGCGCATGGCGTTGATGGCCGCGTTTGCGGGTATCGCGCTGCCATTGGCCGGGTTTGGCGACTGGGCCTTGCAGCCGCCCGCGGGGCCGGCAGCGGGCATGGGCTTCATCGTCTCGATGCTGTTTGCGCTGCTGTTGTCCGCCTCGCTTGTGATGCTGCTCAACATCGCGGCGGCTGCGGCGCTCAATGAACGAGGCATCAATACGCTGGCGGGGCCGGTCGTGGTCGTGTTCTCAGGCAACCTGCTGCCTCTGGCGCTGCTCCCCGACGCCTGGCAAACCGTGCTGCTGATGCAACCGTTGGCTGGCGTGATGGATATTCCGGCGCGCATCTACTTCGGGCAACTCGGCGGCGCGGAAGCGGTCGCCGGATTGGGCCTTCAATGCCTGTGGATCGTGCTGCTGGTCGCTGCCGGCCATGCGGCCATGAGCCGAACGATGCGCCGGCTCTACGTGCAAGGCGGATGAGGCGCATGGGCTCGCTGGCATTGTTCGTCCGCCTTGCGATGGCCTCGCTGAGCAGCCAGGCGCGCTATCCCGCGTCGGCGCTGATGCTCACGCTGGGTCAGTTTCTTGCCACCGGGATCGAGGTGATCGCGGTCTGGGCCCTGTTCGACCGCTTCGGCGACGTGCAGGGGTGGCGAATCGGCGAAGTGGCGCTGTTCTACGGGTTGGTGAACTGCATGTTCGCCATCGCCGATGCCATCGGGCGCGGATTCGACGTGCTGGGCACGACCTTTTTGCGTACCGGCGAATTCGACCGCTTGCTATTGCGGCCCCGCCCTTTGGCTCTGCAATTAATGGGGCATGACGTCCGCATCAGCCGCCTGGGGCGATTGCTGCAAGGGCTGATGGTGTTGGCCTTTGCAACGGTGCAGGTGGGCATCGCGTGGACACCGGCATCAATCGCCATTGCCCTGTTTGCGGTCGCAGGCGGCGTGGCGCTGTTTCTTGGCATTCTCGTGTTGCAGGGTACGCTGTCCTTCTGGACCATCGAGAGCCTCGAGATCGCCAATGTGCTCACATACGGTGGCGTACAGGCGACGCAATATCCGGTGGCCTTGTATGCGCGGTGGTTCCGGTACGTGCTGACCTTTGCTGTGCCGCTGGCCTGCGTCGCCTACTACCCTGCGTTGGCGATATTGGGCAAGCCTGATCCGATCGGTGCGCCGACCTGGACAGGGCTGGTGTCACCGTTGACGGGTTTCGTTTTTCTCCTGGCGGCCATCGGCGCATGGCGTATCGGGCTGCGCCACTACACGTCGACTGGCAGCTAGCTGGTCACGGTCTGGGCCGTTATTGAGCTTCATCGCCCACGGTGGCGCAGATTGACGACCGCGAGAGGGACTCCGCTGACATCTGACGGCCGGCGAACACCATGTCTGTGTGGCCGCCTTCGACCATGCAAGTATTTGTCTGGAAGCGAACAGAGCATGCCCGACGAGGGCTAGTACCGTAGGGATCGGCGGGTGGGTTGCATGGCAAGTCCTGTCGCCGATGACGCGACGAGGCAAGGCTCAGGGTATTGCCTGCGTCATAAAGCGGGGGCGGCGTCTGCCGTGCGCGCTACCGCTTCTACGCAGCCATGGCGCGCTGGGGATGCCGTGTCAAATATCTATGATCTATCGGGGAAGGCAGCGCTGGTGACCGGCGGTGCAAAGGGGCTCGGTCGGGCGATCGTTGCGCAACTGATCGACAGTGGTGCGCGTGTGCATGCTTGGGATATCGTGCCGTTCCAGATGGAAGGTGCCAGCACTGAGGTCGTCGATGTCTCCGATGCCGGGCAGGTGGGGCTGGCGCTGGCGCGACTGGTCGATGCGGGATATCGCTTCGACATCCTGGTCAACGCTGCCGGCTACCTTGGCCCAATGCAGCCATTCGAGAATCACGAAGCCTCACAATGGCATCGCATCATCGCCGTGAATCTCCTAGGGACCATGTACGTCGTGCAGGCGATGTTGCCGCACATGTTGCGCTGGGGAGGTGGCCGCATCATCAATATGGGCTCGCTGGCTGGCAAGGAGGGGCTGGCGGGGCTGGCTGCATACTCCGCGGCCAGCGGCGGCGTGGTCGTTCTAACCAAAGCAATCGGCCGCGAACTGGTGAAGCGCAACATCTATGTTAATTGCGTGGCACCCGGGCCCATGGATACCGACATGATTCACGCGCTCGGCAGCCACGAGGTGGCGGCCATGGTTGCTGATAGCCCGGCCGGGCGCCTGGGTGATCCGGCCGAGGCTGCGCACCTGGTAGCGTGGCTATGTTCGGACGCCAGCCGCTTTAATGCAGGCGCTGTCTTTGACATGTCCGGTGGGCGAGCGCGATTTTAAGGAAGTGCGGATCTTCGGTTGGCATGTCGTGAGATCGATTCGATAATCCACTCCGACCCGGGCGTCAACGGCTTGATCTTCCCCAAATCGCAGCACGCGACACAGACGGCTTTCGAGCCAAGCTTCGTGGCGCGCACGGCTGCCGTCTTGCCCCGGCGATGGGCATTCGGCGGGCGGCCTGACATCGTAGTTCCCCCGCAAAAGCCGGGACCGCTGATTGGCTGGTTTGCCAATCGCCATGGTTGGCTTTGCGCAGCGCCGGGCTGATAATCACGACAGTGGCCTCGGGAGGATGCATGACGATAAGGGCTGAGGGGGTGAGAATAGCCAGGTCCTGGCTGGATGCGGCGTTTGCTGACGCGCACCAGCGCGCCTGGGCCGTCCCTCAGGAGCCGTCGCCGTCGCTACCTGCCGCATCGCAACGACATATTCCGGATTCCGCTGCTGCGCCTGACTGGCACCCGCCGGCGGTCTTCCTGTCCCAGTTCTCCAGGAGCTAGCCATGAATGATCCACAGAAATCTCCGTTGACCATTGCCGAGGGTTGGCAGGCGCCGCCGGACCGCACCAGCGTGACTGACGACGCCCGCGTCGAAGACATCATTCCGCTGCCCCCGCCTGAACACCTGATCCGTTTCTTCCCCATCCGGGGCACGCCGGTCGAATCCCTGGTCACCCAGACGCGCCAGCGCATCTCGCGCATTCTGCATGGCAAGGATGGCCGGCTGCTTGTGATCATGGGACCTTGCTCGATCCACGACCCGCAGGCGGCACTCGAGTACGCACGGCGGCTGATGGAGCAGCGCCAGCGCTACGCCGGGACCCTGGAGATCGTGATGCGTGTGTACTTCGAGAAGCCGCGTACCACGGTGGGCTGGAAAGGACTGATCAACGACCCGTATCTGGACGAAAGCTATCGCATCGACGAGGGCCTGCGCATCGCGCGCAGCCTGCTGGTTGATATCAATCGCCTCGGGTTGCCGGCGGCCGGCGAGTTCCTGGACGTGATCTCGCCCCAGTACATAGGCGACCTGATCTGCTGGGGCGCGATTGGTGCCCGCACCACCGAGAGCCAGGTGCACCGCGAGCTGGCTTCGGGCATTTCAGCACCGATTGGCTTCAAGAATGGCACTGACGGCAACATCAGGATTGCCATCGACGCTATCCAGGCCGCATCGCGTCCACATCACTTCCTGGGCGTGCACAAGAACGGGCAGGTGGCGACGGTGCATACCAAGGGCAACCCGGACTGCCACGTCATTCTCCGTGGCGGCAAGGCCCCGAACTACGATGCGGATTCCGTGGCGGCCGCCTGCAGGGAACTGGAAGCGGCCGGGCTCGGCAACTCGCTGATGGTGGATTGCAGCCACGCCAACAGCAGCAAACAACACCTGCGGCAGGTCGATGTCGCGCGGGACGTGGCGCAACAGATAAGCGGCGGCAGTGACTCCATTTTCGGGGTAATGGTCGAAAGCCATCTGTTCCCCGGCGCACAGAAGTTCACCCCGGGCGTGCACAGTCCTTCCGCGTTGTCATACGGGCAGAGCATCACCGACGCCTGCATCGGGTGGGACGACTCGGTGGCGGTGCTGGACATGCTTAGCGAGGCGGTCAGTCTGCGCCGCGGGCCGGATTCGCAGCCGTAGGAAAGACGTCAGGGCATTGCATGCCTCCAGTATCCGGAAGGGCAGCTGACAGCTCGGTTGGAGTTACTTCCGCCGGCGACACGCCGCGTCCACTATAACTAACGGACACAGGCGGGGACGGGCGTGCCCGTCCAGTTCGGAATGTCCTGCAGAATGTCTGCCAATCGGCCTGTCTGGCGTGCTGCGTGGGCATGGCAAGCCTGTCACCAGGCTACCGAAGGAGAGCGACATGTCCGAGACAAGCAAGGTAGTCCTGGTGACGGGTGCTACCGGAGGCATCGGGAGCGCCGTCTGCTTACGGCTGGCGAACTCAGGCTATTCGCTGATTCTTGCCGCGCGCGACATTAGCAAGCTGCAAGCCGCTTGCGCGGCGCTGGACAGGCCGGGCCTCCCGTCACATCGCTGGATCTCCGTCGACATGTCCAGTGATGCCTCTATCGCATCTTTTTCCCATGAGCTTGCGACGGACGGAACCGTTCTCGACGGCGTCGTATTGATGCCCCCGCAAATGCGGCCCACCGGCGATTGCCAGCCTCCGGCGGACATGTGGCGACAATTGTTCCAGAGCAACTTTATCGGCCCCCTCGAACTCCTTAAGAGCGCGATCTCCACAATGCGGCCAGATCCTTCCCAAGGACGCGGGGCAAAAATTGTCATCATTTCTGCCATCACCTCAGTGCAAGCCCTTGGAAACTACGCCACCAGCAATGTCCTGCGTTGTGCCTGGCTGGCTCAGGCCAAGACGCTCGCTTTCGCGATGGGCGAACGAGGAATTCACGTCAATACCCTCTCCCTCGGTGGCACCCTGACCCCAGACTATGTGGCATCGATCGACCTGCGCGCCACCAAGGCTGGCGTGACCTTCTCTGAACGGTTAGCCGAGGAAACATTGAACATCCCCTTGCGAAAGTATGGAAGGCCTGAGGAGGTCGCCCTGGCGGTCGAAGTCTTGTTATCCCCCTTCTCCGATCACATGACTGGCGTGAACCTGCTGCACGATGGCGGGTTCACGAGAGCCTATTGAGTATTAACCAGCGAAGCAGCGTTCCTTTTCAGTCGACAAGAGACCTTCATTTACCTCGGAAGTCGCCATCCAAAAAAAACATGGCGAGCCTGGTAGCTCGCCACGTTTATACCCGGGCATGTATTGCGGTCTGCAACCTCAATCCAGCGTAATCTTCCCCGCCTTAACAATCTCCGCATAGCGCGTAGTATCGCGCTCGATCAGCTTGCGGAACTCCTCAGGCGTACCGCCTACCGGCACAAATCCCAGGTCGGTCAGCTTCTTCGTGACCTCCGGGCTGCGCGTGGCCGCGGCGATTTCCTTGGCCATGCGGGCCACGATCGGTTGCGGCGTGCCAGCCGGCGCCATCAGCCCGGTCCACGAACTCATCACGAAGCCGGGGAAACCTGCTTCTTCCATGGTCGGGATGTTGGGCTCGCCGGGCCAGCGCTTGGCGGAGGCCACGGCCAGCACATTGATCTTGCCCGACTTCACATGCGGCATCGGCACCAGCAGCGGGTCGAAGGCCACGGAGACTTCGCCGGACACTAGCGCGGGCAGGATCGGCGCGCTGCCGTTGTACGGCACGTGGGTCAGCTTGAGCTTCGATTCCATCGCCAGGCGCTCGCCCGTCAGGTGCGCGGAGCTGCCGACGCCGCTGGAACCGAAGGTCAGCGTGTCGGGGTGCTTCTTGCCGTAGTCGACCAGTTCGGCGACGGTCTTGACCGGCAGCTTCTTGCTGGAGAACAGGAACAGCGGCAGCTCGGCCATTTCCGCCACCGGCACCAGGTCCGTGGGCTTGTAGCTGAGCTTGGAATACAGCGACATGTTCGCGCTGTAGGCGGCCAGCACCGACACGAAGGTGTAGCCGTCCGGCGCCGAGCGCGCGGCCACGCCGACGCCCAGGGTGCTGTTGGCGCCGGGTTTGTTCTCGATGATGATCGGCTGGCCCAGCCGCTGCGAGACTCTTTCGAACACGACGCGCGAGACGGTGTCGGTGGAGCCGCCAGGCGTGTAAGGCACGATTACCTTGATCGGCTTGGCCGGCCACGCTTCGGCGGCGAGGGCAGTGGGGGCGGTGTGGGCGGCGGCCAGGCCGGCAATGGCCATGGCGGCTAAACGCGCGCTGCGCGATACGCGATGCTTGATGCTGGACTTCAACTACATCTCCTTCCTTGGCTTCTTCGACTATCCCCTGGCGGGGATGCTGCGGCCGGATATTCCGGTCGGCCAATTATGCGGGACGCAGTATTGAGGTTCCGGGGCAATACCGTCCAAATCGCGGACGCCAGCCATCCACTGTGCGATAGCCGCACGGCGCGGCTGACGATCCGGCTCAGAATTCGTAGTTGATCGACAGGTCGAAGACCCCGTTGGTCGACTTGCGCGTGATCGGGCTGTCCGCCGCATCGCCGGCCAGCTGCGAGATCGCGATGTCGCTGGTGGCAAACCAGTGCTTGTTGAAATACCACACCGCGCTGACGCCGAAGCCGTAGGACTTGATGCCGCCGCGCGCATGGTAGGCGGGCCGCCCGGCGCGGGCCTGCGAGTCGCTGACGCCGTACCAGGCGTTCATATAGCGCGAGTCGGCCAGCGTCACGGTGGGGCCGGCAAACCAGAAGAATTTTTCGGAGCTGCCCGGCAGCGGCATATAGGCGCCGATATCGCCGACCCAGCCGTCGCTGCCGCCCAGGCTGCGGCGCGCGTCGATGCGCAGCACCAGCGGGAATTCCTTCGAGACCGCGTATTCCGCGAACAGCTTGCCTTCCGGCGCCGGGTTGATATTGCCCATGCCGTCCAGGTGCGGCGAATCCTCCTTTGCGCGCCGTCCAAGGTTGTAGGTCAGCGCGATCCCCGCGCGCCAGTTCTTGCCCCGCAGCAGGTTCACGCCCAGTCCTTCGCCGATCGAAGCAAAGGCCAGGTCGCGGTAGCGGATATCGATGCTGGGCCCGCCGATGACGATGTATTCCGACGAGCCGTCGTAGCGCGGCCGCACCATGGCCGCGGCGCCGAGCCGGACTTGCCAGTCGGGGACGGTGTCTTCAAACAGCTTCTGGAGCGGAATGCCGGCGGAGAACTGCCATTCCGCCAGCGGTGCCGGGGTCTGGGCGCTGGCCAGGCCCGGGGCCAGGACGGCGCCGGCGGCCAGCAGCAGGGCAATGCACGAGGACGGACGCTTGGGGTAGAGCTCGGTCACGGCAGCCTCCAAGCCCGCCAGGCGGGCAGTCAGGTTGCGGGCGCGGGGCCCGTGGGCCACATCTTTCCATTGGATGGCGGCCAGCGCAACCACCCGGGGCCTGGGCGGGTCTCAGTCCAGCAGCTTGTCCAGCGTAATCGGCAGGTCCCGTACGCGCCGGCCGGTGGCATGGTACACGGCATTGGCGATGGCCGCGGCCACGCCGACGATGCCGATCTCGCCGATGCCCTTGGTGCCCAGCGCGTTGATATGTGGATCGTCCTCGTCCACCACTGTCACGTCGATGGTGCCGACGTCGGCATTGACCGGCACGTGGTACTCGGCCAGGTTGGCATTGGCCACGCGCCCGGTGACGGGATCCAGCTCGGTCTTCTCATGCAGCGCCATGCCGATGCCCCAGATAATGCCGCCCTTGAGCTGGCTGTGCGCGGTCTTGCGGTTCAGCAGCCGGCCCACGCCGTAGCTGGCGACGATGCGGCGGACGCGGATCTCGCCCAGGTCTGGATCGACATGGACCTCTGCAAAGACCGCGCCAAAGGCGTGCATTGCGTATTGCTTCCGCTCCTTGCCGGGCTTGGCGCTGGCCCGCGCTTCGATCGCGTGGCCACCTGCGCGGGTGATCGGCGCGGACACGGGTTCGCGCTGCGTCGGATCGGAGCGGCGTTGCAGCCAGCCGTCGGCAATCTCCACGTCTTTCGCCGGCACGCCCGACAGCGGCGAGGCCGGGTCCGCCACGGCTTGCCGGATCAGTTGCCCGCGCGCGGCCGCGGCTGCTTGCTGCACGGCAGGCGCGACGCTGGCGACCGACTGCGAGCCCCCCGACACCGGGGCCTCGGGGAAGGCCGTGTCGCCCAGTTCAAAGCGCACGCGCTCGGGCGGCAGCCCCAGTGCGTCGGCTGCGACCTGCGTCATGACCGTATAGGTGCCCGTGCCGAGGTCTTGCGAGCCGGAGCGTACCAGTGCGGTGCCGTCCGGCAGCAGGCGCACCATCGCGCTGGCGCCCGAACGATAGGTGGGATAGGTCGCGGTGGCCATGCCCAGGCCCACCAGCTTGCCGTTGGCGTGCATCGAACGCGGTTCGGGGTTGCGGCGCGCCCAGTCGAAGCGCTCGGCGGCCTCCCGATAACATTCACGCAGCGATTTGCTGGAAAACGGCAACTGCTTCTCAGGGTCGGTATCGGCGTGGTTGCGCAGGCGCAGCGCGACCGGGTCGATGCCGAGCTGTTCCGCCAGCTCGTCCAGCGCGCATTCCAGCGCAAAGCTGCCAGTGGCTTCGCCCGGCGCCCGCATGAAAGTGGGGGTGCCGATGTTCAGCTTGACCAGCCGCTGGCTGGTCTGCAGGTTGGGGCAGGCATAGAGCCGGCGCGTGATCAGCGCCGCGGATTCAAGCCAGTCTTCGATCATCGAGGTGCCGGCGGTCACATCGTGGCGGATTGCGCTCAGCGCGCCGTCCTGTGCCGCGGCAGCGACCAGATGCTGCTCAGTCAGGGGCCGCGCGCCTACGGTGCCGAACATCTGCGTCCGGTCCACCACCAGCTTCACCGGGCAGCCCGCCTGCCGCGCCGCCATCGCGGCCAGCATCACGTGGGACCATACCGAGCCCTTGCAGCCGAAACCGCCGCCTACGTATGGGCAGATCACGCGAACCTTCTCCATGGGAATGCCGAACGTGGCCGATGCGACCTTGCGGACGCCGGTGACGTATTGCGTCGCGTCGTACAGCGTCAACTCGCCGCCGTCCCAGACGGCGATGGTGGCGTGCGGCTCCATCGGGTTATGGTTTTCCATCGGCGTGGTGTAGACCGTGTCGACCACGGCGGCGGCGCTGCGCAGGCCGGCGTCAGGATCGCCGCGATGGCTGTCGGCCGATCCGTCCTCGTCCTCGTCGGGTTTGCGTGCCTGTGTGCGGGCCTGCGCAAAGTCCAGCACGGCGTCGGCGCGCCGGTATTGCACCGGCAGGCAGCGGGCGGCGTCGCGCGCTTGCTCCAGGGTGTCGGCCACGACCACGGCGATGGGCTGGTTGTTGTAGTGGATGGCGGTGTCCTGCAGCAGGCTCATGACGTGCCTGGCCGTGGCAATGTCCGCGGCGGCCTTTCCGCCCTTGGGCAGGTGCGGTGCATTGAAGGGTGTCATCACCAGCCGCACGCCTGGCATGCGCTCACAGGCGGCGGTGTCCATCGACGTGATCTCGCCGCAGGGGATGGTGCTGGTCACCATCACCGCATGGGCCAGGCCCTGCAGCGGATGGTCGGCGGTATAGCGGGCGCGGCCGGTGACCTTTGGGATGCCGTCGACACGGTCGAGGGGGGCCCCGGTTACGCTCATGCTGAGGCTCCTTGCGGCCGGCTGGCGACCTGCAGCGCGCGCAGCACGGCACGTTGCGCCAGTCCCACCTTGAAAGCGTTGTGGGCATAGGGATGCGCGCCATCAAGCAGCAGCCGCGCGGCTTCGGCGGCGCTGTGCGCGCTCAGCGGACGGCCCGCCAGGGCCCGCTCCGCCGCCGGCACGCGCCACGGCTTGTGCGCCACGCCGCCCAGCGCCAGGCGGGCGCTGCGCACGGTGTTGCTGTCGATTTCCAGCGCCGCGGCCACCGAGACCAGCGCAAAGGCAAAGCTGGCGCGGTCGCGCACCTTCAGGTAGTGGGCATGGGCGGCATAGGGCGAAGGCGGCAGGTCGATGGCGACGATCAGCTCGCCCGGCGCCAGCATGGTGTCGCATTGCGGCGTGTCGCCAGGCAGCCGGTGGAAGTCGCCCATGGGGATGCGGCGCTCGCCGGTGGTGGCGCGTACCACGACCACGGCTTCCAGCGCGGCCAGTGCCACGCACATATCGGACGGATGCACGGCGATGCATTGCTCGCTTGCGCCCAGGATGGCGTGGATGCGGTTGATGCCATCGCGCGCGCCGCAGCCGGAGCCGGGCTTGCGCTTGTTGCAGGCGGGGAAGCCGGGATCGTAGAAGTAGTGGCAGCGCGTGCGCTGCAGCAGGTTGCCGCCCACCGTGGCCATATTGCGCAGTTGCCCGCAGGCGCCCGCCAGCAGCGCTTGCGCCAGCAGCGGATAGCGTTCGCGCACCAGTGGGTGGTTGGCCGCATCAGTGTTGCTGACCATCGCGCCGATGCGCAGGCCGCGGTCGGGCAGCGCTGCCACCTGGGCCAGCGGCAGCCGGCTGACATCTACCAGCAGCCGTGGCGCTTCCACGCCGGCCTTGACCAGGTCGAGCAGGTTGGTGCCACCGGCGACATAGCGCGCCCCCGGCTGGCCGCCCAGGCGCATGGCGTCGTCGACAGACTCGGGCCGTTCATAGGAAAAAGGATTCATGCCCGGTCCTCAGCGGCTGCCGTGCCGGTTGCAGACCTCGCGGACCGCGGCAACGATATTGGGGTAGGCGCCGCAGCGGCACAGGTTGCCGCTCATGCGCTCGCGGATTTCATCGTCGCTGAGCGGCAGGGCCGCCGGGCGCAGCGACTGGACCGCGCTCGCCTCACCGGCCTGCGCCTCGGCCAGCATGCCCACCGCAGAGCAGATCTGGCCGGGCGTGCAGAAGCCGCACTGCAGCGCGTCGTGCGCGATGAAGGCGGCCTGCATCGGATGCAGCGTGTCGCCGCTGGCCAGGCCTTCGATGGTGGTGATCTGGCGGCCTTCCTGCATCACCGCCAGCGTCAGGCAGGCGTTGATGCGCCGCCCGTCAACCAGCACCGTGCAGGCGCCGCACTGGCCGCGGTCGCAGCCCTTCTTGGCGCCGGTCAGGTGGATCACTTCGCGCAGCGCGTCAAGCAGCGTGCAGCGGGGCTCCAGCTGCAGCGTGCAGGGCTTGCCGTTGATATGCAGCGTGACCGGGCGGGCAGCGGCGCCGGGGGGCAGGGCGGTGCTGCACTGGGCGGGGGCCTTGTCTTCGGACATTTGCGGGCCTTCTGTGGGGACTCCGGCACGGTGGGGGACGGCGCCTGGGATGCAGGAAGGCTGCAAGTTCAGTGCCGGGGATGGCCGTGGCGATGGCCTGAGGAAAGCCAGGGGAAGCCGTGGCTGGAAAGTCAAAAACTCCACGGCGTTTGTAGAAATTACGCTGGCGCGTCCCATGCGCCGCAAAAAAAACGGCGCCCGAAGGCGCCGCCTGGTAATGCCGTCTGCCGTCAGGTTTAGCCCTGCAGCACACTCCCGATGGCCTTGGCCACGATGCCGACATTGCGCTCGTTCAGCCCGGCCACGCACATGCGGCCCGAGCGCAGCAGGTACACGCCGTGCTGCTCGCGCAGGCGCTCGGCCTGGTCGGCGGTGAGGCCGGTGTAGGTGAACATGCCGCGCTGGGTCAGGTAGCGCGACAGGGCCTCGCCGCTGACATGGTCGCGCAGGTTGTGGTGGATCGCCTCGCGCATGCGCGCGATGCGGTTGCACATCTGGGCCAGTTCTTCTTCCCACAGCTGGCGCAGCTCGGGCGTGGTCAGCACCTTGGCCACCACGCGCGCGCCGTGCGTGGGCGGGTTGCTGTAGTTGGCGCGCACCGCGCCGGTCAGCTGGCCCAGCACGTTGGCGGCTTCGCCGGCGGTGTTGCAGAACACGCTCAGGCCGCCGCAGCGCTCGCCGTACAGCGAGAAGTTCTTCGAGAACGAGTTGGCCACCAGACAGGGCACATCCTGCGCCACCAGCTCGCGGATGGCGAAGGCGTCGTCTTCCAGGCCTGCGCCAAAGCCCTGGTAGGCCATGTCGACAAACGGCAGCAGCTGGTTGGCCTTGAGCAGCGCGATCAGCTGGCGCCACTGGTCCTGGTTCAGGTCCACGCCGGTCGGGTTGTGGCAGCAGGCGTGCAGCAGCACGATGCTGCCCGCGGGGATGGCGCGCAGCGCGTCCATCATCGCGTCGAACTTCAGGCCGCCGGTGGCGTCGTCATAGTACGGGTAGGTATTGACGGTGAAGCCGGCGCGCTCGAACACCACGCGGTGGTTTTCCCAGCTGGGATCGCTGATCCACACCTGCGCCTGCGGGTAGTAGCGCTTGAGGAAATCAGCGCCCACGCGCAGCGCGCCCGAGCCGCCCAGCGTCTGCAGCGTGGCGATGCGGCCGGCGGCGCGCGCCGGCGAGTCTTCGCCGAACACCAGCGCCTGCACCGCGTTGCGGTAGGCCACCAGGCCCGACATCGGCAGGTAGGGGCGCGGGCCCATGTCGGCCAGCAGCGCGGCTTCGGCCTTGGCCACGGCCTGCATCACCGGCAGGCGGCCCTCGTCGTCAAAGTAGATGCCGATGCTCAGGTTGACCTTGTCGGTACGCGGGTCGCGCTGGAAGTCCTCGTTGAGCGAGAGGATCGGATCGCCGGGAAATGCCTCGATGTGTGCAAACATGGGGTGCGATGGAATTGGGTCGGGGGGCAGCTGCCGCGGCGCAGGGGGCGTCGCGCAGCCTGAATTCTAACCGGCGGCGCCCGCAGCCTGCAGGCGCCGCCTTGCCGCTCAGCGCAGTTGCTGGGCGGCCACGCCGCTTTGCAGCGCGGCGGCCGCGTTTTTCTGGCGCACCAGGTAGCTCACGCCGAGCACCACCAGCCACACCGGGATCAGGTAGACCGAGAGGCGCAGGCCAGGCGTCAGGTACATCACCACCAGGATGCCGGCCAGGAACACCAGGCACAGGTAGTTGGTGAGCGGATAGCCCCAGCTCTGGAACTTCGTGGCCTGGCCCGCGCGGCGCTTGTCGGCGCGGAACTTCAGGTGGATCAGGCTGATCATCGCCCAGTTGATGATGAGCGCCGACACCACCAGGCCCATCAGCATCTCAAACGCCTTGCCGGGCATGAAGTAGTTGATCACCACGCAGGCCGCGGTGGCCACGGCCGAGAACGCCAGTGCCGTCAGCGGAATGCCGCGCTGGTTGACCTTGAGCAGCGCCTTGGGGGCGTTGCCTTGCTGGGCCAGGCCGTACAGCATGCGGCTGTTGCAGTACACGCCGCTGTTGTAGACCGACAGCGCCGCAGTCAGCACCACCACGTTCAGCACATTGGCCACCCAGTTGCTGTTCAGCGCGTGGAAGATCAGCACGAACGGGCTGCCGCCGGTGACCACGTTCTCCCACGGGTACAGCGACAGCAGCACTGCCAGCGCGCCCACGTAGAAGATCAGGATGCGGTAGATCACCTGGTTGGTGGCCTTGGGGATGGTCTTCTCGGGCGAATCCGCCTCGGCCGCGGTGATGCCCACCAGCTCCAGCCCGCCGAACGAGAACATGATCACCGCCATGGCCATCACCAGGCCGCCCATGCCGTTGGGGAAGAAGCCGCCGTGCTGCCACAGGTTGGCCACGCTCGCTTGCGGGCCGGCATTGCCGGACGCCAGCAGGTAGCCGCCGAAGCCGATCATGCCGATGATGGCCGCGACCTTGATGATCGAGAACCAGAACTCCATCTCGCCGAAGGATTTCACGCTCGACAGGTTGATCGCGTTGATGATCACGAAGAAGGCCAGCGCCGAGACCCAGGTCGGGATCTCGGGCCACCAGTACTGCACGTAGATGCCAACGGCCGAAAGCTCGGCCATGCTCACCAGGATGTACAGCACCCAGTAGTTCCAGCCCGACAGGAAGCCGGCGAAGTGGCCGCAGTATTTGTCGGCGAAGTAGCTGAACGAGCCGGCAACGGGCTCGTCCACCACCATCTCGCCCAGCTGGCGCATGATGAAGAACGCCACGATGCCGGCGATCGCATAGCCCAGCAGGACCGAGGGGCCCGCCATCTTAATGGTCTGGGCGATGCCCAGGAAAAGGCCGGTGCCGATGGCGCCACCCAGCGCGATCAGCTGGATATGCCGGTTCTTCAGGCCGCGCTTGAGCGTGCCGTCATTGCTGCTTGCATGCATTCAGTTGTTTCCTCTACCCATTCTCATGGAATGCGGGCCCGCGTTTCTGGCTTGTATTGAGTCGAACGCTTGGGCCTGGGGGACGTCACCACCCGCGCGGCAGGGTGACTGCCGCGAAGGTGGTGTGCGCGTTTCCGGACCCGGCTGTGCCCGTCAAGGGCTGCCGGTCAGGGAAGGCCGATGCCGGTCAGGCCTCGACCTTGAGCGTGCCGCGTTCGATCTGGTCGCGTTCCAGCGACTCGAACAGGGCCTTGAAGTTGCCTTCGCCGAAGCCTTCGTCGCCGCGGCGCTGGATGAACTCGAAGAACACCGGGCCGAGCGCGGTCTTGGAGAAGATCTGCAGCAGCAGGCGAGGCTTGCCGCCTTCGGTGGTGCCGTCCAGCAGGATGCCGCGCGACTTCAGTTGCTCCACAGGCTGGCCGTGGCCGGGCAGGCGCTTGTCCAGTGCTTCGTAGTAGTAGTCGTTCGGCGCGGTCATCAGCGGCACGCCTGCCAGTTGCAGGCGGTCGATGACCTCGATCAGGTTGTCGGTCAGGAAGGCGATATGCTGGATACCCTCGCCGTTGAAGGCCATCAGGAACTCTTCGATCTGCCCGGCGCCCTTGGACGATTCCTCGTTCAGCGGGATGCGGATTTTACCATCCGGCGCGGTCATCGCCTTGGAGGTCAGGCCGGTGTATTCGCCCTGGATGTCGAAGTAGCGGATTTCGCGGAAGTTGAACAGCTTTTCGTAGAAATTGGCCCAATAAGCCATGCGGCCACGGTAGACGTTGTGGGTCAGGTGGTCGATCAGCTTGAGGCCGTGGCCGACCGGGTGGCGGTCGACGCCTTCGATGAATTCGAAGTCGATGTCATAGATCGACTTGCCTTCCTCGAAACGGTCGATCAGGTACAGCGGCGCGCCGCCGATGCCCTTGATCGCGGGCAGGCGCAGTTCCATCGGGCCGGTCGGGATCTCCACCGGCTGTGCACCCAGTTCCAGCGCGCGGGCGTAGGCCTTGTGCGAATCCTTGACGCGGAAAGCCATGCCGCAGGCGCTCGGGCCGTGTTCGGCGGCAAAGTAGGCGGCGTGGCTGTGCGGCTCGCGGTTGACGATGAAGTTCACTTCGCCCTGGCGGTACAGCACCACGTCCTTGGAGCGGTGCTTTGCCACCAGCGTAAAGCCCATCTGCTCGAACAGCGGCTCAAGCACGTTGGGGGTGGGCGAGGCGAATTCCACGAATTCGAAGCCCATCAGCTGCATCGGGTTGTCAAACAGGTCGGCCATGGCTTTCTCACTAAAGGGGCGGGAAATAATATTGTGGCGGCGGCACTTGGCGGCGGGGTCGTGCCGGTGTCAGTCGGCTCGGCGGAACCTCTTACAGGACATGCCTGTAGTGCGCTTGCTTGGGATGCAGTGTATATTCCGGACGGCAAAATTGGATTTCGTAAAACAGGCAGGGAAACCCTAGATTATGAAATCTGATTGCGTGAATCGCTGATATGAGGAAATCAAAGTGCAATCGATCGAGCTGGACCGTACCGATCGCCGCTTGCTGGGGGTGTTGCAGGAGCAGGGGCGGGCTTCCAACCTGGAACTGGCCGAGGCCATCGCGCTGTCGCCGGCGCAGACTTTGCGGCGCCACCGCCGCCTGGAAGAGGCCGGGCTGGTCAAGCGCTACGAGGCGCGGCTGGATGCGGCGGCGCTGGGCTTTGGCGTGGTGGCCTTTATCCATGTGACGATGGAGCGCGGGCATATCCGCGACCTGTCCAACTTCAAGCGCCTGGTGGCGGAGCTGGCACAGATCCAGGAATGCTTCTCGGTGACCGGGGATATCGACTACGTGCTGAAGGTGGTCGCCAAGGACCTGAAGTCGCTGTCTGACTTCCTGCTCGATACGCTGATGCGTATCCCGGGTGTCAGCGGCGTGAAGTCCAGCGTGTGCCTGGACGAGATCAAGTGCACCAGCGCGGTGCCGCTGGAGGCCTGAGCGGGCTTAGTCTTCCGGCTGGTCGAGGCGGTCGCACTGCACGTTCATCGCCCGGCACACATGCGCACCATGACGGACCGCGAGCCGGGCTTGACGCCGCAGTGGGCGGCCTCGTCACGCGTGCCGGCCTGGCGATCGGGCGTGCTGGCCTGCACTGGCACGGCCACCCTGCGCGCCCGGCAGCCACTGGCGCAGGCTTTTGCCACCGCCGCATCCAGCACCTGCAGGCCAACCGGCTTGACGATCACGGCATTCATGCCCGCCGCCAGTGCCGCGGCGTGGTCCGCCGCGACGGCGCTCGCCGTGCAGCCGATCGCCGGCACGCCGCCGCAGGCATCCTTGCGCGCGCGCACCGCCCGTGCGAATGCCAGGCGTCCATGACCGGCATGGCGCAGTCGCACCCGATCACGTCGAAGCTGGCCTGGTCCTGCCTGGCCAGCGCTTCGCGGCCATCACAGGCGGTGCTTACGCGGTGGCCCAGGTGTTCCAGCTGGCGCTGCAGCAGCAACCGGTTGGGCGCATGGTCCTCGACCACCAGGACGTTGACCCGGCGCCGTGCGCAGCCCGCCGTGGGCGGCGGCACCGGCTCGGGCAGTTCCGTGGCGACGGCAAGCGTCAGCGGCAGCGTCACCATGACGCGCGTGCCCTGGCCCGGCTGGCTGGACAGCGAGATCTGGCCTCCCATCGCGCTGGCCAGGCGCTGGCAGATTGCCAGCCCCAGCCCGGTGCCGCCGGCATGGGGGCGGGTGCGGTCATGCACCTGTTCGAAGGGTTCAAACATCCGCGCCTGCGCGTCGGCGGGAATCCCGATGCCGGTGTCGGAGACGGTCAGCATGACCTGCTGCACGCCGTCGCGAGGCGCCAGCGCGTCAAGCCTGACATGGATCGTGCCGCTGTCGGTGAAGCGCACCGCGTTGGACACCAGGTTGGCCATGATCTGACGGAAACGCAGCGCATCGACCTGGTGCAGTGGCGCGACGGCGGCGCCGATGCCGCTGGTCAGTGGCAGGCCCTTCTGCGCCGCCACCGGACCGAAGATCAGCAGCGTATCCTTGACCAGCCCGGGCAGCGAAACGGGTGCCGGGTGGATGCTGAACTTGCCGGCCTCCATCTTGGACAGGTCCAGGATGTCGTCGATCAGCGCCTGCAGGCCCAGCGCCGACTTGTGCGCGGTGACCAGCTGCAGGCGTTCCTGCTCGGCCAGCTGGCAGCGCGCCAGGGTCAGCTCCAGCATGCCGGTGACGGCGTTCATCGGGGTGCGGATCTCATGGCTGACCGAGGCCAGGAAGGTGGACTTGGCGCGGTTGGCGGCCTCGGCTTCGGTCTTGGCGTGCGCCAGCTCGGCCAGCATGTCGTGGCGTTCGGTCAGGTCGACGTGCAGGTGATGAGCCGCAGCGAGGCATCGCGCAGGTAGACGGGCTGGGGAATGCCGTCGAGCAGCGCCGACTGGATCGCGATGTTGTCCTTCAGCGCAATCTCCGCGGCCCGGCGCCGGCGCACCTCGCGATACAGCACGAAGATCCATGCCAGCAGGCATGTCGTCAGCAGGCAGAGCAGTCCGGTCGTCCACCCCAGCACCTGCCAATGCGCCTGTGGCCTTGCGTGCGGTGGTGGGGCGCTGCGGGGCGCTGGCGTGCGGATCGCCGGTGGCGGGGCTGGTTGCAGGGCAGGTGCCTCGGGCGAGGCAACAGGCCTATCAGCCAGGGATGGCACCATGGCGGGCGCTGGCGCGGGCCGCCCTCCGGACGGTGCGCTCGACACGGTGCGCAGCGTCGCCCACCGGCTCAAGGCATCTGCCCACTACGTCGGCTGCCACGGCTTGCGTGCTTTCGCCCAGCGCCTGGAGCACGCCGCCGGCGACGGCGATTCCGCCAACGCTGCTGCGCTGGCCGCGATCGTGGCGCCTACGGTAGCGCGGCTGCTCATCCTGCTCGCGGCGCTGCCATCAGAAAAATAAGACCGCGGCGGTCGCCGGCAGGTCCGGTGCGGGAATACACCGGATTGGCCCGGTGAGGTCGGTTGATTATGCTCGGATATATCAGGGCGGCGATTTTCAATATTCTGGAATTAATGGCGCCGATTAATGCGGTGCGGATTTATATGACGGCACGGGCGCCAGATTTTAATTTCGGCGGGACGGTAGTTTGACGATATTTTCCGGGAGCGGGCATGGGTCAGATCATGGCGTCAATGCCGGATTCGGCGTTCTATTTCCACCTGGCGGCGGTGACGATGCTGCTGCTGGGGTTGGCGGTGTATCGCGTGGTGTCGCACGTGTTGGCCACCCCGGACGGGCGCAAGGCCCGCGCGCAGCGGCTGGCACGGGTCACCGCGGGGCGGCTGCTGGCGCTCGGTGGTATCTGGACCGCCATTGCCTATGGCCACGGCGCCTGGGAGCGGGCCGGCGCGCATAACTGCCGGCACCTGCCGTCGTTGGATGCTGCTGCGCGGTACGCAGCGGAATACTGCTATCTGGGCCGGGAGCGGGTGTTGCTGCGCATCTACGGCGTGGAGCGCAACCGCGTGCTGGCCCAGCGCACCTTCAACAGCAGCGGGCCGGTGCGGCTCAGTTGGGACGGCCAGGCCGTGGTCTTCGATGCCGCGGCGCCTGGCAAGGCAGGGCGCCTGGCGCTGCCGCCTACGCTGGGCGACCGGTTGCTGGCGCGGCTGCCCTGATCCGGCGCTTCACAACCAGTCCGCGTGCATGCGCGCCAGCAAGGCGTCCAGCCCGGCCGGGGCCGGCAGGCGCGCCATCAGCCAGCGCACCGCTGCGGACAAGTCCTGGCCGTCATAGTCCGGTGCAAAGCTGTGCAGCGTGGCGCCGTGCAGGAAACAGCGCAGCGCCAGCCATTCCGGCTCTGGCGGCGCGTCCGGCGGCTGGCCGAACAGCATCTGCGGCACGGCCTCCAGCGGCGCACGCACGGCCGTGGCCAGGCGCGCGTCGCCACGCGTTGCCATCCACACCTCCAGTATGGCCAGCGAGGTATGCCGCTGTGGGCGGGTCGCCAGGACATGCAGCATCAGGTGCAGGCGCAGCGAAGGGCTGAGCGGGCCCAGCGCGGCCAGGCGCGCCGCCTCGCGCTCCAGCAGCCAGGTGAGCATGGCTGGCAGCAGGTCATAGCGGCCTTCGGGGAAATGGTGCCGCAGGGAGCCGCGGCTGCTGCCGGCCAGCTCGCACACGCGCGCTTCTGAAAAGGCCGCATAGCCTTGCTCGATGAGCAAGGCCGCGGCGGCGTCGATTAGGGACTGGCGGGTGCTGGCGCTGCGTTCGGCTTGGGTGGACATCTGTCGGATTGTAGCAATGGCCAGAGGGCAGCCTGGCGCGCGGGCAGCGTGGGCAGGCCTTGGTCCGCGTCGACAAGGGCCGGTACAAGGGCGACCAGTATGCGTCGCGGCACAATCCGTTCGTGTACTTCCAACCCGTGCTCAGCCGCTTCAGTGGGGCGCCGACGCCGGGATGTCGGCGCTGCAGCTAGGCGCCGCTTCGTCGTGCGAATGCGGCGCCAGCGCGCTAGGTATGCGCTGGCTGTCCAGCCCCTTGCCTTGCAGCCACTGCGCGGTGGTGGCCGCGGCGCGGTCGATCAGTTCGCCGCATTTGGAGTAGTCGTAGGGCGAGATGTCGAGCGGGCACAGCGGTGGCACCACGCTGATCTGCGCGCGGTCGGCGAAGTGCTGCAGGTCGTGCACGAGCTGGCGCGCCACCAGCAGCGAGAGCGCGTTGAACGCATGCTCCAGCGCGCCGCGCGGCGGGCGGCGCTCAGCACAGGTGAAGCCCGCGGGAAGCACGATCACGCGCGTGGCACCCAGTGCGACCGCGGTGGATACCGGGGTGTTGTTGGCCACGCCGCCGTCGATCAGCGTGCGGCCCTCGAACTGTACCGGCGGGAACACGCCGGGGATGGCCGCGCTGGCCAGCACCGCGTCGACGATGCTGCCGCTGGACAGCAAGACCTCGTCGCCGCTTTGCATGTCGGTCGCCACCACATGCAGCTGCAGTTCCGCTGCCTCCAGCCGCCGCGGCCCGAAGTGCTGCGCCAGCAGCGCGCGCAGCCCGGCCGCCTCGACCAGGTGGCCGCGGTTGCCGCCGAACATGCTCCAGACGCTGCGCCAGCTCCACGGCAGGATGTCCGAACGCCGGATGCCGCGCCACAGCGCGTCAAGCCGGCCGGCGCCGGCCACGCCCGGATTGCAGGCAAAGTAGGCGCCGTTGATGGCGCCGGCCGAGGCGCCGATCACGATATCGGGCATCACGCCCCACGCCACCAGTTCGCGCAGCATGCCGACCTGGATCGCACCCAGGCTGCCGCCGCCGGCAAATACGAAGGCTGTCTTGTCCATGTCTGCGCCGGTCTCCCTGTCCAGTCTGCGGTCCTGAGCAAAGCATAGGCGACATCCGGGCCATCGGGCAGGTCGAACGGCAAGTCGTCTGCCGCGCTACGGTCTGAGTCTGTGGCTCCGCCTTCGCAAGCTAATAACGCAATTAACCGCCTACAATATCCACCAACCACCAATGCTGTCTGGCAGCGGGGTGTTCGGTACCGTCAGGTATGGCGCAGGCGGGGTGTCAGTCGAGAAACTCGTCGACGGGGATGCCAAGTTGCCCGGCCATGTGTTCGACCAGGCTTTGCAGCTTCGCCACCTTCTCGGTCAGGGCCTGCTGCTCGGCGCGCAGCTGTTCGAGCTCGCCCGGCGAGGCGGTGGCGCCGCCGGTGGTGCGTTCGGCATCGTCGGCATCCGCTGCGGCGCTCACTTCGCCGCTCAGCAGGTGCATCCAGCGATTTTCGCGTGCGCCCGGCGCGCGCGGCAGCCGGACGACAAAGGGCGGCGCATGGCTGGCCAGTTCGTCAAGGAAGGCCTCGACCGACGAGATATCGGCAAAGCCGTGCAGGCGCGCGGTATTCAGGCGCAGCTCCGCTGCGGTCTGCGGGCCGCGCAGCAGCAGCAGCGCCAGCAGCGCGACGGACTGGCTGGGCACGGCTAGCACGCGCTGCATATTGTGTTCGAAGCGCGGCACGCGGCTGCTGCTGCCTTCAAAGACCAGGCTCAGGCCCTTGAGGCCGTCGATGGCTTCAAGGATCTCGGCCTCGCTGACGTTCATCACCGGGGCGCGGGCGGTCTTCTGGTTGCAGCCCGAGACCAGCGCATTGAGCGACAGCGGGTAGGTATCGGGCACGGTGTGCTGTTTTTCGACCAGCACGCCGAGCACGCGGCCTTCGACAGGCGTCAGGGGGCGCAATGCCGGACGGGCGGGACGGTCGCCAGTCTGGCTGGCGTCGGAATCATGGTTGGATTGCATCAAGACTGGTTTTTTGCTGAAGGTGACGGCGAATGCCGACACGCCGAGGCGCTCATTCAATCCCAAGCCGGCGCAATCCGCAACTGCGCCGTGCGATCCTCGCATTCTGCGCGCCGCGGTCTACTATCGATAGGCCGCGCGGCGGCAACCGGGAAGATGCGCCAGGGCAGGCGCGGGTCCAGACGGGGAGGGAGCATGGCGATTTCGCAGTCGGAGGCAATGGCACCGGATGAGGACACCGGCCCGGAAGCTGGTGGCGGCCTGGAAGCGCCGTATTCCACGCTTGAGTCACGCTGGCACCAGATGTTCCCGCAACTCAGCGCCGACGACATGGCGCGCGTGCGGCGCTTTGGCACGCCACAGAGCTGGCGCGCGGGCGAGAAGCTCTTTGCCATCGGCGAGACGGGCCGGGGCATGTACCTGATCGGCAGCGGCCGCGTGCGCCTGATGCGGCGCGACGGCCTGGGCCGCGAACACCAGATCACCGAGCAGGGACCCGGCCACTTCCTGGCCGAGGTCGGCACGCTCAGCGGCCGCCCGGCGCTGGTCGACGGCGTGGCAGTGACCGATACCCAGGGCTATTCAATCACACCCGAGCGGCTGCGTGCCCTGCTGGTGGCCGAGGCCGAACTGGGCGAGCGCATCATGCGCGCGCTGATCCTGCGCCGCGTGGGGCTGATCGAATTCGGCAGCGGGCCGGTGCTGGTCGGCCACGGTACCGAGCCGCAACTGGTGGCACTGCAGGCCTTCCTGCGGCGCAACGGCTACCCGCATACGGTCATCGATATCGACGCGGAACGTGACTGCTCATTGCTGCTCGATTATGCCAACGCGCCCGCCAGCGACTTCCCGCTGGTGATCTGCGCCGACGGCCGCGTGCTGCGCGCGCCGGACGAAGGGCAGCTGGCTTCGTGCCTGGGGCTGTTGCCGGAGTTCGATCCGGCCCATGTCTATGACGTGGTGGTGGTCGGCGCCGGGCCGGCCGGGCTGGCCACGGCCGTGTATGCCGCGTCCGAAGGCTTGTCGGTGGCGGTGATCGATTGCCGCTCGCCGGGCGGGCAGGCGGGCGCGAGTGCCCGGATCGAGAACTATCTTGGCTTTCCCACCGGCATCTCCGGGCAGGCGCTGGCCGGGCGCGCGTTCGTGCAGGCGCTGAAGTTTGGCGCGCATATCGCCATCCCGCTGGAGGTCAAGGCATTGCATTGCGGCGCGGACCCGATCCGGCTGGAGCTGGCCGATGGCCGCATGATTCCGACCCACACCGTGGTGATTGCCACCGGCGCGCAGTACCGGCGCCCGGACATCGCCGCGCTGGAGCACTTTGAAGGTCGCGGCGTGTACTACTGGGCTTCGCCGGTGGAGGCCAAGCTGTGCAAGAACGAGCCGGCGATGCTGGTGGGCGGCGGCAATTCGGCCGGGCAGGCAGCGGTCTACCTGGCCTCGCACGCGGCACACGTGCATATGCTGGTGCGCGGGCCGGGGCTGGCCGCCACCATGTCGCGCTACCTGATCGACCGCATCGGTTCGCTGCCCAATATCACGCTGCACACGCACGCGCAGATCAGCGCGCTGGCGGGGGAAGGGTGGCTCAGTTCGGTGCGCTACGAATGCCGGGCGGAAAGCCCGGCCCCGGTCACGATGGACGTGCGGCACCTGTTCCTGTTCATCGGCGCCGATCCCAATGCCTCGTGGCTGCGCACCTGCAACGTCGAGGTCGATGACAAGGGCTTCGTGCGCACCGGCGGCGGCGAGCTTGGCTGCGCGTCGGCGGTGCCGTATCCGCTGCAGACCAGCGTGCCGGGCGTGTTTGCCATCGGCGATGTGCGGGCGGGGTCGACCAAGCGGGTCGCCGCGGCGGTGGGTGAGGGCGCGGCGGTGGTGGCGCAGATCCACGACTACCTGGCTCGGGTGCAGGCAGCCGTGGCGCGCTGAGCGCGCGCCACTCAGGCTTGCGCCTCGCGCTCCAGCAGTTCGCGCTTGCGCGCCACGCCCCAGCGGTAGCCCGACAGGTTGCCGTCGCTGCGCACCACGCGATGGCAGGGAATGGCCACCGCCAGGTGGTTGGCGGCGCAGGCCTGCGCCACCGCGCGCACCGCACGCGGCGCGCCGATGCGGGCCGCGATCTCGGCATAGCTGGCGGTGCTGCCCGCAGGGATCTCCTGCAGGGCCTGCCATACACGCTGCTGGAACGCGGTGCCGCGCACATCCAGCGGCAGCGCCAGGCCGATAGACGGTGCCTCGATAAAGCCCACCACTTGCGCCACCAGTTGCTCGAACTGCGCATCGCCGCCGATCAGGTTGGCGCGCGGGAACTGGTCCTGCAGGTCCTGCACCAGCGTTTGCGGATCGTCGCCCAGCAGGATCGCGCAGACACCGCGCTCGCTCTGGGCCACCAGGATCGCGCCCAGCGAGCACTGGCCGATGGCAAAGCGGATATCGGTGTCAGCCCCACCCGCGCGGTAGCGCGTCGGGGTCATGCCCAGCACCGCGTCCGAGGTCTCGTAGAAGCGGCTGTTGGAGCCGAAGCCGGCGTCGTAGATCGCCTCGGTCACGGAGTCGCTGGTGCCCAGTTGCTCACGCAGCTTCCTGGCGCGATGCGCGGCGGCATAGGCGCGCGGCGTCAGGCCGGTGGCGGCCTTGAAGAGGCGGTGGAAGTGATAGGGGCTGACGCCCGCCGCACTGGCCAGTTCGGGCAGCGTGGGCAGGGTGTCGGCGGCCTTGATGCGGCGGCAGGCGTCGGCCACGATGGCTGCATGCTGGGCCGCCAGCGCAGGCGCGGCGGCACGGCGGCTGGGCCGGTAACCGGCGGCTTCGGCGGCGGCGGCGTTGTCGAAGAACTCGACATTGGCCGGATGCGGCAGGCGCGACGGGCTGCTCGGCAGGCAGTACACGCCGGTGGTCTTGACCGCATAGACAAAGGCACCGTCGGCGCCCGGATCGCGCGCCAGCACGCGGGCCCAGCGCGGGTCGCGTTCGATGGTGCTGGCTTCCGGTTGCTGTGTGGAACGGGTCATGGAATACCTCACGTGGCGTCGTGGAAGATGATGCCCAGCGTGTAGCGCTGGCCCGCGTGCAGCCGGCTGACGCCGTGCCGCAGGTTCACGCGGTAGCTGCCGCGGCTGCCCTGCACCGGGCGCTGGCTGACGGCGAATACCACCGCGTCGCCCTGGTGCAGCGTCACCACCTCGGCCCGCGACTGCATGCGCGGCCGCTGCTCGGTCATCACGAACTCTCCGCCGGTAAAGTCGCGGCCCGGCTCGGACAGCAGGATGGCGACCTGCAGCGGGAATACGTGCTCGCCATACAGGTCCTGGTGCAGGCAGTTGTAGTCGCCCGGGCCGTAGCGCAGCAGCAATGGCGTCGGGCGCAACTGGCCGGCGTCGTGGCAGCGGGCAAGATAGTCGGCGTGCGCGGCGGGATAACGCACATCGATGCCCATGGCGGCGTTCCAGCGGTTGGCCACCGGCACCAGGCGCGGATACAGCGCCGTGCGCAATGCGGCCACGGTGTCGGGCAGGGGGTAGCGGAAGTACTTGTACTCGCCCTGGCCAAAACCGTGCCGGCGCATCTCGATGCGAGAGCGGTACAGCGCGTCCTGCGCATAGCCGTCGGCAAGCGCGTCGCATTCGGCTGCCGACAGCAGGCCGCGGATCGCGGCGCAGCCGTAGTCGTCGAGTTCGCGTGCAATGGCCGCCCAGTCGGTGCCATCGACGCGGGTGGCGATATCGGCTCCGTGCCCACGCCCCCGCGCCGTGCCGCGCGCCGGCGGTATTGGCCTGCGCGGCCCTGCCACGGCCATTTCGGGGCGTTGTATCTGGCTGATGCTCACCGCGGGTCCCCTGTCTCTCGCTTGCATGGTGCCAACTTTAGGCCGCCCGCGTGCGCCTCGCACTCCGGGTCTTGCTTTTGAATTCTGCCCGACAGCCTGCCTTGACAAGACAGATCTGTCTATCAATAATGATACAGGTCTGTATCATAACGAGCAGGCTGTTCTTCCCACCTGATCCACCCTGTTTCAGCAAAGGAGTCTCCGCATGTCCGCACAAGCCGAAATCCGTCCGCCGTTGCCCCCATTCACCCGTGAATCCGCCATTGCCAAGGTCCGTGCAGCCGAGGACGGCTGGAACAGCCGTGACCCCGAGCGCGTGGCGCTGGCCTATACGGTCGACAGCGCCTGGCGCAACCGTGCGGAATTCGTCAACGGCCGCGCCGACATCGTCGCCTTCCTGCAGCGCAAGTGGCAGAAGGAGCTGGATTACCGGCTGATCAAGGAGCTGTGGGCGCACGACGGCAACCGCATCGCCGTGCGCTTTGCCTACGAATGGCACGACGATTCCGGCAACTGGTACCGGTCATACGGCAATGAGAACTGGGAGTTCGATGAGGCGGGGCTGATGCGCAGGCGCTATGCCTGCATCAACGATGCGCCGATGAAGGCGGCGGACCGCAAGTTCCACTGGCCACTGGGCCGGCGGCCGGATGAACATGCGGGGTTGAGTGAACTGGGGTTGTAAGGCTGTTGGGTATCAGTACGGCGATATTCGCTGAACACCGCAAGCCAGCTCCCTCTCCCGCGCGTGGGAGAGGGGGGCGAACAATCGGACTTGGTAGAACAGCCTTACTGCATCTTGTCCAGGTTCCCGATCCGCACCAGCATCTCAGTGAACATCTGCATATCCAGGTTCAGGTCGGCAACTTCCTTGTACTCGCGCGCATTGTGCGCGGTGTACTTCTTGCCCGGCATGGCCGGCCCGAAGTTGATGGCATTGGGCATCAGCTTGGCGGTGGTGCTGCCGGCGGTGGAAACCGGCTTGGCTTCCAGCCCGGTGGTATCGCCAAAGATGTTCAGCAGCGTGGACAGCCACGCGCCCTTGGGATCACGCGCCATCCAGTTGCCCTGGTCGTACTTGATCTCGACCGGGCCATGGGTGGCGGCCCAGCCGAAAATACGCTTGGTGATCTTGCCGCCCAGCTCATCCGGGGTGCGGCCGCGCGGCATGCGCACGTTGGTGACCACGTCGACGTATTCGCCGCGCTCGCGCACCAGCGTGGGCGACATGGTCAGCGGGCCCATGAACGGGTCGCGGTAGGCCACCTCCATCCTGGTGCCGAGGTAGTCCAGCCCGTACAGGTCGTTCAGGTAGCGGACCGCGTTCAGGTAATGGTTCTCGGCAAATTGCACGCCGCTGGCCTGCAGGAACAGCGCCAGCCGCGGCAGCGGGTTGACCCCTTCCTCCGGGCGCGATCCGTGCGCCGAGACGCCGGTGACCTTGACTTCCACGTCGTTGCCGGCGCGCTTCACTTCGATGGAGAACTTGCCGCGCGGGGTGTGGCGGTGCAGGAATTCAGCGCGCGCCTGTTCCAGCGTGGCAGCCACGGCGGCAGCATCGCCGCCGGCAATGCGCGCGGTGGCGGTCTCGGGGATGGCGTTGGCCGAGGCCGCGCCGCGCATGGCAACGATGGCCGGTCCCTTGTAGTCGGGCTTGCCCTGCGCGCTCTTGCCGTCCGCTGCCTTGATGCCGAAGGACACGGTCAGTGTGCCCGCGCCTTTCTCCGCCACCACCGCGGGGTATTTGCTGTCGAGCACGACGTTGTACTCGGGCAGGGTGGTGTGCTGGCGGTAGTACTTCATGCCGTCGCCGCCGGTTTCCTCGGTGGTCTCGATCATCAGGCGGATGGTGCGCTCCAGCGGCACGCCGCTTTCCTTGACGGTCTTCATGGCATACATGACCGCGGCGATCGAGCCCTTGTCGTCGATGGTGCCGCGCCCGTACAGCGTGTCGCCCACGCGCGTCATGCGGAACGGATCCAGTTTGGTGCCGTCCTCCAGCACCCATTCCTCGGCCACCGCAGGCACCACGTCGGCGTGGGTCAGGATGCCGAAGGTATCCTTGGCGCCGCCGGGCAGCGTGACCTCGAAGACCCGGTTGTCGACATTGCGGTAGGCCAGCCCGAAGTCACGCGCCATGGCCTCGATCATCTTGCCGAACTCGATGATGGCGGGGTTCTCGTGCTGCGGGACCTTCTCGTCGCGCACGGTACGCAGCGCCACCATCCTGCCGATGGTGTCGATCACCCCGGCCTCGTTGTGGACGCGGTTGTAGACGCCCAGCAGGCGGCCGATATTGGCCAGGTTGTCGCCGGCCAGCGGCGACCGGGCTTGCCACGCCGCCACGGCCGGCGCCACCGAAGGCTCGGCTTTGGCCGCGGCGGCCATGAATGCCTGCAGGTCGGCGTGGGCTGCCGTTCGGGTGCCGGAGACCAGCGCATCCAGGGCCGGTTTCTTCAGGGTTTGCGCCTGCGCGGGGTGCGCCAGCATCAGTGACAGCGCGAGCATCGGGGCCCATCGGCAGAGAGACGGCAGGCGGCAAGGTCGGGTCATTGCGGACAAAAAGGGGAGTCTGAGTGGATGCCGCATGATAGGGCACTCGCCGGTATTTGCCGAAAAAATATGCTCTTGCGTGCGCGCGGATGAGGTGCCATTGCCGGCGCAATAGGGAGTGGCTATGCCGGATCAATAGCGTAAGGCAATCGTCGTAGTTAAAACGATGAATTGTACAAATCACATCCCGGTCGACAGAATGGGGCCTTCGCTGCAACCCGCAGCCGAAACCAACCCGATCCAGACCAAGGAGTGAACTGATGCTGCAATCCCGTGAAGGCCAACGCGTTCCCAATGTCGCTTTCCGCATGCGTGAAGACAACGAGTGGAAGACCGTCACCACCGGCGAGCTGTTCAACGGCAAGACCGTGGTCGTGTTCTCGCTGCCGGGCGCCTTCACGCCGACTTGCTCGTCGACCCACCTGCCGCGCTATAACGAGCTGGCGCCGGTGTTCGCGAAGCACGGCGTGGACGACATCCTGTGCGTGTCCGTCAACGACACCTTCGTGATGAACGAGTGGGCCAAGGACCAGGAGTCCGAGAACATCACCATGATCCCCGACGGCAACGGTGAATTCACCGAAGGCATGGGCATGCTGGTGGACAAGGCCGACCTGGGCTTCGGCAAGCGCAGCTGGCGCTATGCGATGCTGGTCAAGGACGGCGTGGTGCAGAAGATGTTCATCGAGCCGGAAGAGCCGGGCGACCCGTTCAAGGTCTCCGACGCCGACACCATGCTGGCCCACATCGCGCCGAATGCGCGCAAGCCGGACCAGGTGGTGGTGTTCTCCAAGGTCGGCTGCTCGTTCTGCGCCAAGGCCAAGCAACTGCTGGACGACAACGGCTTCGACTACATCGACGTGCCGCTGGACAACAAGGTGCGCGGCAAGGTGCTGGGCGCCGTGTCGGGCGAGATGACCGCACCGCAGGTCTTTATCAACGGCAAGCTCATCGGCGGCGCCGAGGCGCTGCAGCAGTACCTGGGCAAGTAAGCCGATTCCCCTTCCATCCCCCATCCGGGGACCGGCAGTCGCCGGACCCGATGGGGTCGCCTTGCCCGGCGGCATGGCGGCCCCATCCAGCCCGCTGATTGACACCAGTTTGACGCCATCAAGACAAAGGAAACGACCGCCATGACCACCATCCAGACCGACGTCGCCGTGATCGGCGCAGGCACCGCCGGCCTTGCCGCCTACCGTGCCGCGATTGCCGCGGGCAAGCGCGCCGTGATCATCGAGGGCGGCCCGTACGGCACCACCTGCGCGCGGGTGGGCTGCATGCCCTCCAAGCTGTTGATCGCTGCCGCCGAGGCCGCGCACGAACTGCGCCACACCGCGCCGTTCGGCGTGCACGTGGATGGGCAGGTCCGCATCGACGGCCGCGAGGTGATGGCCCGCGTGCGCAGCGAGCGCGACCGCTTTGTCGGCTTTGTGGTGCGCGGCGTGGAGAGCATCCCCGAAGCCGACCGCATCCGCGGCTATGCCCGCTTTATCGACAACACCACGCTGGAAGTGGATGGGCACACCATTGTGCGTGCCAGCCGCGTGGTCATCGCCACCGGCTCCACGCCGATGCTGCCGGCGCCGTTCCAGGCGTTCGGCGACCGCCTGATCGTCAATGACGATGTGTTCGCCTGGGAAGACCTGCCCGCCAGCGTGGTGGTGTTCGGCCCCGGCGTGATCGGGCTGGAACTGGGCCAGGCCTTGTCGCGCCTCGGCGTGCGGGTGCGCGTGTTCGGCGTCAGCGGCTCGCTCGGCCCGCTGACGGATCCCGTGATCCGCGCCTACGCGGCGAAGACCTTCAACGGCGAGTTCTATCTCGATCCGGACGCCAAGGTGACCGACATGGCCCGCGACGGCGACCAGGTGGTGGTGACCTACCTGGACCGCGAAGGCCGCAGCGTGACTGAGCGCTTCGACTATGCGCTGGTCGCCACCGGCCGCGTGCCCAATGTTCGCGGCCTGGGCCTGGAGCATGCCGGCCTGGCGCTGGATGCGCGCGGCGTGCCGCTGTTCGATGCGCGCACGCTCCAGTGCGGCAATGCGCCGGTGTTCATCGCCGGCGACGCCAACAACATCCTGCCGCTGCTGCACGAGGCCGCCGACGAGGGCAAGGCCGCGGGCGAGAACGCCGCCAGCTACCCGCAGGTGAAGCCGCTGGCCCGCCGCGCGCCGATCGCGGTGGTGTTCACGGACCCGCAGATCGCGATGGTCGGCCAGCGTTACGCCGACCTGGCCGAAGGCACGTTCGTGACCGGCGAGGTCAGCTTCGAGGACCAGGGCCGCAGCCGCGTGATGCTGAAGAACCGCGGCCTGATGCACGTCTATGCCGACAAGGCCTCGGGCCGCTTCCTGGGCGCGGAATGGACCGGCCCGCGTGCCGAGAACATCGCCCACCTGCTGGCGTGGTCCTACCAGCAGGGCCTGACGATCGGGCAGATGCTGGGCATGCCGTTCTACCACCCGGTGGTGGAAGAGGGCCTGCGTACGGCGCTGCGTGATGCGGAGGCAAAGCTGCAGGTCTGAGCGGGCCAGGTTTGCTAGACAGGTCTGTCTGTCATAGTATCGACCTATAGAGGCCGGGCGGCGCAGGGTGCTGTCCGGCCGCTCCCATTACCGACTCCGCAGCCAACATGGCCACGCCTTCCGCCCGCGACCGCATCCTCGACACCGCTGCCCGCCTGTTCTACCAGGAGGGCTACCGCGCCACCGGCATCGACAAGATCATTGCCGAATCCGGCGTCGCCAAGATGTCGCTCTACCGCCATTTCGCCTCCAAGAACGAGCTGATCTCGGCGTTCCTGGCGCGCCGCCATGATGAGTGGATGACCTGGTTCCGGCAGGACGTGGAAGTCCGGCTTGCCGCGCGCCCGCACCTGGACGTGATTGCTGACGCGCTGGCGGACTGGTTCAGCCGCGACTTCCGTGGCTGCGCCTTTATCAACGTGGTGGCCGAGGCGGGCGGCGACGCGCGCGCGGCGGAGCAGGCGGCGGCCCACAAGGCCGAGCTGGAGGCGTTCGTCGCCGACATCGCCACGCGCCTGGGCCTGGACCAGTCGCAAGCGGTGGCCGAGGAAGCCATGCTGTGCATCGAAGGCATGATCGTGCGCTACCAGATGCAGCCGGATGCGGCGGTGGTCGAGGCGGGGCGGCGGTTGCTGGGCCGGCTGCAGGCCGGCTGATTGGCTTGGGGGCTGCTCACTGAGGCTGAGGACTGCCCGACGCTTCCTTCGTCTGGCTTAGCGCCGCGGCAGTATCCGGTGCGATTTGGCGTAATCGCGCAGTGCGTCGTTCATCAGCGTTTGCCATCCGCTGCCGGTGGCCTTGTAGGCGTCCAGTACATCGGGATCGATCCGCAAGGTCTGGTTGACCTTGCGCTCGCCAGCCGGCTTGGCCGGCCTGCCACGGCGTTTCACCAGCGCATCGGCTTTTTCTTTTCCCACTACCTGCTCGGGTACCTTGCGCGCCGAGCGCATCCGCTTGATTTGCTCGGTCGGCAACGACACCGCATCGGGGTCTCCGGCAATGCCGCGCGCAATGGCGGCATCCTCCGCGGGCGTCGGCATGGTGAGGTCAGGTTTCCTGTTCATAGTCTCGCACCTCTCGGGAGTTGGCTTTACGCAGGCTGATTACCCGTAGCGTGTTGCCGCGTATGGTGAATACCGGGCAATACAGGCGCCGGCCAATCGGCCCATATGCGATGTAGCGGGTTTCGCCATATGGCTTGCGGTCATCGATCTCCAGCAGGGCGCTACCAAGTCCATCAACCCCGCGGCGGCCAGTGACAACCCGTGTTGACGTTGGTTGATAGCGTCCTTTGCCAAGTCAAACTCGATTTCCATTCGGATTTACTGTAGCAGCAAGAAATAGGGTGGTGCGACATTTTTATGCTACAGCGTTAATCCTGGCATCGTAGTAAAGCGGAAAACTGATCACTCTGCAGCAGGCAGTCCAGGGGGCCATAGAAAATGTCTCTCTTCTGACACATTCAGGCTACAATCTGTTGTAATTGAGAATTAGTCGTATTCGTAATCAGGATTTTCCACTTGCCACGCCGCGCCTGCGGGGTAGCTACCTTCCGATCCCTGAGTGATGTATCTCCACCCCACCAAGCGGGCAAAGCCGCGCTTTGCCTGCCCCGTGCTTGTCACCCCGCGCGGCCTTTCGCTGACCACCCTTGTGCTGAGCCTGCAGGCGGGCGGCGTGTTTGCCCAAGCCGGCGAAGTGCCTGCGCCGGCAACGGCCAGCGCGGCGGCTGAACTGCCGGCCGTCACGGTCCGCGCCAGCAGTGACGACGAAACCGCCACCGGCCCGGTCCATGGCTTCGTGGCAAAACGCAGCGCCACCGCCACCAAGACCGACACGCCGGTGATGGAGACGCCCCAGTCGATCACCGTCATCACGCGCGACCGGATGGAGGCACAGGGCGCGCAGAGCGTGCAGCAGGCCATCGGCTACAGCGCCGGGGTCTATGCCGGCCCGTACGGCAACGATGCGCGTGGCGACTGGGGCAAGTTCCGCGGCACGGATTTCACGCAGTATCGCGACGGCCTGCTGAACCAGGTCGGCTTCTACAACAACGTGCGGCCCGATGTGTACGCGCTGGAGCGCATCGACGTGCTGCGCGGGCCGTCGTCGATGCTGTTCGGGCAGGGCGCGGTCGGCGGCATCCTGAACCTGGTCAGCAAGCGCCCGCAGCCTGAAGCGGCGCGCGAGATCGGCGTGCAGTTCGGCAACTACAACCGCAAGCAGGTGCAGGCCGACCTGACCGGCCCGCTCGATGCGGACGGCAAGTGGCTGTACCGGCTGGTGGCGCTGGCGCGCGACAGCGACACGCAGGTTGACTACGTCAAGGACAACCGCTACCTGATCGCGCCTTCGCTGACGTGGCGCCCGAGCCAGGACACCTCGCTCACGCTGCTGGCCAACTTCCAGCGCGATGAAAGCGGGACCTCGGTCGGCTTCTTCCCCTGGCGCGGCACGCTGCAGGCCAACCCGGCCGGCCAGATCCCCGATCACCTGTTTATCAGCGAGCTCGGCTTCGACCGCTACAACGCCGAGCAGGCGTCGGTGGGCTATGAGTTCCAACACAAGTTCAACGACACCGTGACGGTGCGGCAGAACCTGCGCTATTCGCACAGCACGGTGGACTACCGCAGCATCTACGCGACCGGCTTCAATGGCGCCGGCCACGGCTGGGTGGCGGGCAGCGATACGCTGATGCGCCGCACGGTTTACCTGAACCAGCCCACGCTGAACTCGTTCGCGGTCGATACCCAGGCGCAGACCAACTTCCGCACCGGCCCGGTCCAGCACACACTGCTGACCGGCGTCGACTACCAGCACGCCGAGATCACGGGGCGCGCCGGGGTGGGGGGCACGGCCGCGCCGCTTAATGTGTTCAACCCGGTCTACGGCAATTTCACCCTGCCGGGCACGCGCGACCTGAACCCCGCCACGCATGCGCAGACCGGCTTGTACGTGCAGGACCAGCTGTCGTGGAACAAGTGGCTGCTGATGCTGGGGCTGCGCTATGACTGGTCGCGCGCCGCGCAGGACAACACGCCTTCGGCCAGCCGCGACGACAGCGAGCTGACCAAGCGTGGCGGCCTGATGTACCGCTCGGACATCGGCCTCAACCCGTACGTCAGCTATTCCGAGTCGTTCCAGAGGCTGGCCGGCTTCAACAAGGCCAACCAGGCCTTCAAGCCGCTGCGCGGTTCGCAGTGGGAGGCGGGGATCAAGTACCAGCCGCCGGGCAAGAACGCCACGTTGACCATCGCCGCATTCGATATGCGCGAGAAAAACCGCAAGACCGCCGGCGTGGTCAACGGCATTCCCGATTCGGTCCAGGTGGGCGAGGCGCGTACACGCGGCATCGAGGTGGAGGCACTGGCCTCGCTGTCCAGCCGACTGGACCTGATCGCAACCTATACCTACCTGGATGCGCGCGTGATCGACGGCACGCCGGCCGAGGTGGGCAAGAAGCTGCCGAGCACGCCGTCGAACATGGCGTCGCTGTGGGCCAACTATCGCTTCAGGCTGTTTGGCGTGCCGGGCTTTGTCGCCGGCGGCGGGGTGCGCTATGTCGGTCCCAGCTATGACGGTGCCGACCAGAACCGGGTGGGCGGCGTCACGCTCTACGACGCGATGATCGCCTATGACCACGGCCCGCTGCGCGTCTCGTTGAATGCCAACAACCTGTTCGACAAGCAATTCCTGACCACCTGCCTGGCGCGCGGTGACTGCTACTTCGGCGCGCGCCGCACGGTGGTGGGCAGCGTTACCTACCGCTTCTGAGCCGCCTTGCGTGGGAGCGAGCCCGCGGCCATGGCGGCGAAAGCGGCGCGCTTACGCCGAGTCGGGGATTGGCGCTCCCTGCACTTTGGGCGCCGGTTCGGCCCGCATGGCGTCCGCGGGCAAGAGGGTCAGGAAGGTGCGCGCGACCTCGGGATCGCGGCAGGCGAGCCAGTCGTCCCACTGTTCACGCGGCACGATGACCACTGACCGTTTTTCATCGCCCGGCTTGTGGAAGCGCTGCATCACCGGGTGCTGGGCCGAGTTGATGGTCAGCATGGTGAAGGACAGCGACTGGTCCGGCCAGCTGCGCCACAGGCCCGCGATGCCGAAGGCCTGCTCGCCGGGTAGCCAGACGCGCCAGCGCACCGGCTTGCCGGACGTGCCGCCGGGCACTGCATCTTCGGGATACGCAAACTCATAGAACGCCGTGGCCGGCACCAGACACAACTGGCCCTGGCGCCAGTAGCGCGCAAAGGCGGGGCGCTCGCCCACGGTCTCGCTGCGGGCATTGGTGGTGTCAAAGCGCCGTGCGCCGGGCGGGATGCGCGGGCGCGGCACCATGCCGAACGAGGCCAGTGCGCCACTGCGCGCGCCATCGTCGGCGGCGCGCACGATCGGCGCCGCGTAGTCCGGATAGGTTTCAGCCTTGTACATCCCCGGCGGCGGTTCCACGCCGAAGATTTCGCGCAGGATCCGACGCTGGACCGGGGCGTAGTTGGTGCACATGCGCTGTCTCCTGGCGGTGATGCCCGTATCGTCGGCGCCGGGCGGTGCCGCGTCAAGGGTGGCTCGGGGTGCCTCAGGGCTCACGGCAGGAATGGCAAAAACCGTCAGCGGCGCTGGCGGAATCGGCTATTGCCTGCTCCCCTGGCGCTCGCGCACACTCTTGCGGCAGCCGCTGCGCGCCGCCATGCCGCGCGCACTGGCCACCTACCAAAAGGCACAAGCCGGAATACAGGAGACACCATGCGCGACTACGCCCAAGCCTTCGACGGATTTTCCTATGACGACGCCGTGGCACGGCAGCTGCACGGCAGCCTCGAGGCAATGAACGCCTGCGTCGAATGCTGCGACCGGCACGCGCTGCCCGGCCGTATCGCGCTGTTCTGGGAAGGGCGCGACGGCAATTCGCGCAGCTGGACCTTTACCGAGCTGCAGGCACTGTCCGCGCAGTTTGCCGGTTTCCTGAAGGCGCAGGGCGTGCAGCCGGGCGACCGCGTGGCGGGCCTGCTGCCGCGCAATGCGGAACTGCTGGTGACGATTCTCGGCACCTGGCGCGCCGGCGCGGTGTACCAGCCGCTGTTCACGGCCTTCGGCCCCAAGGCCATCGAGCACCGGCTCAATGCGTCCGGCGCGAAGATAGTGGTCACCGATGGCGCCAACCGCCCCAAGCTGGATGACGTGGATGGCTGTCCCGCCATCGTCACCGTGGCCGGCGACAAGGGCCGCGGCCTGGTGCGCGGCGACTTCAGCTTCTGGGCCGAGCTGGAACGCCAGCCGGCGTCGTTCGAGCCGGTGCCGCGCCGGGGCGACGACCCCTTCCTGATGATGTTCACCTCCGGCACCACCGGCCCGGCCAAGCCGCTGCTGGTGCCGCTCAAGGCCATCGCCGCGTTTGCCGGCTATATGCGCGACGCGGTCGACCTGCGCGCGGAAGATGCTTTCTGGAACCTGGCCGATCCGGGCTGGGCCTACGGCCTGTATTACGCGGTCACGGGCCCGCTGGCGCTGGGCCATCCCACCACCTTTTATGATGGCCCGTTCACCGTGGAGAGCACATGCCGTGTGATCCGCAAGTACGGCATCACCAACCTGGCCGGCTCGCCCACGGCATACCGGCTGCTGATCGCCGCGGGCGAGGCCGTGTCAGGCCCGCTGCGCGGGCGGCTGCGCGCCGTCAGCAGCGCGGGCGAGCCGCTCAACCCGGAAGTGATCCGCTGGTTCGCCAGCGAACTGGGCGTGACCATCCACGACCACTACGGCCAGACCGAGCTGGGCATGGTGCTGTGCAACCACCATGCGCTGGCGCATCCGGTGCGCATGGGCGCGGCCGGCTTTGCCAGCCCTGGGCACCGCGTGGTGGTGGTGGACGATGAACAGCGTGAACTGCCGCCGGGCCAGCCGGGCACGCTGGCGCTGGACCTGAAGCGCTCGCCGATGTGCTGGTTCGGCGGCTATCACGGCACGTCCACCAGCGGGTTTGCCGGCGGCTACTACCTGACCGGCGATTCCGCCGAGCTGAACGACGACGGCAGCATCAGCTTCATCGGCCGGGCCGACGACGTCATCACCACCTCGGGCTACCGCGTGGGCCCGTTCGACGTGGAAAGCGCGCTGATCGAACACCCGGCCGTGGTCGAGGCCGCGGTGATCGGCAAGCCCGATCCGGAGCGCACCGAGCTGATCAAGGCCTTTGTCGTGCTGGACCCGCAATATCGCGCCGCGCCGGAACTGGCCGAGGCGCTGCGCCAGCACGTGCGCAAGCGCCTGGCCGCCCATGCCTACCCGCGCGAGATCGAGTTCGTCGCCGAACTGCCCAAGACCCCCAGCGGCAAGGTCCAGCGCTTTATCCTGCGCAACCAGGAAGTGGCCCGTGCGCGCGAGGCAGCCGCTGCCTGAGAGCCGAGCCGTTCCCGGACCGCTTCCTATAATGAGGAAGCGGTTGCCAGGGCCCCGGGGGTGAAGGAGCCTGCGGCGCCGCGCCAGGCGCGCCTGCAGGCAGGGGCGCGCGTCTTCCATCTCCAGACCAATCGGGCGAGGCGAACAAAATGCAGAGTAGCGAAGCGGTGCTGACGCAGGCGCGCGCAGCCTTGGCGCATGTGCCTTATCAGGGTCATGTCCTCCATCCTACCATCCAGTTGCGGCTTTCCGACGGCGCGCTGATCCTGGAAGGCGAGGTGGCCGATATCGTCGACAAGACCCGGGCCGCGGCGACGGTGCGGCGCGTGGACGGCGTAACCAGCGTGATTGATCACCTGCGCGTGGCCGACGGCGGCATGCAGGTCGGCGACGGCGAACTGCGCGACGCGGTGTGCGAGCGCCTGCTCAATGCCATCGATTTCCGCAATTGCAAGATCTGCGCGCGCGTCAAGGGCAAGCCCGAGGCCATGCGCGAAGCCGTGGGCGAACGCAGCGGCTGGATTGAAGTGGAAGTGCACGACGGCGTGGTAACGCTGTGGGGGCAGGTGATCAGCCTGTCGCACATGCGCCTGGCAGGGGTGCTGGCCTGGTGGTCGCGCGGCTGCCGCTGCGTGGTCAATGAACTGGTGGTGGCGCCCGCCGAAGCCGACCGCGACGATGAAATCACCGAGGCACTGATGCTGGTGCTGGAGACCGATCCCTTCGTCGATGCCGGCCAGGTCAGCGTGCATACCGAGAACCGCGTGGTGACGCTGGAAGGCTGCGTCACCAGCGAGGACACGCGGCGCCAGGCCGAGCGCGACGCATGGTACGTGCAGGGCGTGGAGAACGTGGTCAACCACATCGCCTTGCGCACCTGAGCGCTGCCCTGGGCGCGGTCACTCCCCGGTGCCGCGCCGTACCGCCGCATCTTCCATGCGCCAGTAGCGCCGCCGCGCCCGCAGCGCAAAGCGGGCGCGATAGTCTGACATTGACATGCCCGTGGTGCGCTGGAACAGCCGCCGGAACGCAGCGGCGTCGCTGTAGCCACAGGCTTCGGCAATGCCCTGCGTGCCGTGCAGCGTGACTTCCAGCAGCATGCGCGCGCGTTCCACGCGCAGGGTGTGCAGGTAGTCCAGAGGGCTCAGCCCGGTGACCTGACGGAAATGCCGCAGCAGCGTGCGTTCGCTGACCGCGGCCGCCTGGGCCACCGCGGCCAGCTTGTAGGGCTCGGACACATGTTTCTGCAGCCATTGGATGGCGCGATACACCGGGCTGTCGGCGGTGCGGCTGAGCCAGCGTTGCGACACCAGCGCCGGCACGCTGCGCTGGCGCTCGGGCTGGAACAGCATCAGCCGCGACGCCGCCTGTGCCAGGTCCGGGTCGTGCAGGTGGCCCAGCACGCGCAGCATGAATTCCACCTGCAGCGCCGGCGCCACGCACGAGAACACACGCTGGTGCACGCTCATGGCTTGGTCGCTGCCCAGGTCGCAATGCGGATACTGGCGCATCATCCAGCTCTGGTACATCCACGGCGCGCCGGTCCTGGCGCCGTCGAGCAGCCCCAGCTGCAGCGGAAAGACCATCCCCGACGAACACGCCGCGATCCAGCCGCCGGCCTGCGCATGGCGTTCCACCAGGCGCAGCGCCGCGGCATCGCGCTGCACGATCTCGCCCAGCTGCAGCGCATTGCTGGCCAGCAGGGCCGGGATCACCAGCAGCGTGCGGCGGTCCGCGGCCCGTGCGCGCCGGGTGGAGGACACCAGCCCCGGCAGGTCCGCCGCCAGCGTGCGCCCGTTGCTGCCGCACAGCTGCCAGCTCAGCGTGGGCGCGGCGTCGGGCCGCTGCAGGCTGGCGACGCCGGCCACGGTGCGGAGCACGTCGAGCGTGGTGAACAGGCTGCCCGGCATGGCTTGCGGCAGCCATAGCAGGCGGACATGCAGCGGGATGTTCTGTGACGGCTGCTCGATGGCGGCTGGCATGCCTGGGGGCGTGGTCGGGTGCATGGCGCGAGGAGTTGGCAGGATGCCGTGGCGGGATCGGCATCCGGATTGGCGATATTGATCCTCCCCTAAGGTTCTGGCAAGGGCTAGCATCGTGCAGTTGTGCCGTGGCGCTGCCCGTGCGCCGGGGCATGGCACCAACAAGACCAATCCGAGGAGATTCCATGCCGTTTTCCGTTCGCCACGTTGCCGTTGCCGCCGCCCTGACGCTTGCCGGGGCCGGCACCCTGGCCAGTGCCGCCCAGCCCGACGCCGCGCTGCTGTCCGCCGCGCAGTCGGCCCAGCCCGCGCTGGTGCAGTCGCTCAAGGAGATGGTGACGATCGAATCCGGCAGCGCCAACGCGAAGGGGCTGGCGCAGATGGCCGGCTATACCGAGAAGCGCCTGAAGGCGCTGGGCGCGAAGGTTGAACGCATGCCGGTCACCAAGGGCCCGGGCACCATGGTCAAGGCCACCTTCACCGGTACCGGCAAGCGCCGCATCATGCTGATCGCCCACATGGACACGGTGTACCCGGAAAACACGCTGGCCACGCAGCCCATCCGCGAGGAAGGCAACCGGCTCTACGGGCCGGGCATTGCCGACGACAAGGGCGGCATCGCCGTGATCCTGCATTCGCTGGAGATCCTGAAGAACCAGGGCTGGCGCGACTACGCGCAGATCACGGTGCTGTTCAACCCTGACGAAGAGGTCGGCTCGGTCGGCTCCGGCGAAGCCATTGACGCGCTGGCCGCGCAGCACGACGTAGTGCTGTCGTGCGAGCCCACCGCGGCCAAGGATGTGGTCAAGGCCGAGTCGCTGCTGCTGGGTGCCTCTGGCACCGCCACTGCCACCATGCAGGTCAAGGGCCGCGCATCCCACGCCGGCGCCGCGCCGGAGCGCGGCCGCAATGCGCTGATCGAACTCGCCCACCAGCTGCAGCAGACGCGCGACACCGCCAGCCAGGTGCCGGGCTCGCAGCTGAATTGGACCCAGGCGCAGGCCGGCACGGTGCGCAACCAGATCCCGGAAAGCGCTGTCGCCTACGGCGATGTGCGCACCACCGCGGCCGGCGCTGCCGAGAAGCTGAAGGTGGCGCTGCAGGAAAAGGCCAAGTCCAGCCAGCTGGTGCCGGAGACGCAGACCACGGTGACGATGGAAGAGGGCCGCCCGCCGTTCGTGGCCGACGCGCGCGGCCGCGCGCTGGCCAAGCGCGCGCAAGAGATCTACGCCGAGCTGGACGGCCGCACGCTGGCCCTGGCCGAAGGCACCGGCGGCGCCACTGACGCCAGCTATGCCGCGCGCTCGGGCAAGCCCGCGGTGGTGGAAAGCTTTGGGCTGGCCGGCTTCGGCTATCACGCCCGCGACGAGTACATCGAACTGGACTCGATCGTGCCGCGCCTGTACCTGATGACCCGCATCCTGCAGGATATCGGGCGCAACTGAGGCGGTGCCGCCAGGCCTGCGCTGCCAGCGCCTGGTTGCCTCTCCCGGCAAGCCTGCTACAGTGTCATGGCTGCCCGCATGCGGCGGCCATGACAAAAGAGAGATTGCAGGGGGAGACGGAGATGAACCGCAAAGGCTTGCTGGACGCGGCCACGGCACTGGAAGACCTGGCCGCCGGCCGCACGCCCGAACCCGCGCAGGTGGCCGCCGGCGCCGCCGCGCTGGAAAAAATCCATGCCGATTATCCAGCCTGGCGTGACGTTGGCGATGCCTTGTTTGGCCTTAAGGCGCTTGCCGGCGGCAGCGGCATGGCGCTGGACACCAAGGGGCGCCAGCGCGCCGGCCGGCTGGCCGATGTGGTGCGCAGCCTGCTCGACCAGATCTGACGGGCCGCGCTCCCGGGTACCCGTTCTACAGCATCGACTCGATCGGCAGAATCGACATGAACCAGATGCTTAGCCGGCGCCACCAGCTGGTGTTCGGCTCGGTGTCGTGGCGGATGACTTCATCGTCGCGCCGTTCCAGCCAGTACAGCTTGCCGGTTTCATCTAGCCTGACCTGGTAGGCCGCGCTCGGCACCACGCTGGCAAAGGTGGATTCGATCCGGCCAGCCAGCTCCGGGCTGTCGATGACGAAGCCCAGTTCGGTGTTGATGGTGGCCGAGCGCGGGTCGAAATTGAACGAGCCCACGAAGACCCGGGTGCCGTCGACGGCAAAGGTCTTGGCGTGCAGGCTGGAGCCCGAGCTGCCGAAGGGGCCGGCGCGCTCTTCCTTCTTGCCGGGCGCGGCCGAGCGCCGCAGCTCATACAGGTCCACGCCGGCTTCCAGCAGCGCCTTGCGCCGCTTGGCATAGCCCGAATGCACGGCGGCCACGTCGGTGGCTTCCAGCGCATTGGTCAGCACGCGCACCGCCACGCCGCGCTTTGCCATATCGGCGAAATAGGACGTGCCGCCCGTCGATGGCACGAAGTAGGGCGAGACCAGGTCAAGCTCGCGCTGCGGGTCGCCCAGGATTTCACGCAGCTGGTGCGCCACCATGGTGTCGCGCGACGCCTCGCCGAGCGCCTTGGCGGGGTTGTCGCTGACCATGCGCGTTGTTGCCCACTGGAACTGCAGCGTGCCGTTCAGCATCCGCTGCACGTCGGGCAGGTCGCGCACTGCGGCGAGGTAGGCGGTGGCAGCCGGATTCTGCTCGACGGCGCGGGCATTGCTGGCCAGCGCCTGCAGCCGTTCCACGCTGACGGGCGGCACCAGCCGGTCCACCGGGTAGGCCGACGCACTGGACCAGTAGCGGTCGAAATCGTGCGCCACGTCGCCGGCGGCGGGGCCCACGGCGATCACGTCGAGGTCGGCAAACAGCACGCCATTGGTGGCGCCGAAGTATTCGTCGCCGACATTGCGCCCGCCGATGATGGTGGCGACGCCATCGGCGGTGAAGGACTTGTTGTGCATGCGCCGGTTCAGGCGCCGGAAATCCGTCAGGAAATTGAGCGTCTTGGGGTGGCGGATCACGAACGGGTTGAAGATCCGCACCTCGACCTGCGGATGCGCGTCCATGGCCGCCAGCAATTCGTCCAGGCCGGCGATGCCGTTGTCGTCCAGCAGCAGGCGCACGCGCACGCCGCGGTCGGCGGCTTCATGCAACGTTTCCAGCAACAGGGTGCCGGTCAGGTCGTCGCGCCAGATGTAGTACTGCACGTCGAGCGTGCGCTGCGCGGTGCGTGCCAGATGCACGCGCGCCGCAAAGGCGGCGTAGGCATTCTCGAGCGGATGGATGCCGCTCAGGCCCGGATGGCGCGTCACTTCGCCGGCCACCGCCTGGCCCAGCGGCGTGGCCTGGGATTCGGCAGGCGTAAGCGCAGAGGATTCAGTGCGGTGATCCAGCGGCGGCAAGGCGCAGCCGCCGAGCAGGGCAGCGCAGCACAGCAGCAGCGAATTGGCGCGCAGGCGGCGGTGGGGGGCGAACGCGGCGTCTGTCGGCGATGGCATGACGGGTCCTTGCGGACCCCTCGCGGGGTCCTGATCGTTACGGCAATTCCGTCATGTTGCCATGCCGCGCGGGCGGCGGGCTTAATTACGCACCGGGAGCGTGAAGTGGCGGGGCGCCACCGGGCTCCGGCGCATCGCTCAGGCCAGGGACGGGATAGACACGGGCGTGCTCTCCTTACGCCTTGAGGCGGCGGTCCGACGGCGCGGGCAGGAACTGGTCAGTCCAGATGTCCGCCACCGTCAGCGGCGCCTTGATGCCGAAGGCGCCGACGGTTTCATCCAGCGTTGCCTGCAGCCGTGCCGGCGTGGCCGCGCCCCAGCCGTCGCGCCGGGTGTCGGGCGTCTTCATGGTGCCGTCGACGATCAGGCGCAGGCGCTCCGTCTCCAGCGCCTGGTCGGCCAGCGGCTCACGCGCCTTGACCGCGGCACCGCCCGCGGCGGGATCGGCAATGGCGTCGAGCCAGCCGCGGGTCGAGGCCTTGACGAAGGCCTTCATCACCTCCGGATCGGATGTCATGCTCTTGCGGTTGGCCACCAGCCCGTTGCCGTAGGACTTCATGCCATAGTCCGAGAAGCGGAACACCGTGATCTTCTCTGGCCCCATGCCGCGCGCCTTCAGGTTCAGCAGGCCGGTGAAGAAAAAATAGGCGGCGGCATCGAAGTCGCCCTTGACGAAGCGCGTGTCGCCGATATCGGGCGTGACGCTCTCCCACTTCACGCCGCCGGGGTCGAAGCCCTGCGCCCTGGCGAAGACAGGGAACAGCTTGCGCGAGGCATTGAACGGCTGGCCCAGGATGGACTTGCCGGCCAGGTCCGCGGGCCTGACGATGCCGCTGCCCTTGCGCACCAGGATCGCGTTCGGATTCAGGTCGTACTGGATGGCCACCGCCTTGAGCGCGGCGGACGGGTTGGTGGTGTTGAATTCGATCATCGCCGCCAGGTCGGCCGAGGCGCAGTCATAGGCGCCGCCCGCGACCAGGCTGATGGCCGAAGCCGAGCCGTTGCCAGTATCGATGGTGACGTCGAGCCCGGCGTCCTTGTAGTAGCCGCGCTGGTGCGCCAGCAGGAACCCCGCGCCCGAGGCTTCCACCTTCCAGCCGAGATTGAACTTGAACTTCTGCAGCGAGCCCGCCGCGCGGACATGGGGCACCGCGAACGGGGCGGCGGCAAGCAGGGCGGTGGCGCCAGTGGCGCGCAGGAAGGAACGGCGACGCATGTCTTTCTCCGGAACGAATGTCACTGGACGATGCGTGCGCGGGCGGCTGGCGCGGGTGCAGAAGGAGAGCGTGGCCTCCCGAGACGCCGGCACCACGCCGCGCCGGCATGCGGCCAGGGCATGCGCGGGGACCGTGCACATCATCGGGAGCAATTTCCGGGCGGCGTGCCGCTGAACGCTTCTACTCCGTTGCGGTTTCAGCAGGATCCGTGCCGGGCGCTGCGCGGCGCCATGCACCAAGCCGTTGCCCGGCATGCGCCATCACAGCGCAATCCCCGGCGCAATGCTGCGATCCCGGTGCAAAACCCCTGGCCCGGAACCTGCATAACCTCAGGCAAGAGTAGAAGCGTTCACCATCCCCGCGGCGCGTCGCAGACGCACGCCGGATGGCCGGGAATTGCTCTTGAAGTCCGTGCCCCTCGCCATCGCGCAGGCTGGCACAGGCGACCTCAGGAGCGCGTTGTCCCGGCGTGCGTTGCCATGGGTGGTCTGCCTGTGCCGGCGAGGGGCCAATCCCTGACCCGCATTGCACAAGGAACACCATGAGCCAACCAGACACCGCCTACGCCCTGGCCGAACTCCACCGCGAATCGCGCATGGGCGCGTTCGGTTCGGAAACCCGCCAGCGCGAGATCCGCCGCATCGACCTGTCCGACTACGCGCGGCGCAAGGCGCAAATCGCCGATGAACTGTGGAAGGCATCGGTCGACGTCGGCTTCTTCCAGATCGCCAACCACGGCATCGACCTGGCCAGGGTGCGCGAAGCCTTCGCCATGACCGAGCACTTCTTCGCGCTGCCCGACGCCGTCAAGGCGCAATACCCGCTGCAGAAGGCCAACAACGCCGGCTGGGAAAGCCGCGCGCAGGTGCGCCCCTCGACCGGCACCCCGGACCAGAAGGAGTCCTACCAGATCACGCGCCCGCATATGGCCGGGCTGTGGCCCGGCGATGACGAACTGGAAGGCTTCCGCGCCACCATGCTTGCCTTCGAGGCGCAATGCTGGGAGGTGGGCATGAAGGTGCTGTCGTGCTTTGCCGGCAAGCTCGGCTTTGCCAGCGACTTCTTCACGCAGGCGCACGATCCGCGGGCGCCGGACTACCAGAGCACGCTACGGCTGCTGCACTACTACGCGATCCCGCCCGAACTGCGCGACAAGCTGGACCTCTGGCGCGCCGGCGCGCATACGGATTTCGATTGCCTGACGCTGCTGTTCCAGCGCCCCGGCCAGGGCGGCCTGCAGGTCTGCCCCGGCAAGGAGATGGAGGCGCAGGCATGGACCCCGATCGAGCCGGACGAGGAAGTCATCACCTGCAATATCGGCGACATGCTGATGCGCTGGAGCGACGACCGGCTGCCGTCGAACTTCCACCGCGTGCGCAATCCCGCGCCGGATGAATACATGGGTCCGCGCTACAGCATGGCGTTCTTCTGCCAGGCCAACCGCAGTGCGATGATCGAAGGGCCCGGCGGCAAGTATCCGCCGATCAGCGCGGGGGATTACCTGCGGCAGCGGGTGAATGCGAATTTCAAGGGGTATTGAGGCAGCGAGTGATTGTCGCTGCCGAGGGAGAACACCGGCGGGCTTGTCAAAGCCCGCCGGCCGTTTGTGACGCGATCACGAAGCCGCCACCACGCCGCAAGCAATCCGCCCGCCCGCATTCCCGGTCGGCTGCGTCTTGTAGTCGTCCGGGTCCTTGTGTACCACCACCGCGCGGCCGATCACGCCGTTGGCGCCCGTGCCAACGGTCAGGTCCGGCAGCAGCATGCTGACGCGCACGTTGCCGTTGGCGTCCGCGGTGACGTTGTTCATGTCGCCGGCGTGGTGGTCGGGCATGGTCATCTGGCCGTGGGGCTTGCCGGTCGGGTTGAAGTGGCCGCCCGCGCTCATCGCGTCAGGCGCCGAGCAGTCGCCCTTCTCATGGACGTGGAAGCCGTGCACCGAGCTGGGCGGCAGGCCGGTGATCGCCGCGGTCATCATCACGCCGCCCGGCTGCTGCTGGAAGTTCACGGTGCCGGCGGTATTGGTGCCGCTCTTGGGCTGGAGCGTGGCCGTCGCCCTAGCGCTGGCGCTGGCGCTGGTGCTGGTGCTGGCGCCGGACGCGCTGGCTGCAGACGAGGAGGTCTTGCCGGAGCCGGCGCAGCCGGCCAGTGCAATGGTCGCTGCAATGCAGGCCGCCAGGGGGGTAAGCACTTGTTTCATCGGACTCCTCTTCTTGTCGTGATTTCGGAAAAAACAGTATAGGCTGGCCGGCGCCAGGCCGATTTCCGGTTTTGTCCTACATACCGCACTAGACTGCGGCCACTAGCCTATCACGCCATCAGGCCGCGACCGCCAGCCGCTGCTGTGCCGCACCAAAGTGCGGGTGGCGCGAGAACAGGTCCGCTGCCCAGTTGACGAACACCCGCACCTTGGCCGACAGGTGCCGGTTCTGCGGATACATCGCCGAGATCGGCAGTTCTTCGGTCTGCCAGTCGGTCATGATCTCCACCAGCCGGCCGCTGGCCACATAGGGCTCGGCCATGGCGCGCGAGACCCGTGCCACGCCGTGGCCTTCCAGCGCGCAGCCCATGTAGACATCGGCATCGTTGGTGGAAATGGCCGATGGCAGCAACACCTCGCTGCGCTCCATGCCGCGCGCCATGGGCCACGGCATCTCACGGCCGGTGCGGTTGGACAGGAAATTGACCGCCTTGTGCTGGGCCAGCTCGGCCAGGTCGTGTGGGGTGCCGAAGCGGTTCAGGTAGATCGGCGAGGCGTAGAACGCCAGTTGCACATGGCCGATGCGGCGGGCCACCATGGATTCCTCGACCGGCGTGCCCACGCGCAGCACCACGTCCACGCCTTCCTGCAGCAGGTCGATCGGCTTGCCGTTGATGGTCAGGTTCAGCTTCAGGTCCGGGTAGGCCTGGAAGAATTCATGCAGGTGGGGCACCAGCACCAGCTGCGCCAGCCCCGCGGTGGTGTCCACCGACAGCGTGCCGCGCGGCGAGTTATTCTGCCGCGTCAGCGACTGCTCGGCCTCCTCGACATCGGCCAGGATGCGCACGCACCGTTCGTAATAGGCCGCGCCGTCGTTGGTCACGCTGATGCGGCGCGTGGTCCGGTGCAGCAGCTTGACGCCCAGGTGGGTTTCCAGGTTCTGGATCAGGCGGGTCAGCGTGGCCTTGGGCAAGTCCATCGATTCCGCGGCGCGCGCAAAGCTGCCGACGTCCACGACCCGGGTGAATGCCTGCATTGATACGAGACGGTCCATGATGAGGTTCCGACGATAGATCCGAACGGCGTGCCGCGCGCGCTCGTGACGCACGTGGCCATGCTGGTTGTTGTTGTGGGGAGTCTGCGGGCTGGCTGGTACTGGGACTGCGCGCTGGCTGGGCGCGGGTTCCGGCATGGATTCTGATCGGGCGCGCACCGGCCTGGCAGACCGCCACGCGTGCCGAGAGCCGCAGTGAATCACAAAATCCAAGACCTTGTCATGCGTGGGGATATGCCGTTTCAGTGGCATGACGAGGCGGTTTGAGATTATTCCAATCCCGGAACAGTGCATTGGCGATCTCTCGCTTTATCCCATCCTCGTCAATCACCATAATCCGTTGCATCGCAACACTCAAGCGCATTGTTTCTTTCGTGCGCCAATGCCATGTCCCAGAAGCCAGGCCAACGCCCTGATGCAGCCAGCGCCGCCACTGCCCCCACGGCAGCCGGGCAGGGGCAGGCGCGCGTGGCCGAGCATACGGTGACCAGCGACGGGCGCGAGATCCTGGTGCGGGTGTGCTACCCGGCGGGCTATCCGGCGCCGGGTGCCGAGGGCGCGCCCCTGCTGCCCTGGCTGGTGTACCTGCATGCCGGCGGCTTTGTCGAAGGCGGCCTGGAACACGCATGCAAGCTGGTGCAGGACCTGGCCACCACGGTGCCGGCGGTGGTGGTAACGCCGGCGTATTCGCTGGCGCCGGACCATCCGTTCCCGGCGGCGCCGGAGGACGCGCACAGCACGGTGCAGTGGGTGCTGCGCAATGCCCGGCGCCTGAAGCTGGACAAGACCCGCTTTGCGCTGGTGGGCGAGGAGGCCGGGGGCAACCTGGCGATCGCGCTGGCGCAGATGCTGCGCGACCGCGGCACCGCGCAACCGCGCGGGCAATGGCTGATCCGCCCGGTGACGGACCCGTGCCTGCAGCATGCCTCTTGCGCGGGGTTCGACGGCGGGCAGGTGCCGATGGACACCCTGCGGCGCTTGGCCGACAACTATCGCGACTACCTGCCGACGCCGGCGGATACGGTGCATCCGTATGCCGCCCCGGCGCTGGCCTCGCGCCTGGCCGGGCTGCCGCCCACGCTGGTCCAGGTGGCTGAATACGACGCGCTGCGTGCCGAGGGCGAAGCCTTCGCCGGGCGCCTGGCCAAGGCCGGTGTGCCGGCCCAGGCCATGATCATGCCCGGCGCCTGCGGCGACGGCGTGGAAGAGGCCCATGACAGCTGTCAGGCATGGGTCGACGAAGGTGCGCGGTTCCTGCGGCGATGTCTGGCCGCGGCCGACGATACCTCATCCCTGACTGAACGCCGCGCTGACGCCAACGCCAGCCGGCCTGGAGCCAAGCCCGCCGGCTGAGCCGCTCCAGACAACCGCCAGCCGGCTCTGTTTCGGCCAGAGCCAGGACCGCCGCAATACGCAAGCGGTCCTAAGTCCGACCATCAGTTTGGCCATGGTTCCGGTCAGCCCACGCGGACCGGCAGGCGGCGTTCGGCCATTTGCTTTTCCGGTTGAAGAAAACCCGATCCAGGAGTTTGAGAAATGCAGCAGCAGAAACGACGTACCCTGATTGCCCTCGCCATCGTCTTGGTGCTGGGCGCCGGCGTGGCCGGCTCGATCCTGCGCCCGTGGCATAGCGGTGAAGCTCATGCCAACACCCCGCCGCCCGCGCCGGCGATTGAAGTGGCCGCTGTGGTCGGCCAGACCATCACCGAGTGGGACGAGTTCTCCGGACGGATCGAGGCCGTGGAGCGCGTAGAGATCCGTCCGCGCGTCGGCGGCACCATTGACGCCGTGCACTTCCGCGAAGGCGCGCTGGTGAAGAAGGGTGATCCGCTCTTCACCATTGACCCGCGTCCTTATGCCGCGGAAGTCGCCCGTGCCGACGCCGCGCTGGCCGCGGCGCAGGTGCGCGCCGCCCACGCGCAGAGCGAACAGACGCGCGCCCAGCGGCTGCTGGATGACAACGCCATCTCGAAGCGCGAGTTCGACGAGCGCATCAACGCGGCCCGCGAAACCGGTGCCAACGTGCGCGCCGCGCAGGCGCAGCTGGAAACCGCACGCCTGAACCTGGCCTACACTCGCATCACCGCGCCGGTGGCCGGGCGCGTGTCGCGCGCCGAGATCACCGTCGGCAACCTGGTGGCACCGGGCGCGGCCTCGCCGGCGCTGACCACGGTGGTATCGGTGTCGCCGGTCTATGCCAGCTTCGAGATCGACGAGCAGAGCTACCTGCGCTACACCGCGCCGGGTGCCGGCGGTGGCCAGCCCAACCTGCCGGTCTACCTGGGCCTGGCCAACGAGGACGGCAATCCGCATGAGGGCAAGATCCAGTCGGTCGACAACCGCCTGGACCCGCGCAGCGGCACCATCCGCGTACGCGCGGTGTTCCAGAACGAAGACGGACGCCTGCTGCCGGGCCTGTACGCCAAGGTCAAGCTGGGCGGCGGCGCGCCGCATGCGGCGGTGCTGGTCAATGACCGCGCCGTCGGCACCGACCAGGGCAAGAAGTTCGTGCTGGTGGTCGACAAGACCAACAAGCTGGTCTACCGCGAAGTGGAACTGGGGCCCAACCATGACGGCCTGCGCGTGGTGCGCAAGGGCCTGAAGCCGGGCGAGACCATCGTCGTCAATGGCCTGCAGCGCGTGCGCCCGGGCGACACGGTCCAGCCCAAGCCGGTGGCCATGGCCTTCCGCAGCGAACTGGAACCGCGCGGCACCACGCCCGACCGCAAGCAGGCCGCCAGCGGCAAGGCCAGTGCCGAAGGCGACGACGGCAAGCCCGTGATCTGATCCCCGGACCCGAGCAACCAGCACAGCCAGACAACTCCAGCGCTCCCCGTGATGTGGATGGCGCCCGCTTCGGCGGGCCGCCAGGGGAGCCGCTACGCCAACGCAGGCAGAGACCAAGATGAATCTCTCTAAATTCTTTATCGACCGCCCCATCTTCGCGGGGGTGCTGTCGGTGCTGATCTTCCTGATTGGCGCCATATCGATGTTCAAGTTACCGATCTCGGAGTACCCGGAAGTGGTGCCGCCGTCGGTGGTGGTGCGTGCGCAGTTTCCGGGCGCCAACCCCAAGGTGATTGCCGAGACGGTGGCTTCGCCGCTGGAAGAGCAGATCAACGGCGTCGAGGACATGCTGTACATGTCTTCGCAGTCCAACAGCGACGGCCTGCTCACGCTGACCGTGACCTTCAAGCTGGGCACCGATCCGGACAAGGCCCAGCAGCTGGTGCAGAACCGCGTCTCGCAGGCCGAGCCGCGCCTGCCGGAAGACGTGCGCCGGCTGGGCATCACCACGGTCAAGAGCTCGCCGGACCTGACCATGGTGGTCCACCTGGTCTCGCCCAACGACCGCTATGACATGACCTACCTGCGCAATTACGCGGTGATCAACGTCAAGGACCGGCTGGCGCGCCTGCAGGGCGTGGGCCAGGTGCAGCTGTTCGGCTCAGGCGACTACGCCATGCGCGTGTGGCTGAACCCCGAGAAGATGGCCGAGCGCCAGCTTGCCACCAGCGACGTGGTCAAGGCCATCCGCGAGCAGAACGTGCAGGTGGCGGCCGGCGTGATCGGCCAGTCGCCGGCGCTGCCGGGCGCGGACCTGCAGCTGTCGGTCAATGCGCAGGGCCGCCTGAGCACGGTGGAGGAGTTCGGCGACATCGTCGTGCGCACTTCCGCCGACGGTGCCGTCACCTACCTGAAGGACGTTGCCCGCATCGAGCTGGGCGCGTCGGAATACGCGCTGCGCTCGCTGCTGGACAACAAGCCGGCGGTGGCCATCCCCATCTTCCAGGCGCCGGGCTCCAACGCCATCCAGATCTCCGATGACGTGCGCAAGACCATGGAGGAGCTGAAGCAGAACTTCCCGGACGGCATCGACTACAGCATCGTCTACGACCCCACGCAGTTCGTGCGCCACTCGATCGAGGCAGTGACGCATACGCTGTTCGAGGCCATCGCGCTGGTGGTGCTGGTGGTGATCCTGTTCCTGCAGACCTGGCGCGCGTCGATCATCCCGCTGCTGGCGGTGCCGGTGTCGATCGTAGGTACCTTCGGGCTGATGCATGCGTTCGGCTTTTCGATCAACGCGCTGTCGCTGTTCGGGCTGGTGCTGGCGATTGGTATCGTCGTCGATGACGCGATCGTGGTGGTGGAAAACGTCGAGCGCAATATCGAAGAGGGGCTGACGCCGAAGGAGGCCACCTACAAGGCCATGCGCGAAGTCAGCGGCCCCATCATCGCCATCGCGCTGACGCTGATCGCCGTGTTCGTGCCGTTGGCCTTCATGACGGGCCTGACCGGCCAGTTCTACAAGCAGTTCGCGCTGACCATCTCGATCTCGACCATCATCTCGGCGTTCAACTCGCTGACGCTGTCGCCGGCGCTGTCGGCACTGCTGCTCAAGGGCCATGACGCGCCCAAGGACTGGCTGTCGCGCTGGATGGACCGCGTGTTCGGCGGCTTCTTCAAGCGCTTCAACCGCTTCTTCGGCCGCAGCGCTGAAAGCTATGGCCGTGGCGTGAAGGGCGTGATCCGCCGCAAGGGCTCGGTATTCGGGGTCTACGCGGTGATGCTGGTGCTGACCTGGGGCGTGTTCCAGCTGGTGCCCAAGGGCTTTGTGCCGGCGCAGGACAAGCAGTACCTGGTGGGCTTTGCCAAGCTGCCGGACGGCGCCACGCTGGACCGCACCGAGGACGTGATCCGCAAGATGAGCGACATCGCGCTCAAGCATCCGGGCGTGGAATCGGCGGTGGCCTTCCCGGGCCTGTCGATCAACGGCTTCACCAACAGCCCGAGTGCCGGCATCGTGTTCGCCACGCTCAAGCCGTTCGAGGAGCGCAAGACCAAGGAACTGTCCGGCGCGGCGATTGCGGCCGACCTGAACCAGAAGTACGCGGCCGTCCAGGATGCCTTTATCGCGGTGTTCCCGCCGCCGCCCGTGCAGGGCCTGGGCACCATCGGCGGCTTCAAGCTGATGATCGAGGACCGTGCCGCGCTGGGCTATGACGCGCTGTTCGAGGCCACCAACGCGTTTGCCAACAAGGCGCGCGCCACGCCCGAGCTGAGCGGCATCTTCAGCAACTACCAGGTCAACGTGCCGCAGCTCGACGTCAAGCTGGACCGCGTCAAGGCCAAGCAGCTGGGCGTGCCGGTGACCGAGGTGTTCGACACGCTGCAGACCTACCTGGGCTCGGCCTATGTCAACGACTTCAACAAGTTCGGCCGGACCTACCAGGTCAAGGTGCAGGCAGACGCGCCGTTCCGCGCCCATGCCGAGGACATCCTGCAGCTGAAGACGCGCAACGCCGCCGGCGACATGGTGCCGCTGTCGTCGCTGGTGCAGGTCAAGCAAGGCTTTGGTCCGGACAGCGTGGTGCGCTACAACGGCTTTACCGCCGCCGACATGAACGGCGGGCCCGCGCCCGGGTTCTCGTCGGGCCAGGCCCAGGCCGCGGCCGAGCGCATTGCCGCCGAGACGCTGCCCAAGGGCATGAAGTTCGAATGGACCGAGCTGACCTACCAGGACATCCTGGCCGGCAATGCGGGGGTGTGGATCTTCCCGCTGTGCGTGCTGCTGGTGTTCCTGGTGCTGGCTGCCCAGTATGAAAGCCTGACGCTGCCGCTGGCGGTGATCCTGATCGTGCCGATGAGCCTGCTGGCGGCGATGACCGGGGTGTGGCTCACGCGTGGGGACAACAACATCTTCACGCAGATCGGCTTCATCGTGCTGGTCGGCTTGTCAGCGAAGAACGCGATTCTGATCGTGGAGTTTGCGCGCGAGCTGGAGCATCACGGCCGCACCGTGGTGCAGGCCGCGATCGAAGCCAGCCGCCTGCGCCTGCGCCCGATCCTGATGACCTCGTTCGCTTTCATCATGGGGGTGGTGCCGCTGGTGATCTCCACCGGCGCCGGCTCCGAGATGCGCCATGCCATGGGCGTGGCAGTGTTCGCGGGCATGCTCGGCGTGACCTTCTTCGGGCTGTTCCTGACGCCGGTGTTCTATGTGGCGCTGCGCCTGCTGGCCACGCGCGGCCAGCGCCGCGCGGCTACGCAAGAGCAAAGCGCGCAACTGACTGCATCGGCTGAATAATGGTGATCAACATGAATGCCCCTGCATTTTCGACAACAAATTGGCTGCCTAAGCTGGCGACACTGGCGGCAGCGCTAGTCCTTGCGGGTTGCTCGCTGGCCCCGACTTACAAAGTGCCCGAAACGGCCACCGTGCCGGCCTTCAAGGAGGCCGAGGCCGCCCAGGCCGAAGGCGCGCAATGGAAGACCGCGACGCCGGCCGAAGGCCAGCATCGCGGCGAATGGTGGAAGATCTTCGGCGATGCCGAACTGGACCGCCTGATCGACGCGGCTGGCAGCTCCAACCAGGATCTGGCGATTGCCGCTGCCCGCCTGAAGCAGGCACGCGCCTTCACGGGTGCCACTGAGGCGGACCTCTACCCGCAACTGAGCGTCGGGCTGGACCCGACGCGCAGCCAGCCGTCGGCGGCCTCGCAGGGTCTGCCCGACGGCACGCGGGTCTCGCCGCAGACGGTGCTGAAGGCACGCGCCTTCGCCAGCTATGAGCTTGACCTGTTCGGCCGTGTCGCGTCCAGCGTCAATGCCGCCCGCGCCGAAGGCGAGGCCGCGGAGGACCTGTATCGGTCGGTGCAGCTGGCGCTGCAGGCCGACGTGGCGCAGGCGTACTTTGCGCTGCGCACGCTGGACAGCGAGCGCGACCTGCTCAACGCCACCATCAGGCTGCGCGAGGATGCGCTGTCGCTGCTGAAGAAGCGCTATGACGCCGGTGAAACCACCGACCTCGATCCCGCCCGTGCCGAAGCTGAACTCGGCACCGCGCGCGCGGACCTGGCCGGCATCGAGCGCCGCCGCGCCAACCAGGAGCATGCGCTGGCGGTGCTGACCGGCGTGCCGCCGGCGGCATTCTCGCTGCCGGCGCGCCCGTTCGACGCCGCGCCGATCGCGGTTCCCGCCGGGCTGCCGTCCGAACTGCTGGAGCGGCGCCCCGACATCGCCGCGGCGGAACGCCAGATGGCCGCGGCCAACGCGCGCATCGGCGTTGCCAAGGCGGCGTTCTTCCCGCGCATCACGCTGACCGGGCTGTTCGGCTTTGAATCGGCGGACCTGTCGAACCTGTTCAAGTGGTCGTCGCGCACCTGGATGCTGGGGCCGCTGATCGGCTCCACCATCGCACAGACCGTGTTCGATGGCGGCCGCAACAGCGCCAACCTCGCCGGTGCCCGTGCCGCGCATGAGGAAACCGTGGCCGGCTACCGGCAGACCGTGCTGGTGGCGTTCCGCGAGGTGGAAGACAGCCTGGCGGACGTGCGCTGGCTCAGCCAGCAGGCCGGCGCGCTGGACGGCGCACTTGGCGGCGCCCGGCGCGCAGCGCGGATCTCGCGCAGCCGCTATGACGCCGGCGCGGTCGATTACCTGACGGTGATCGATGCCGACCGCACCGTGCTGCAGTCGCAGCGCGAGGCCAACCAGGTGGCCGGCCTGCGCGCTGCCGCAACGGTGTCGCTGATCCGCCGGCTGGGCGGCGGCTGGGGCCCGCTGCCGGAGACGGTGGCGGCCGTGCCGGCGCCGGCGGCCGAGGGCGCGCCGGCCTCACAGGCCCGCTAAGCCGCGCGGGACTGGCGCGATGCTTCCCAGTCACTACACTGGAAGCATCGCGCCATGCGTACGGGATGCACGGGTGCGCCCCGGATGCGTCCTGTCCCGCCGCCATGCTTGTTCGACACAGGAAACCGTTCTGGGGACTGATCTTCGCCGCGATCACCGTGGGCATGCTGCTGGCGCCGCTGCCCTGGTCCGACCGCACCGCCATCCATGACGAGGTGGTGATTGCCCGCCCGGCGGCCCAGGTGTTCGACTACGTGTCGACGCCGCGGCACTGGCCGGAATGGCATCCGGCCTCGCTTGGGGTGGCGGGAGCGACCGACCATCCGCTGGGGCAGGGCGAGCGCGTGACCGAGACCTTCATGGTCGCGCAGCGCGGTGGCGCGGTGGTCTGGACCGTTATCGAAAGCCAGCGGCCGCGCACGTGGTCGATCGAGGGCGTGGCCGACGGGCGCAGGGTCGGCACCATCACCTACCGGCTTACGCCCGCCATGACGCCGTCGCTGACCCCATCGGCCGAACGCACGCGCATCGAGCGGGAATTCCGCTACCGGTCGCCTACGCTGCTCTTTGCGCTGATCAACCGCCTGATGTTGCGCGAGCGCGTCCAGGCCGAGTCCACCGTAGCCGTGCGCCGGCTCAAGGCGCTGCTGGAGGCGCCCGCTGCTGCCATCGCCTTGCGCGAGGCACCGATCCGGCCTAAGTTGGAGCCATCCCTCAATGCGTCCAGCGAGGCCCGTATGCCGTTCCAGCTGCAATCGACCGCATTCGCCCCGGGTGGCGAGATCCCCGCAGAGCACACCTGCGAAGGCGCCGATATTTCCCCGCCGCTTGCCTGGACCGGCCTGCCGCCCGGCACGGCCAGCCTGGCGCTGATCGTCGACGATCCCGATGCCCCCGATCCCGCCGCGCCGAAAATGACATGGGTCCACTGGCTGCTCTACAACCTGCCGGCCCATGCCGAGGCGCTGCCGGGGGACATCGGCAAGGCCGGGCTGCCCGCCGGCACGCGCGACGGGCTGAACGACTGGCACCGCGCCGGCTATGGCGGCCCATGCCCGCCGATCGGCCGGCACCGCTACTTCTTCAAGCTCTATGCGCTGAACGCGGCGTTGCCGGACCTGGGGATGCCTGACAAGGCGGCGCTGGAGCGGGCGATGCGGGGCCATATCCTGGCCACCGCAGAGTTGATCGGCACTTACCAGAAGCTGCAGCGCTAGGACGCGGTGCGGCCGGAGGCTACATCATGTCGCACCGAATGCTTCGCCTCGATGCCCGTGGGCCGTGGTGGCGGCTGGCGGCTGTCGTGGCGCTGGCACTGCTGGCCGTGGCCGGCCCGCTTCGCGCCCAGCCACATGAATCCGGCCCGATCACCATCGGCGGTTCGGCGCAGGTGCAGGGGCCGCTGACCGTGCACGGCAAGCTGGTTGTCGCCGGACACGTCTATGCCAGCGGTCCGCTCACCGCGGCGTACTTCACCGGACCCGCCAGCGCGCGCGGGCTGCCGTACGGCGGCGGCTATCTCAAGGTCTTCAACGGCCCGGTGACGGTGCATGGCGACATGGTGGTCAGGGGCGATCTGAGCGTGGCCGGCCCGCTGACCGTGGACGGCCCCATTGCCGCCAGCGGCGGCATCGATGCCGACGGGCCGATGCGCGAGCGCGAATACGGACGCTGAAAGCGCGCACCGGCGCCATGCAGGCTGCGGCATTGCCTGCCAGTGTTGCACAATACCGGCTTTGCAATTCTTGCATCGACCGGGGACACCGCATGGCAAAGCAGGGCGCACTGGGCCTGAGGGGCATCGCATTGTTTGAAGCCGCCAAGGGCTTGCTGGTGATCGTGGCCGGCCTGGGCCTGGCTGCACTGCTGCACCGCGACGCCCAGGCGCTGGCGGAAGCCATCATCCAGCGCATTCACGTCAACCCGGCCAGCCGCTATCCCACCATCTTCCTGTCCTTGCTTGCGCATCCCGACAACGCGCGCCTGTGGGCCATCGGCGGCTCTGCCGCGGTCTATGCGCTGATGCGCTTTGCCGAAGCGTACGGGCTCTGGCGCGGGCTTGCATGGGGCAACTGGATCGGGGTGTGGTCTGGCGGCATCTACATTCCGCTGGAACTGTACGAGGCCCTGGTCCACCCCAGCTGGCTGCATGGCACGCTGGCGGCAGCCAACCTGCTGGTGGTGCTTTACCTGGCGCGGGGGCTGCTGGCGAAGTCGACCACCAAGGGGTCGTGATCTGACGAACGGTAGGGGTCGGGCGCGTAGTGGCCCGGCACCGCAGGCGCACCCGGCGCCGGGGCGTAGGAGAAGGCCGGGGGCTCGTCGGCATTGATATGCCAGGCATGCACGGCGATGACATGCCGGGCCGCGACGGCATCGGCAAGCACATGATCGAGATAGCCGGCCTGGCCATTGTAGACGTAGCTGTAGGCCGGCTTGCCGGCGAATTCCGCAACCATGTCGGCGTAGCCGTGGCGCGCCAGCACGCGCACGGGGTCTTCCATCGCATAGCTGTTCAGGTCGCCGATCACCAGCACGCCCGCGCCGGGCACGCCCGTCGGCGTCGCGCCCAGCCATTCGGCCAGCGCGTGGGCGGCCTGCACGCGCGCGGGATTCCAGCAACCCTGGCCATCGCCCTGGTCGGCCTGCGTGCCGGTGGCTTCGGTGCACGTCTTGGATTTGAAATGATTGACCACGACCGTGACCGGCGCGCCGCCAGCTGTCGCGCGGAAGGTGCCGGCCAGCGGCTGGCGGCTGCGCTCGCCCAGCCAGGTGGTGGCCGCACGCCCGGCGGGCACGGCGGTGCGGGCGTTGTACAGCAGGCCGACCGCAATGGCATCGCTGCCAAGCGCCGGCGTGCCGGCGTCGAGCACGCGCCAGTCCGGCCCGAGCCGCGTGGCCAGTTGGCGGATTGCGCTGTACTGGCCGTAGCCGTCGTTTTCTGCCTCCATCACGCCGATCACGTCCGCATCCAGCCCCCTCAGCGCGGCGAGCAGCTTGGCTTGCTGGCGCGCCAGCGCCTCGGCGCCCTGCGCGCCGCGGTTGCCGGGGGCATCGAAGCCGCCGCCCTGGCCGTCACCGTTGAAGTAGTTCTGCAGATTGAAGGCGGCCACGCGCAGCGTGGTGGCCGGATGTCTTGACGGCGCGCCGCGGCGCGGGTTGGTGGCCTGGAACACCGGCGCGCTCGCACCGGGCACCGGCTGCACGCGCCACTGCCCGTGGCGTTTTTCCAGCACCCCCTGGACGCCGCTGACCGTGTCCCCGGCACGCACCGGATGGTCCGCGGCCAGGCGCGGTGGCGGGTAGGGCACCGCGGCGGGATACTGGCGCGTCGAGCCATCGTCAAGCAACAGCCGGTTGCGGGCGTTGGCGGCGGCGGCTTGCCTGGCGGCCGTGCCCGGCAGTGCCTGTTGCGTCGGTGCGATGGGCCGGCCGTCGCTCAGCGCCAAGGTGCCATAGCGACCAAGTTCATGGGTGTCGGCAACCGTCAGCGTCTGCGGCAGGCGCACCAGCATGCCTTCACGCGCGGCAAGACCGGATTCGCCGGCGACCGGCAAGGTCACCGTCTGCGGCGTCACCGCCATGCCGCGCGCGCACACCGCCTGCGGGCCGGACAGCACCAGCTGCGTCTGCCCGAATTTCTCTTCGACCCTTCCGGACACGCGCACCATGTCGCCGGCGCGTGCCGTGGTGCGTGGCGCATAGACGAACAGGCCTTCCGACACGCCGGGCCGGTGCAGGCGTTGCGCGTCCGCGGTCTGCAGGAAGAAACCGCGCAGGCCGCCATCGCCGCTGAAGTCCGCGGTGACGACGGCCTCTACCTCCACCACGCTGCCCGCGAGCGGTGACGTCGCGGCAGCACTCTGGATCTCGGCAATCGGCGTCGCAGGCGTGCCGCATGGCTGCGATGCAGCATGCGCGCCCGCCATGCAGGTCAAGGCGAGGGCGGGCAATACGGCCCGGGCGAGGTGGCGCTTGCGCAGGGACAATCGCATGGCGTTATCGGCAGGTAGTGGCAGGGTGGACGATGCTAACCGCCGCGTGTAACGGAATGCTTGCAGCAGGCACGCGGGCCCGCGATCGTGCTAAGGTAGCAGACACCCGCCGGTGCGCCGGCTTCTACTCCATTGGTAAAACCACCATGATCAAGGAAATCGCACAACTCACCATCAAGCCCGGCATGGACAAGCAGCTGGAGCAGGGCGTGAGCCAGGCCACGCCGCTGTTCCTGCGCTCGCGCGGCTGCCACGGCGTGCAGCTGTTCCGCTCGATCGAGCAGCCGGAACACTACACGCTGGTGGTGGAATGGGAGACGGTGGAAGACCACATGGTCCATTTCCGCGAGTCGCCCGAGTTCCAGCAATGGCGAGCCCTGGTGGGCGAAACCTTTGCCGCGCCGCCGAACGTGCATCACGTGGCCAAGGTCCTGTAAGCGCGCACCATGAGCACCCGGCCGGAACGTCCCCGCCATTTCTCGATGCTGCGCGAGCTGCAGCTGGCCGATGTCTTTACGCTGGGCAACGCGGCCTGCGGCATGGGGTCGGTGTTCTTCGCCATGTTCTACGTGGCCGACCAGCAGCTGTCGCATTTCTTCACGGCGGCGGCGCTGGCGCCGCTGGCCTTTATCTTCGATGTGCTGGACGGCCGCATCGCGCGCTGGCGCCATGCGCATTCTGCGCTGGGGCGCGAGCTGGATTCGCTGGCCGACGTGATCTCGTTCGGCGTCGGGCCGGCCACGCTGGCCTTTGCCGCCGGCATGCGCGGCGGCTGGGACCTGGCCGTGCTGATCTACTTTGTCTGCTGCGGCGTGAGCCGGCTGGCGCGCTTCAACGTCACCGCCGAATCGCTGGCCGAGGGCAGCGACAGCGGCAAGGTGGCCTACTTCGAAGGCACGCCGATCCCGACCAGCGTGCTGCTGACCGCGGTGCTGGCATGGTGCGCCTGGCAAGGCCAGCTGGGCGGCGAGCTGCCGGGCGGCGCGTGGGTGCTGGGACCCACGGTGCTGCATCCGCTGGTGCTGCTGTTCGCGCTGTCGGGCACGCTGATGGTCAGCAAGACGCTGCGCATTCCCAAGTTCTGATCCGCCGGGGGCCTCAGGCAGGCACCGCGTTTCCCGCCTCAGGGCCTGCTGGCCGCGTGATGACCTGCCCGTTGCGCGACCCGCTGTGCGCGCCGTGCTGCCAGGTAATGGCGCCGTTGACGATCACGGTGTCGATGCCTTCGGCTGGCCGGGTGGGGGTCTCGTAACTGGCGGCATCGCGCACGTTGGCCGCATCGAAAACGACGATGTCGGCATGGTGGCCCACGGAGAGCGTACCGCGCCGGTGCAGGCCGAAGTTGCGCGCCGTCAGCCCGGTCATTTTCCAGACCGCCGTCTCCAGCGGGAACAGGCCGACCTCGCGGCAGTAGTGCCCCAGTACGCGCGGGAAGGTGCCCCACAGGCGCGGATGCGGGCTGGTGCCGACGGGGATGCCGTCTGAGCCGATCATGGTTTCGTCGAAGGCAAGGATGCGCTGGACGTCGTCCTCGTCCATCTGGAAGTAGATCGCGGTGCCCGGCTGCAGGCGGCGCGCGGCTTCTTCCTTGGGCACGCCCCATTCCCTGGCGATGTCGTCGAGGTCGCGGCCCGCGCATTCGGGGTGCGGCTGGCTGGCGGCGATCAGCACCCGGCCGTCGAGCATGCCGCGGTCGGTGCGGATCATGGTGGAGCCGGCCGTGTACGGGTAGCAGTCGAGCGACACGCACTGGTGCTTCATGGCCTCGCGGATAAAGGGCAGGGTTACCTGGCTCATGCCAAAGTTGGCCTGCCTCTGCACCTTGTGGTGCGACACCACCACCGGCACGTCGAGCTCGCGGCCGATGCGGAAGGTCTCGTCGAGCGAGGCCATGACGTGGTCGGACTCGTCGCGCATATGCGTGACGTAGAGTGCCTTGCGGGCACTGAGCGGCCGGCAGACTTCAATGATCTCCTCGGTCGTCGCCATGGCGGCGGGCGGGTAGAAGGTGCCGGTCGACAGGCCGATCGCGCCGGCTTGCATGGCCTCCTCGACCAGCGCCTGCATGGCGGCGATCTCTTTGGCATCGGCTGGCCGGTCCAGCGCCGCCATGGTGACCGCGCGCAAGGTGGAATGCCCGACCATGGCGGCTACATTGACCGAGCTCGGCATGGTACGCAGCGCGTCGAGGTAGGCGGCGAAGGTGGTGAAGCGGCCTTGCTCCGGTGTGTCGATCAGGCTCAGCGGCATCGGCAAATCCATGTCGGCACGCAGCGGCGCGGCGCTGATGCCGCAGTTGCCGGCGATCACGGTGGTGACGCCCTGCGAGACCTTGAACGGCATGTTGGGTTGCGACAGCACCGCCTGGTCATCATGCGTGTGCGCGTCGATAAAGCCTGGGGCGACGATCAGGCCCGTTGCATCCAGCACCCGGTCGGCCGTGTGCCCGCCGAGGTCGCCGATCGCCGCGATGCAGCCGTCGCGCACGCCGATATCGGCGCTGAAGCGAGGTGCCTTGCTGCCGTCGATCACGGTGCCGCCGGCGATCAGCAGGTCATAGTGCGTGGCGTGTGCAGAGGTGGGGTCGGACATGGGATTCCTTTCCTGGACTGGAGCGTATCGGTCAGCGGAAATGGCAGGCCACCAGGTGGATGCCGGTGGCGGAGGGACGTTCGGTCAGCAAGGGGGCCTGCTCCTTGCAGCGGGCTTGCGCATGCGGGCAGCGCGTGTGGAAGCGGCAGCCCGCCGGCGGATTGGCCGGGCTGGGCGGATCGCCCTGCAGCAGCAGGCGCCGGGCGGGCTTGCGCGGGTCGGGCACCGGCACGGCGGACAGCAGGATCTCCGTATAGGGGTGGCGCGGCGCCGAGAACAAGGTGTCGCGGTCGGCCAGTTCGACGATCTGGCCGAGGTACATCACGGCGACCCGGTGGCTGATATGGCGTACCACGGCCAGGTCGTGCGCGACGAACAGGTAGGCGATGCCGAACTCGGCCTGCAGGTCCATCAGCAGGTTGACCACCTGCGCCTGGACGGAGACATCGAGCGCAGATACCGGCTCGTCGCAGACGATGAGCTTTGGGTTCAGTGCCAACGCGCGCGCGATGCCCAGCCGCTGGCGCTGGCCGCCGGAGAACTCGTGCGGGAACTTGCGCACGGCTTCGGGCCGCAGGCCGACCTTGCTGAACAGCCATTGCACGCGCTCGTTACGCTCGGCACGCGACTGCAGGCCGAAGTTGCGCAGCGGCTCGCCCACGATCTCGCCCGCCGTCAGCCGCGGGCTGAGCGAGGCATAGGGGTCCTGGAAGATGATCTGCAGGTCGCGCCGGCGCTGCCGCATGGCGCTTGCCGGCAGGCCCAGCAGTTCCTCGCCGTCGAGCTGCACCGAGCCTGAAGTCGGCTCGATCAGGCGCAGCACCGACTTGGCAGTGGTGGTCTTGCCGCAGCCGGATTCGCCGACCAGCGAGAGCGTCTCGCCGCGCTCCACGGTGAAGGACACGCCGTCCACAGCCTGGATCGGAGGCCTGCCCGGTGCCAGCCAGCGCCGCGGTGCGAGGTAGTGTTTCTTCAGGCAGTCGACCTTGAGCAGGGGCGTTGGCGTGGCGGAGGTCGTGATCATGCGATGGCTTCCTGGGCTTGTGGGTTGCATTCGATGCGGCCTTCCTCGACGGCGAAGCAGGCCACCGCATGGTCGCCGCCGTGGCGTGTGAGCTGCGGCAGCTCGCGCGCGCAGCGCGCGTTGGCATGCGTGCAGCGTGCCGCGAAGGCACAGCCGCGGCGCGCTTCCTGTGGCGATGGCACCAGGCCGGGGATCTCGGCCAGGCGCCGGCTGCGGGTGTTCATCGATGGCATTGATGCCATCAATGCGCGGGTGTAGGGGTGCAGCGGGCGGTCGAACAGCTCAGTGACGCTGGCTTCCTCGACCTTGAGCCCGGCGTACATCACGATCACGCGGTCGCAGCATTCGGCCACCACGCCCAGGTCGTGCGTGATCATCACCACGCCCATGCCCAGTTCCTGCTGCAGGCGGCGGATCAGGTCCAGGATCTGCGCCTGGATGGTCACATCGAGCGCCGTGGTGGGTTCGTCGGCAATCAGCACCTCGGGATTGCAGGCCAGCGCCAGCGCGATCATCACACGCTGGCGCATGCCGCCCGAAAGCTGGTGCGGGTACTCGTTGACGCGGCGTTCGGGCTCGGGGATCTGCACCAGCCGCAGCATTTCCACTGCGCGCCGGAGCGCGACGGCGCGGCTCGCGCCCTGGTGCAGTTGCACGGTTTCGGCAATCTGGCGGCCAATCGTCAGCACCGGGTTCAGCGAGGTCATCGGCTCCTGGAAGATCATCGAGACGCGATTGCCGCGGATGCGGCGCATCTCGCGTTCGCTGAGCTGCAACAGGTCCGTGCCGCGCAGCCGCACAGCGCCGCGGATGCGTGCCGGCGGCGTGGGCAGCAGCCGCATGATGGACAGCGCTGTCACGCTCTTGCCGCAGCCTGACTCGCCCACCACGCCCAGCGTCTGGCCGGCGCGCACGGTGTACGAGACGCCGTTGACCGAGCGGGCCGGCCCGGTGAGCGTGTCGAAATGCGTATGGAGATCCTCCACTTCGAGCAGCGGCTCGCCCGTGGCCGGCGTAACGTGGGACAGCGCGCGCGACATCGTGATGGTCATGGTTGCGCTCCCGGATTCAGAGTTGCCGCGCCAGGCGCGGATCCAGCGCGTCGCGCAGGCCGTCGCCGAGCAGGTTGATGGCCAACACCGTCGCGGCCAGCAGGATGCCCGGGTACAGGATGATGTGGAAGGCCACGGCCACGAAATTGCGCCCCTCGGCCATCATGTTGCCCCAGCTCGGCATCTGGGCGGGCACGCCGACGCCGAGGAAAGACAGCGCGGCTTCCGTGAGCACGGCAGTGGCGGCCACGAAAGTAGCCTGAACGATCAGCGGCGCCACCATATTAGGCACCACGTGGCGCACCAGGATCACCGGCAGGCGGGTGCCGACCGCATGCGCCGCCTCGACGTAGAGCTGCTCGCGCAGGGTCAGCGCCAGCGAGCGCACCAGCCGCACCACGCGCGGCACCTCGGGTATGGCGATGGCGATGATCACCGCGCTCAGGCTGGCCTGCGTAACGGCCATCAGCGCAATCGCCAGCAGGATGCCCGGGATTGCCATCAGGCCGTCCATCACGCGCATCACCAGGGAGTCCGCCCGGCGCACGAAGCCTGCGACCAGGCCCAGCAGCACGCCGGACACGGTTGCGAGCAGCCCGACCGACAGACCGACGATCATGGATACGCGGCCGCCCCAGACCGCGCGGCTGAACACGTCGCGGCCCAGCGCGTCGGTACCGAACCAGTGCTCGGCCGATGGCGGCTGCATGCGCGCCAGCGGGTCGATGTCCTGCGGGTCGATGGTGGCAATCCAGGGCGCGCCGAGGGAGAGCACGGCGATCACCGCCAGCAGCAGCGCGCCCAGGATCAACGTGGGGTGCTTGCGCGCCCAGTGCCAGCGCGGCAGCACGAAAGGCGCATCGTCGGGTGCCGGTACGGCAGGTTCGGTCGCGGGCAGGGAAGTGGTCATGTCAGCAGGTCTCGCGGCGAAAGCCATCAGTACTTGATCCGCGGATCGAACAGCCGGTAGCTGAGGTCGATCATCAGGTTGATCAGCACGTAGACCCCGGCGGAGACCAGCAGCACGCTCTGGATCACCGGGTAGTCGTGGCGCTGCACCGAGTCGACCACCAGGCGGCCGACACCCGGGATCGCAAACACGGTCTCGGTCACGACCACGCCGCCGATCAGCAGCGCGATGCCCATGCCGACGGTGGTGGCGATCGGGATCGCCGCGTTGCGCAGCGCGTGGCCCAGCACCGGCAGCACGCCCAGGCCCTTGGCGCGCGCCGTGCGGATGTAGTCCTCGTGCAGGACTTCCAGCACGGTAGCGCGCGTCATGCGCGTCACCAGCGCGATATAGACCAGCGCCAGGTTGACGCAGGGCAGCACCAGGCTGCGCAGCCATGCGCCAGCGCCGTCGGCGAGGCGCGCATAGCCCTGTACCGGGAACCAAGGCAACTGGATGGCAAAGGCGTAGACCAGCAGGTAGCCCACCAGGAACACCGGCAGCGAGAATGCCAGCACCGCGAACAGCATCACCAGCCGGTCGACCCAGCTGCCGGCGCGGTATGCGGCCAGCGTTCCCAGTGGCACCGCGACCAGCAAGGTCAGCAGCATGGTCAGCGCGGCGACGGAGACGGTCGGCTCCAGCCTCTGTGCCAGCAACCGGGCCACCGGCACCTGGGTGAAGATGGAGGTGCCGAGGTCGCCGGTGGCGAGCCGGCCAAGCCACAGCAAAAACTGCCGCCACAACGGCTGGTCCAGCCCCAGTACGCCGCGCAGCCTGGCGATGTCGTCAACGGTCGCGAGGTCGCCTGCGATCAGCGCCGCCGGATCGCCCGGCGACAAGTGGATCAGCAGGAAGACCACCACGGCCACCACTGCCATCACAGGCAGCGTCGCGGCCAGGCGTCGGAGCAGGTAGCCCATTGTCGTGTTTCCCCCGGTGGTTCGTGCTTCGTGGTTATTTGTCGAGCATCCAGACCGTGGGCATGCCGGCCCACATCCTGTCGATGCCCTTGAGGCTGGCACGCGCCGCGAAGGCCGCCGAGTACTGGCCGGCGTTCACATAGGGCACCGCCTCATAGGCGCGCTTCTGGAAGGCATCGAGCAGTTCCTTGCGTTTGGCGGGCACGGTCTCGCGGATCCAGGCCGTGCGCAGTGCGTCGAGCGGCTTGTCGCAGGGCCAGCCGGGCAGGCTGGTGCCGCATGCGGCGCCGAGGTAGGCATTGGTGATCGGGGAATCGGCATCGAACTCGCCCGCGACGGTCACGTACATATTCCAGCCCCCGGCCTCGGGCGCATCCCGCTTGGCGCGGCGCGCGCCGATGGAGGCCCAGTCCATGTTCTGCATGTCGACGTTCATGCCCATGCTGCGCATGGTCTGTGCCGCCATCAGGGCTTCAGCGTTGAGCTGGGGAATGTCGGTCGGCACAAGCAGCACCACCTTTTCGCCCTTGTAGCCCGCCGCGCCCAGCAACTGCTTGGCACGGGCCGGATCGGCCTTGCGGTACGGTTCGGCGCCGGCAGCGGTATCGTTGGGGCCGCCGCAGATGAAGAAGGTGGCGCAGTAGTTGATGCGCATGTCGAGCGGGTAGCCCATGGCCGCGGTGAAGCGTTCCTGGCTGACCGCCTGCAGGAAGGCCTGGCGCACTTTCGGGTTGTTGAATGGCGGATGCAGCTGGTTCATCACCAGCACGCCCTGGTAGGCGCCGCCCGAGCCGAGCTTGATGCCGGCGTCGCCGCGCAGCGGGGTGATGTAGTCCGGCGGTACCTGCTCGATCAGGTCGACCTCGCCGCGCTTGAGCGCCGCGATGGCGCTGTTGGCGTCCGGCAGGTAGAGCCATTCGACGCGGTCCACGCGAGGCTGCTTGCTGCCGGCGAGGCCGCTCGCGGGCTCGCTGCGTGCCACGTAGTGCGGGTTGCGCACGAAGACCGCCTTGTTGCCTGGCACCCATTCGTCGCGCTTGAAGATGAAGGGGCCGGAGCCCAGCACCTCGGGCAGCGGCGCGGTGGCGGGCATCCTGGCTAGGCGCTCCGGCAGGATCACCGGGGGAAAGCCAGAGGGCTTGGCCAGCGCATCGAGCACCATGCCAAAGGGCTCCTTGAGCGTCAGCGTGAACGTGCGCGCGTCGACCGCCTTCCACTCGGCGCCGGCTTCGCCCATGGCACGGCCCAGGCTGTCGCGCGCGCCCCAGCGCTGCAGCGAGGCGATCGCGTCCGCCGAGGTAACCGCGCTGCCGTCCGAGAACTTCAGGCCGGGGCGCAGGGTGAAGCTCCACTGCCGCGCATCCTTCGAGCTGCTGTACTTCTCGACCATCTGCGGTTGGGGCTTGCTCCTGGCGTCCTGCGCGAACAGGGTGTCGTAGACCATGTAGCCGAAGTTGCGCGTGATGTAGGCCGTGGTGAAGGTCGGATCGAGGATCTTCAGGTCGGCATGCGCCACGACCTTGAGCGTCTTGGTCTGCGCCAGCACGGGCAGGCTGCCCCCTGCCAGGACCAGGGCGCCCGCCGCGAGCGCGGCGGACAGGGGTCGGTTTGGTGTCATCTGCAGTCTCCGTTTTCGTCGTTGTCGTTGTTGTCGTGATCGCAGCCAGGCGGCCGGCGCTCAGGCCGCGGTGCTGTCCAGCGGCCACTTGGGCCGTTGGATCTTGCGATAGGGCAGGGTCGTGAGGTCAAGCGTGACGGCACCCGGGGCGCCCGCGTAGATCACGTGCCCTGCCACTTTCGAGTAGCAGGCGTAGAAGTGCTGCGAGGACTTGACCACGATGATCTGCTTGCGCGCCAGGTCACAGCCCAGCTGGGTGAACATGTCCGTGCCCATGGCCTGGTTGCGCAGCGTGATCAGCACGATGTCGATGCCGTTGGCTTCCACCAGCGCGCAGTCGCCCATCGGCACCGGCGCGTCGGACAGGCCGGTCATCACCATGTCGGGCAGCAGGGCCTTGACCGTGCAGTCCAGGTCCAGCGGGTCGCCGGATAGCGGACTGATCTTGCCACCGATGCGCATCGACAGGCGTGCGCCCACGCCGGCATCGAAGGCGATGCGCACCGCGATCGGGTCCCACATCGGGCCGACCGCCGCATTGCCGATGCCGCGCTCGATCATGCGGCGCAGGATAAAGGTGGAGTCGCTCGCTGCGCCGCCGCCGGGATTGTCGGCGCCGTCGGCCAGCACCACCGGCCCGGCGTCGAAGGCCAGCGCCTCGTCGAGCGAGGTGTCGATGTCCGGGTAGCGCACCGTGAGCCCGTCGCGCATGGCGATCAGTTCGTCGGCCAGTTGCCGCGCCAGCGCATCGGCCCTGGCCTGGTTGCCATCGGCGTAGACCAGCACCTTGGTGCCCATCCCTGGCACATCGCCCCATGAAAATCCATGCGCCACCGAGATCGACAGCACGCCGTCGCGCCCTTCCAGCGACTGGATGCGGTCGATGAAGCCGCGCGCCGGCTCGCGCGAGGTGTGGACCGTGACGATCATCCTGCAATCGACCACCGCCGCCACCGGGCGAACCTTGCCTTCCACCGTGGCCGCGCACAGGTCGACCAGTTCCAGCGCGCGTTCCAGCACGTCGGTATGCGGGTATTCCTTGAAGGCGACCAGCACGTCGGCGTATGCCACCATCTCGGGCGTCAGGTGGCAGTGCGGGTCCAACTCAGCGCCGATCACCACCTCGGGTCCGACGATGGCGCGCACACGCTGCAGCAGGTCGCCCTCGCAGTCGTCATAGCCATCGGCCACCATCGCGCCGTGCAGGCCGAGCACCACCATGTCCACCGGCAGCGCCGCGCGCAGGTCGGTCAACAGTTCCTCGCGCAGGGTTTCGTAGGCATGGCGGGTGGTGGTGCCGCTGGGCTGCGCGCCGGCCACCATGCCTTCGCACAGCTGCCAGCCGCGCTCCTTGCCGCGAATCCGTGCTGCCCACAGCGGGCCTGAGAAAAACGTCATCTGGTCAGGATGCTGGCCGGCCGCGAAGTAGCCGCGGTCCCTGAAGGACGACAGGCCGGTGGGCATCGGCGCAAAGGTGTTGGTTTCGGTAGCGAGGGAGGCACTGAAGACACGCACGATGGTTGGCTCCTGGTCAGTCGGGGACTAGCGGTTGGGGGAAGACGCGATTCAGGCCGAAGCGGCCAGGCGGGCCAGGCGCGCCGGCCCGAGCATCTCGGCGCTCAGGCCGAACGAAGCGGGATGCGCCGGCACCGGCAGGCCGCGCGCCAGCGCGGCACAGGTCTCGCCCATGGCCGCCGAGGTCTGGATGCCGTAGCCGCCCTGGCCCGCCACCCAGAAGAAGCCCGGCACGGCGTCGTCGAACCCGCCCACCAGGTCGCCGTCGGCGACGAAAGAGCGCAGCCCGGCCCAGGTGCGCGCAGGGCGGCGGATCCTGAGCGAGGTCGCGGTCTCGATGCGGTCGATGGCGAGCGCGATATCCATTTCCTCGGGCTGGACGTCCTGTGGCTCGACCGGATCGGCATTGGCCGGGGAGCCCAGCAACATGCCGGCATCGGGCTTGATGTACCAGTCCTCGTCGGCACCGAAGACCATGGGCCAGCCGCTGGTGTCCATCTCCACGGGCGGCGCGAAGACGAAGGCAGAGCGGCGGCGGGGTTCAATCCCCAGCGGTTGCACGCCGGCCAGCCGTGCGATGACGTCGGCCCAGGCGCCGGCGGCGTTGAGTACCACCGGTGCCGCATATACCGCCCCGCCAGCATCCACGCGCCAGCGGTCCTGCACGCGTGCCATGGCCGTGACTTCGGCATCGCACACCAGCTTGCCGCCGGCCTGGCGCATGCCGCGCAGGTAGCCCTGGTGGATCGCGTCTACATCCATGTCTGCGGCGCCGGGCTCATAAACGCCGCCGGCCAGTTGCTCGGCGCGCAGCGCCGGTACGCGCTCGCACGCTTGCGCGGCACTCAGCAGGCGGGCGTCGGGATCGACGGCGCGCACCACGTCCCAGTGCGCGTCAAGCAAATGCTGTTGCCCGGGGCCGGCGACCATCAGCGCGCCGCGCGGCGTGAGCAGCGGGTGCGAGGCAAAACCCGGCGGCGGATCCTGCAGGAAGGCGCGGCTTGCCATCGTCAGCGCGCGGACCTGCGTGGTGCCGTAGCTTTCCATGAACAACGCCGCCGAGCGGCCGGTCGAGTGGTAGCCAGGCTGGGCTTCGCGTTCGAGCAGGATGACGCGGCCATGGGGCGCGAGCCAGTACGCGACGGAAGCACCGGCAATGCCGCCTCCAATGATGAGAAAGTCGGCTGGAATCGGTGAGGCAGCGTGAGTCGGGCGCATGGATCAGGTGGCATGAGAGCGCCTGCGAGGCGCTCGTGCATTCGGAATGGGAGTGAGTGTAGGTAAGAATTTGCGTATATGCAAATTGCGAATACGCAAATCTTGCGTTAAGGTGGGCGCCAGGGGATGAGCCTTGGCGCGGTCTGCTCTGTTAGCATTCCGTCCAATGGAAAAAAGGATGCAGGCTTGAAACCACACACCGCCCAGGGGCGCGGCAGCGGCATCGGGACCGATGACGACGAGTCGCGCACGCTCGACCGCGAAACCTTTGGCAAGCGCCTGCGCTCGGCGCGCAAGGCCTTCGGCTGGACGCTGGCGCACCTCGCCGAACTGTCGGGCGTCTCGATCACCACCATCTCGCGTGCGGAGCGCGGGCAACTGGCGCTGGGCTACGAGAATTTTGCTGCGCTGGGCCAGGCGCTGCAGATGGACATGGGCTCGATGTTCGCGGGTGCCGGCACGAAGACGTCACCGTTCCAGGGGCCTGTCGTGACCCGGGCCGGCGCGGGCGTGACCTACCGGGGATCGTCGCTGACCTATGAATTTCTTGGCGCAGAGGCCGTCGGCAAGCAGATGAGCCCGGTGGTCGGCACCGTGCATGCGCGCCGCATCGAGGGCCCCGGTGACTTCTCGCGCCATCCCGGCGAGGAGTTTGTCTATGTGCTCAGCGGCGAGATCGAAATACAGTTCGACAACGGCGAGAAGCTGCGCCTGGCGCGCGGCGATGCGTTGTATTTCGATGCCCGCATGGGCCACGCCTACATCAGCGTAAGCCGGCAGCTCGCCCGGATCGTGGGCGTGACCACCAGCGAAAGCAACTTCATGAAGTCGGCCCAGGCGGCGAAGCCGGAGGCGGTGCCAAAACGGACCGTCGGGCGCTCGCAGGGGAAAGCCGCCGCGACCAGGAGCAAGGGCAAAGGCTGAAGGGGCCGGAACCCGCGCTTTTCCGCTTGGACCAGCAGCTTCACCGTGGAGGCCAATGCCAACGGGCAGTGGCAGGTGGTCGCCAGCGGCAGCGACATCGGGCAAAACCGCTTCCTGTTGCTGCCCGGCCCGGTAGCGGCCTCGGCGCTGTGCATCAATGTCGTGTCGCGCGACCAGCGGCCGCCGAGCCTGTATTCGTTCGTAGCTTACGCGAAGGGCTGCTGAGGCTGGCACCGGGGCAGCGCAGGCTACGCCCGCGCTGCCTCGATTGCCGCCGCCGCGCGTGTCCGGCTGACCATCAGCGCCAGCAACGCCGCCACCATGCAAGCCGCACCGGCCGCATACAGCGCCGGCGTATAGGTCAGCAGCAGCGTACGGCTCAGCCCCGCGCCGAATGCCGCCACGGCCGCGCCGATCTGGTGGGCCGCGAAGATCCAGCCGAACACCATCGGCGCGCGTTCGCGCCCGAAAGCAGTGGCCGCCAGCTTGATCGTGGGCGGCACGGTGGCGATCCAGTCCAGGCCGTAGAACATCGCAAAGATCGACAGGCCGTACAGCGTGAAAGTCGAATGCGGCAGCCAGAACAGCGACAGGCCGCGCAGCGCGTAGTACCAGAACAGCAGCTTGCGACTGTCGTAGCGGTCCGACAGCCAACCCGACAGGATGGTGCCGACGAAATCGAACGCACCCATCATCGCCAGCGCCGAGGCGGCCGGCACCGGGCCCATGCCGAAGTCGCCGCACAGTGCAATGAAGTGGGTTTGGATCAGCCCGTTGGTGCTCAGCCCGCAGATGAAGAAGGTGCCGGCCAGTACCCAGAAGGTCTGGGTGCGGGCGGCATCGCGCAGCACCCGGAAAGGCCCGCGCAGCGTGAAGGGCGTGACGGGTTGCGCGGCGGGCGGCGTGGCTGGATGGGCCGGGACTTCGCCGAACGCAGCCAGGCCGACGTCGGCGGGCCGGTTGCGCATCAGGCCGAATACCAGCAGCGCCAGCGCCGCGCAGGCAGCCAGCACCGGCAGCACGGCCACGCGCCAGCCCATATGCTCGATCAGCCAGGCTGCCACCGGCAGGAAGGCCAGTTGCCCCGTCGCCGCGCCGGCCGTCAGGATGCCGATCACCAGCCCGCGCCGCGCGCTGAACCAGCGGTTGGCGATCACGGCCGCCAGCACCAGTGCGGTCAGCCCGGAGCCAACGCCCAGCATCAGACCCCAGGCGACAAAGAGCTGCCACAACTCGGTCGACACGGTGGCCAGCGCCATGCCGCCGGCAATCAGCGCCAGCGCGGCGCAGACCACGTTGCGCACGCCGAAGCGATCCATCAGCAGGGCCGAGAACGGCGCCATCAGCCCGAACAGCGCAAAGCGGAAGGCCAGGATCGATGAGATCTGGTCGGTGTTCCAGCCCATCTCCCTGGTCAGCGGCTTCAGGAAGGCACCGGGCAGGCCAAGCGCGGCCGAGGTGGTGAGTATTACCAGGAAGGTCAGGGCGGCGACCAGCCACGCGTAGTGGATGCCGCGCCGGTCGAGCCGGCTGGAAAGGGCTTGCGCGAACATGGGGGTCTCGTTGTCAGGGTCTGGGAGGCGTTGGCAAAGGGCAAAGCGAAGCCATCCCCGCCGTGTCTGACGGCGGCGGGGGTGTTTCAGGCTTCGGGAGAACGGGGTTTAAGCGGTGCTGCCCAGCAGGCGGCTCCGCACGGCGCTTAGCATCTCGTCGGAGAGCGGATCGCCGTCGGTGGCACGCGCCAGCGTGAGGGCGCCGACCAGCAGCGCCATGCGCACCAGCGCTTCATCGTGGCGCACCTGCGGGTCATCTGATTCAACGGTCTGCGCCATGTCGTCCACCATCAGGCGCAAGCCTTCCACGTAGGCCTGGCGCACGGGCTTGTCGGCGGGTTCGCGGGCCACGTCCACGGCCAGCGCCGCGGCGGCACAGCCCACGCCCGGGTTGGCGCAATGCGCGGCGGTCAGGTAAGGCTCTACCAGGTTGGCCAGCATGGCCTTGCGGTCGCCATCGGCGCGGGCCAGGCGGCGTTCCCAGCGGGCGGTCGATTCTTCAAACGCGCGCTTGCAGGCCTGCGCGGCCAGCGCGTCCTTGGAGGCGAAGTGGCCATAGAAGCCGCCATGGGTCAGGCCGGCGTCCGCCATCAACTCGGCCACGCTGACGCCATTCAGGCCGCGTTCGCGGAACAGGCGCGACGACGCCTGTTCGATCGCCTCGCGGTTCTTGTCGGTTTGTTCGCGTGATGCGCGTGCCATCTGAAGACCTCTTCGGAATTTCTACCTTGACCGGAGTTTATATGATGATCATACTTTATTCAATAGATGACAGGCGTCATCTATTTGCAGTATCCCTTTCGCCGCTTTTGTGCCGATGCGCTGTCCAGGCGCCGGCTCCCAATCCTCACAGGAGTGATCAGTCATGCAGAACCTATTCGACCTTGGCGGCCGCGTTGCCGTCATCACCGGCTCCACCCGCGGCATGGGCCTGGAAATGGCGCGCGCGCTTGGCGCGGCCGGCGCCGCCGTGGTGGTGTCCGGGCGCGATGCGGGCGCGGCGCGCGACGCCGCCAGCCAGCTGGAGGCCGAGGGCATCCGCGCCACCGGCATCGCCTGCGATATCGCCGACGTTGACAGCGTGCGCGCCTTCGCGGAGCAGGCGCTGGCCGCGTATGGGCGTGTCGATGCACTGGTGCTCAATGCAGCCGCGAGCGGCCAGCCCGGGTCGATGCTGAGCCAGGGACCCGAGGTGTTCGATGCTGCCATGGCGGGCAATGTGCGCGGCAACCTGGTGCTGGTGAACGCCCTGGCGCCGCAGATGATCGATCGCCGCGACGGCTCCATCATCTTCATGTCGAGCATTGCCGCCAAGCGTGGCTCTGCCTTCCTGGGGATGTACAGCGTGACCAAGGCCGCCATCGACCAGGCGGCACGCAGCCTGGCGCTGGAGCTGGGGCCGTCCGGCATCAACGTCAACGCGATCAATCCCGGCCCGGTGCGCACCGAGTTCTCCCGCGACGCGCTGTGGGGCGATCCGGAGCGCGAGGCGCGGCTGGCTGCCGGCGTGCCGATGCGGCGCATCGGCGAGGCCAGCGATGTCGCGGGTCTTGCCGTTCTGCTGGCGGCACCGGCCGGGCGCTTTATCCACGGGCAGAGCATCGGCGTGGATGGCGGGCTGTCGGTGCAGTAACTCCGGGAGCGTGGCACCGGCCAGTGCTCAGTGTCATTGGCCGGGCAGGGGGCGATAATGTACACACATATGAACGCGTCTTCAGCACGTTGAAGGGTTTTCCCGTATCGTCTTGACCTGACGATCACCATGCCTTGTGTGCAGCCCTTGCACCACCAGTCCCGGCATGGCGGCAACCGGTAAAGACATTGACCAGCACAGCCCCCCTCCAATCCGCCTCGACCGCGGACGCCGCCATGACTTCGCGCGAGCGCCGCGGCATGGCCGCCATCCTCATCGCCGTCGCCCTTGCCACCCTGGATACCGCGATCGCCAACACGGCGCTGCCGTCGATCGCGGCAGACCTGCGCGCCACGCCGGCGGCGTCGGTGTGGGTGATCAATGCCTACCAGCTGGCGATGGTGTCGACGCTGCTGCCGTTCGCCGCGCTGGGCGGCGTGCTGGGCCACCGGCGCATCTACCTTGGCGGCGTGGTGCTGTTCACCGCCGCCTCCGTGGTGTGCGCGCTGGCGTGGTCGCTGCCGACACTGGCGGCGGCGCGGGTGCTGCAGGGCATTGGCGCGGCGGCCATCATGAGCGTCAACACGGCGCTGATCAGCGCGCTCTTCCCCACGCACCGGCTCGGGCGTGGGCTGGGGTTCAATGCACTGGTGGTAGGCGTGTCGTTCGCGGTGGGCCCCACGGTGGCCTCGGTGATCCTCTCGTTCGGCACGTGGCCGTGGCTGTTTGCCGTTAACCTGCCGATCGGCCTGCTGGCGCTGGCGATCGGGCGCGGTTCGCTGCCGCAGACGCCGCGCAGCACGCACGGCTTCGACCGCGTCGCGGCGGGGCTCAGCGTTGTTGCCTTTGCCGCGCTGGTCCTTGCGCTGGGCGAAGGCGCGCAGCGCGCGCCGCTGCATCTGTCGCTGGCCGCGGCGGGCATCTTCGCGGTGACGTTCGGCCTGCTGCTGTGGCGCGAGCGCGGCCATCCGGCACCGATGCTGCCGGTGGACCTGTTCCGGCGGCCCATGTTCGCGCTGTCGACGCTGACCGCGGTGTGCTCCTTCGCCGCGCAGGGTCTGGCCTTCGTCTCGCTGCCGTTCTACTTCCAGCACGTGCTCGGGCGCGGGCAGGTCGAGACCGGTTTCCTGCTGACCCCATGGTCCGTCGTGGTGGCGCTGATCGGGCCGCTTGCCGGACGGCTGTCTGACCGCTATCCGCCGGCCGTGCTCGGCGGCGTGGGGCTGGCGGTGCTCAGCGCCGGCATGTTGTCGCTGGCCATGCTGCCGGCCGACCCCAGCGCGCTCGATATCGGCATCCGCATGTGCATCTGCGGCGCGGGTTTCGGCTTCTTCCAGTCGCCCAACCTCAAGGCGTTGATGACGAGCGCCCCGCGCGAGCGCAGCGGCGGCGCCAGCGGCGTGGTGGCCACGGCGCGGCTGCTGGGGCAGGCCAGCGGTGCGGCGCTGGTGGCGCTGTGCTTTGGCATCGCAGGCGACCACGGGCCGGGGTTGGCCCTGGCGCTGGGCGCGGGCTTCGCCGGGCTGGCCGCGATCGCGAGCTGGCTGCGGCTGGCAGCGCGCGATCCGTTGGCGGCGGCGTAGCGGCGTGGCCGGGCCGGCAGCAATTCCGGCGCCGGCCTAGAATCGATACTTCCTGTCCGATCCCTGCATGGAGCAGCACGCATGAGCCTTCTGTTCGAACCGCTCGCCATCGGCGATCTCACCCTCGCCAACCGCATCATCATCGCCCCGATGTGCCAGTATTCCGCGCAGGACGGCAATGCGGGCGACTGGCACATGATCCACCTCGGGTCGCTCGCGCTGTCCGGCGCCGGCATGCTGATCGTGGAAGCCACGGCAGTCTCGCCCGAGGGGCGCATCACGCCGCAGGACCTGGGCCTGTATTCCGACGAAAACGAGGCGGCGCTTGGCCGCGTGGTCAAGGCGATGCGCGCGCATTCGCCGATCGCCATTGCGATCCAGCTGGGGCACGCCGGCCGCAAGGCGTCGAGCCAGGCGCCGTGGGATGGCGGGCAGCAGATCGCGCCGGATGCGCCCGGTGGCTGGCATGCGGTGGCGCCTTCAGCGGTACCGCATGGCGCGGAAGAAGTCGCGCCTGTCGCGCTGGATCGTGCAGGCATGGACAAGGTGCGCGATGACTTTGTCGCGGCGGCAAGGCGTGCGGCGCGGCTGGGGCTGGATGGGATTGAGATCCATGCCGCGCACGGCTACCTGCTGCACCAGTTTCTGTCGCCGCTGGCCAACCATCGTGACGATGAATACGGCGGCAGCCTGGAAAACCGCATGCGGTTCCCGATCGAGGTATTCGACGCGGTGCGTGAGGTGTTCCCGGCTGAGCGTCCGGTGTGGATGCGTATTTCCGCAACCGACTGGGTGCCGGGCGGATGGGATATCGAAGGAACGGTGGCGTTGTCGAAGGCTCTCAATGCACGCGGCTGCGCGGCGATCCACGTGACCACCGGCGGCGTGTCGCCACAGCAGGCGATCAAGCTCGGGCCCGGCTACCAGGTGCCCTATGCGCAGCGCGTGAAGGCCGAGGTCGGCCTGCCGACGATTGCGGTGGGCCTGATCACGGAGCCGGAGCAGGCCGAGGCCATTATCGCCAACCATGAAGCCGACGCGGTGTCGCTGGCCCGCGCCATGCTGTATGACCCACGCTGGCCCTGGCATGCGGCCGCGCGGCTCGGCGCAAGCGTGCAGGCGCCGAAGCAATACTGGCGGTCGCAGCCGCGCGAACTGAAGGACCTGTTCGCCGATGCGGCTTTCGGGCAGCGCTAGGCTGCCGGTCGAAACCGGAGGATCCCCGCCATGAAACCCCGGATTACGCTGATCACGCTGGGAGTCGATGACCTGCAGCGTGCGGTGCGCTTTTATCGCGACGGCCTGGGCCTGCCCACCGCAGGCATCGTCGGCGAGCAGTTCGAGCACGGCGCCGTGGCCTTCTTCGACTTGCAGGCCGGATTGAAGCTGGCAGTCTGGCCGCGCACCAGTCTTGCGCATGACACCGGACTGCCGGTGACGCCGCGCGCGCAGACGGATTTCTCGCTGGCGCATAACGTCGGCGACAAGGCGGAAGTGGATGCGGTGATGGCCCAGGCGCTGGCGGCGGGCGCCAGCGTGGTCAAGCCGGCGCAGGATACGTTCTGGGGCGGGTACGCCGGCTATTTCCAGGATCCCGACGGGCATCTGTGGGAAATCGCGTGGAATCCCGAGATGCTGCCCGCGGATTGAGACCAGCGCGGTGCGCGCCTTGCGCACGCCCGAATCCCTTGTATCAAGACATTGCTTTGCGGCGCTGCGTCATGACTGGTGCAGTGCCGCAAAGGGATTTCCATGATTGCCACGCTCCGTCGAAGTGGTGACTATCATTTCAACAGACAGCCATAGCATGCTGGCGACGGAGCGCCCCCCCACGCATTCCCGCAAGACCCCGCATCACGCCCCGTCGGCAGCCCACCGAAGTAAAGCAATAAGAACAATGGCAAGGGAGACATCCATGCAAGTCTATGACAGCCTGCTGTATGTGACTGCGATGGTGCTGGTGTGTTTGTATGTGTATCTGGGCGTGCTGTCCCGCAGCACGGCGATCCGGCTGGGTTCCCCGGCGATCGTTGCGGGGCTGGTGCTCGCCTATTCGCTGTCCCCGCTGCACTCTGGCGGCTGACGCCACCGGCCCCCGGCTGAGCGGGGGTGCTGCTTACCTTGCCACGGCCGCCGTCTGACGGTCGGGGTTGCCTTCGCCCTGCGCCGCGGGGTCGCGCAGCAGCGTATCGATCGCTGCCTGCAATTCCTGCGGTACCACCGGTTTGTGCAGCAGCGCGGTGCCGGATGCGTGCGCGGTGCGCAGCCGGTCTGCCGCCGTATCCCCCGTGATGATGATCGCTGGCACGTGTCGGCCCAGCCGCTGGCGGATCGCGTCCAGCGCTTCCTGGCCGGTACGGTGGCCGCGCAGGCGGTAGTCCGCCAGGATCAGCGCCGGGGTGAAGGCTGACAGCAGCGCGAGCGCTTCTTCCTCGGATTCGGCCGTGCGGCACTCGCATTGCCACGCTGCCAGCAGTTCGGACATGGCGGTGCGGATGGCGGCGTCGTCGTCGATCACCAGCACGCGCAGCCCGTCCAGGCCGTGCGGCGCCGGCGGGCGTGGCGCTTCTTCCGGCGTGCCCCATGCCAGCGGCATGTTGAAGCGGAACACCGAGCCGCGCCCGGGCCGTGAGCCCAGCGTCACGCGCGTGCGCATGGTGCGCGCCAGGCCGTCGACAATGGCAAGCCCCAGGCCCAGCCCCTTGCGCTGGTCGCGCTCCGGATTGCCGAGTTGGTGGAATTCCCGAAAGATGTCACGGTGCTGCGCGGCGGGTATGCCGATGCCGGTGTCCCATACCTCGACCACGGCGTGCAGCCGGCGCATGCGGCAGGCCACCAGCACGCCGCCTTGCCGGCTATAGCGGATGGCATTGGCGATCAGGTTGCGCAGCACCAGTTCGACCAGCGTGGGGTCGCCGTAGAGCATGGCGGTGGTATCGCGCGTGCGGTACACCAGCCCGCGTGCGTCGGCCTGTGGCGCGAACTCGTTTTCCAGCTTGTGCAGCAGCGGCTGCAGGCGGAAGGCGCGCGCCCGGGGCGTGATCACGCCGGCCTCCAGCTTGGAGAAATCCAGCAGCGAGTTCAGCATCTCGCGCGCCGCGCCGGAAGAGGCTTCAATATGCGCCACCAGCTGGCGCTGGCGTTCATCCAGCCCGGTGCGCCCGAGCGATACCAGGAACAGTCCCATTGCATGTAGCGGCTGGCGCAGGTCATGGCTGGCGGAGGCCAGGAACACTGACTTGGCCCGGCTGGCGTCTTCGGCCGCATGCTGTGCGGCCTCGGCGCGCGCAGTCTGCTCGCGCAACTGCGAGATCAGCTCCACGTTCTCGAAGCGCAGCGCAATTGCGTGCCGCGCCACGCGCGCGTAGTTGCGGGCAAAGACCAGCAGCACGCACAGGTACAGCGGCGTGCCGAGAAACATCGGCAGGTACTCGATATCGCCGGTGGCAAGGAATGCGATCCAGACCGGCACGATCGCAGGCAGGAAGAAACCGATTGCCACCGGCAGGCATGCCGAGAACACGGCCAGTGCCGCCGCGCTCATGCCGGCGATCAGCGACAACACGCAGATCACCACCGCTGGCTGGCGCACGTCCAGGTATAGCCATGCCACCAGGCCCCACAGCGCGCCGATCAGCGTCAGCATCGCGGTCATGCCGCGCGCATAGCGCCCCGCGCCGGCTTCGGACAGCCGTCCCGGCAGCCGCAGCCGGCCGAAGTACGCAATCGCGCAGGCCAGGGCCATCGCGCACGCCCAGGGCAGGGCGCCGGGCCGGTTGCCGGTCAGGGTCAGGCCCGTCGCCAGGATAAAGGCCGCCAGCGAGCAGCCCAGCATGGCACTGCTGAAGCTCTGGTCGATCAGGGTCATCTGCGCGGCCAGCAACCGCGGCTCGTCGTAGCGGGGCAGCCACGGCAGCCGCATGCGTGACGATGCCGCCTGGTCCGCCATCACCGCGCCGCCTGCACCAGGCCGCGGCGTTGGGCTTCAAGGATGGCTTCCAGGCGGCTGACCACGCCAAGATGACTGAGGATGGCCGCGACATGGACGCGCACGGTGTTTTCGGACAGGCCCATATGGTAGGCAATGACCTTGTTCGAGCGGCCGAGCGTGAGCTGGTGCAGCACCTCCAGCTGGCGCGGCGTCAGCGCGCTGACGGCATAGGGCGCCGGTGGCGGTTGGATGCCGGCATCGGCATCGCCGGAAAAATGCGTGCCGCCTGCCAGGCAACAGGCGATCGCTTCCTCGATCTCGCGGGCATCGGCGGACTTGGGCAGGAAGCCCGCGATGTCGCGCCGCACCTCGGCCGGGATAATCTCCAGGCCCGATGTGCCTGACACGATCAGGATGCGTGCGCTGGAGAAATGCCGGCGTAGCACCTTGACGCCTTCGATGCCGTTCAGCCCCGGCATCTGGATGTCGAGCAGCAGGATGTCCACGGCCGCCCCGCCATGGTCCTGCACCGCCTGCATCACCGAGCCGGCCTCGATGATATGCGCCACGCTGGGGCTGTCGGCCAGCACCAGGCGCAGGCCGGTGCGGAACAAGGTATGGTCGTCGATCAGCAGCAGTCGGGCCTGGGACATGGGCGAGGGGCGGGCAGCGGGCGAAAGCCATTGGACAAGAATCCCGGGCGCTTGTCCATGCACAAAGTGCGTGCGTGCGACTAGTCCGGAAAGATTATTTGCCGCGCGGAGTGGCGGTGCGAAGATTCGAGGCGTGGGCAGTTCCGCGACGTGCCCACACCGCTTTTCCTTACCCACTACCACCCGGCGGTGGGTATTTTTTTGCCTGCGGTCGGAGCGGGAATGAAAAAAGCCGGCGCCGCAGGGCGGCACCGGCTTGAATCGCTGTCCGGACTTGGCTGTCCGGATTGACGACTGGCAGCGGAGTTACGGACGGTTGACCGAGATGCTGAAGAAGCGGCGAGCCGTATTCACGCCGATCGCCACATTCAGGCCCGTGCTGCCGATCGACATGCTGGTGGTTTGGCTGCCGCCGCTGTTGTAGGGGGGCGGGGCGCGGTAGCGCAGGCCGTCGAGCGGGGTGTTCACCTTCCAGGTGTCCGCCCGTCCGTCGTCGAGTTCATAGCCAAGACCATTCCCACTGCAGGGTGGCTCAAATTCCCCGCCGCGTGACGCGGAAGCCGCTGCGTCAGGCAGCTGTCGGCACAAGGCCGGGCCAGGTGGGGGCAGGCACTGTGATGCGGCTGCCAGGCCGGCAATCTTCCACCAGGCGCACCGCATCGATGCCGAACCAGTTCTGCCAGCTGCGCGTCAGCGCGCTGCCGGAACGCAGGCCGGCATGCGCCGCCAGCACGTCCAGCGAGCACACCGGGCCGGCGGCGGCCAGCGCGTGCAGGGCATGGGCGGCGCGTTGCTCGCGCAGCAGCGGGTGCAGGGCCTCGCCTTCGGCGAAGAGCCGGGCGCGCACCTGGCGTGCCGGCACCTGCCATTGCGCGGCCAGTCGCTCGACATTCCAGTCGGTATCGGGGCGGGAAAAGACCAGGCCGGCGAAGCGGCGCGACCAGGGCCTGTCGCCGGGCTTGCCGGCCAGGCGGGGGCATTCACTGTCCGGGACGGCGGTCAGGACGATGGCGCAGGGGTGCTGCCACGTGCCGGGCAAGTCGCAGTCGAAGTGGGCAAAGGCGTGGACCACGAACGGGTCGCCGGGCCGCACCTCGCGCCGCGCATTGGCGTCGCGCAGGCTCGCCGTGCCGTGCAGGGCTTGTACATGCACGGCAAAGGGAAAGCGCAGGCGGGCAAAGCGGACGTGGTGACGGCTGACAAGCGGCATGCGGAAGACATCCCGGAAGCTGAGCGGGGGTGCGGCCGGTAACTGTCGCAGGATTCCACGGGCCGCGCAAGGCCGCGGACATCGTCCGTTCGATCGTTCAAGCGCCCGGTGACGGCGGCGTTACAGCTCGGACAGCCCGAAGTGGCGCAGCCGGGGCAGGTCGGTCACGCGGATGCTCTGGTAGGACAGGTGGACCATACCGGCATCGGCCAGCCGGCGCAGCGCCTGGTTGACCCGTTGGCGCGACAGCCCGGTCAGCAGGCCGATCTCTTCCTGCGACAGCTCCAGCACGGGGCTGGTGCGCGGATACAGGTCCGGGTGGAACAGCTGCGCGATGGCCTGCGCCACGCGCGCATCGGCGCCCAGCAGGCGGTCGTTCTGCACGGTGGCGATGAACTGGCCCATGCGCTCGTTGAGCTGGCGCACGACAAAGCTGGCGAACGGCAGGCTCTGCGCCAGCAGCATGTTGAACACCGGCTCTGGCACCAGCAGCACCTGCGAGTCGCGGATCGCGATCACGTCATAGCGGCGGTCTTCGCGCTTGATCACGCTGCCTTCGCCGCACCAGCCGCCCGCGGGCACGCCTGAGAAGGTGCAGCCTCGCCCGTCTGGGGTGTACACCGCCAGCTTGATCAGGCCGCTGTCCACCCCGATCCAGTGGCGCGACGGCTCGCCGCGCCGGGCGATGAAGGCGCCCGCGGCAAAGGACTGCAGCAGCGTTTCGCGCGCGGCCAGCGCCTGGTGTTCCGGCGCCAGTGCGCCGAACCAGGCATGGCCGGCAAGGACTGCGGCAGGGGCGGAAATCGGGTCTGCAGGTTCGCTCATGGCATGGACGCGCGGCTCGGGCCGGGTCCCTGTAAGAATCGTGTAAGCCTTGCCTGGCGCGGGTTTGCGGCAGGTTTGTCGTCTGGGCGACAGTGCGCCAGCGTGTGCGATGATAGCCTTGTGCCAGAAAAAGTGACAGCGCCGGATGGCGCGGACAATGGTCACCTTGCCCCGGACATCGCTGCAGCCATGCAGCGCATTGACAGCATCACGCGGCCTGTTGCGCGGCCCCGCCGCCAACGCCGCAGATACGCGGAGACACAAGCAATGCCCACCGATTTCGACAGCGGCCTGGCCCGCAACGCGGCCAACTTCGTGCCGCTTACGCCCATCGACTTCCTGGTCCGCGCCGCCGAGGTGTACGGCGAGCGCCTGGCCATCGTGCACGGCCCGCTGCGCCAGAACTGGCGCGACACCTATGTGCGCGCACGGCGCCTGGCCAGCGCGCTGGCGCGGGCCGGCATCGGCAAGGGCGATACCGTGGCCGCGCTGCTGCCCAATACGCCGGCCATGGTGGAGGCGCATTTTGGCGTGCCGATGGCGGGTGCCGTGCTCAATGCGCTGAATATCCGCCTCGACGCCGCCAACCTGGTCTTCATGCTGCGCCATGGCGAGGCCCGCGTGCTGCTGGCCGATACCGAGTTTGCCGACCTCGCGCGCCAGATGGCGCTGGAGATCCCCGGCCTGAAGGTCATCGCCGTGCATGACGTGCTGGGCCCGCAAGAGGCGCCGTTCGGCGACACCGATTACGAAGCCTTCCTCGCCTCGGGCGACCCGGACTACGCGTGGCACATGCCGGCCGACGAGTGGGAGGCCATCGCGCTGAACTACACCTCTGGCACCACCGGCGACCCCAAGGGCGTGGTCTACCACCACCGCGGCGCGGCCATCAATGCCGTGTCCAATATCCTTGAGTGGGATTTGCCCAAGCACCCGGTCTACCTGTGGACCCTGCCGATGTTCCACTGCAATGGCTGGTGCTTCCCGTGGACCGTTGCGGCGCGCGCGGGCGTCAACGTGTGCCTGCGCAAGTTCGAGCCCAGGCTGGTGTTCGACCTGATGCGAGCAGAGGGCGTGACGCACTACTGCGCCGCGCCGATCGTGCATACCGCGCTGGTCAATGCGCCCGCCGCGTGGCGCGAGGGCGTGCGCGGCCCGGTGCGCGGCATGGTGGCCGGCGCACCGCCGCCGGCCGCGGTGCTGGCGCAGATGGAGGCGATGGGGTTCGAGCTGACCCATGTCTATGGCCTGACCGAGGTCTACGGCCCGGCCGCGGTCTGCGCCGAGCAGGATGACTGGAGCACGCTGTCCGAGCAGGACCGCGCGGTCAAGAAGGCGCGCCAGGGCGTGCGCTATCACCTGCAGTCGCAGGTGGCGGTGCTCGATCCCGATTCCATGCAGCCGGTGCCGGCCGATGGCGAGACCATCGGCGAGATCATGTTCCGCGGCAATATCTGCATGAAGGGCTACCTCAAGAACGAGAAGGCCACGCGCGAGGCCTTTGCCGGCGGCTGGTTCCATACCGGCGACCTGGGCGTGTGCATGCCCGACGGCTATATCAAGATCAAGGACCGCAGCAAGGACATCATTATTTCCGGCGGCGAGAACATCTCCAGCGTGGAGGTGGAAGACGCGCTCTACCGGCATCCCGCGGTGCTGGCCGCCGCGGTGGTGGCGCAGCCCGATGCCAAATGGGGCGAGACCCCATGCGCGTTTGTCGAACTGAAAGACGGCGCCAGCGTCAGCGCGGAAGAACTGATCGCGCATTGCCGCACGCTGCTGGCGGGCTTCAAGGTGCCCAAGGCGGTCTACTTCGGGCCGCTGCCCAAGACCTCGACCGGCAAGATCCAGAAGTTCGAACTGCGCCGCAAGGTGAAGTCGGATTCGGCGATCGACGTTTGACGAACAGCAGCGGCACTAGTGCAGCGCCGCGTCTTCGGCATCGTGCTGGCCGGCGATGTGCGTGTCGATGGCCTCGCGCCCCCAGGCAACGCCCGCGCGCGTGGCGTCGGTGGCGCAGCCAAAGCGCGTCTGCGCGGCCGGGCAGGGCAGAGCCAGCTTGTTGCCGTGATGCCAGATCTCCGCGCGCAGCGTCCACCACCCGTCATGCTGGCCGCCATAGCGCAGCGCCGCGACATGGATGCGGTGGCCGCGGTACGTCACGTTCTGGTCATGCCATCCGCTGGGCATAGGCGTCGGGCGCGCGGGGCAACTCAGCGCGCCCGCATCTCGGCGGGGGTGCCGGGCTTGGGCGGGCGGTGCCAGTCCTGATCGATGTCGGGGAACACCTCACATTCACCCCGCACGATGTTTTCAATGGTGGCGCATACGCATTCGGTGCCGCGCGGCCCCACGCAGACCAGGCTGCGCGGATGGTCGGTGTGCTGCGGGATGGCATAGACGCGCATTCCCTCGCGGAACAGGGGATGCTTGGCGAGGCGCTCGTTCATCAGTTCAACGAAGCGCTGGGGCGTGACGACCGGCTTATCCATTGCATGCTCCTGCGGCCTTGTCCACCGTGCCCGTTTCTAGGGGCGGCATGGCGACCAGGTCAGTTAAGGCCAGGAATATGACAGGCAGGTGGCAGGAAGCGCCCCGGGCAGCATACGTTGCCCGGGCGTGGCCGGAACGGAAAACCGCGGGTAAATGCATACCCCGCGTTGCCACTGCCACGCTTCCAGACTAGGACACGGGGCACGTAGTGCAAGTATTGCGCGACGCCGCGGACGCTTCAGGTGGCGCGCAGTTCGCCTGCGGCGCGCGGACCGTTCAGTATGCCGTTGCCGGCGGCCCAGCAGGCGGCCTCGGCCTCTGCACGGGAGCCGTAGGTGGATGGCGCTGCGACAGTGCAATCCTCGTCGGCGGCGCCACAGCGTTCTTCCATGACGATGCGCCAGGTGAACTGGCCGGGTGCATCTTCCAGGACGTGAAGCACCAATGTGCGGTGATCGTCAGTCAGCGTGAGGGGCAAAGTCGACATGGGTTTCTCCCATTCGCGGGGGGGCGCCATTGATGCTAGCAACTGGACGCCGCAAATGCCATGACTGTCTTTCGGCCGCGGCATGGCAAGATACGGCCTTTGCGGCCTCCGCCGCGCCCGTACTTCGTCGCCAGATCATGCCCATCTCGCCTGAGCTCATCCAACGGGTCGCCGCCCTGACGGCACATTACGATGCCACCGTGCTGCCGCTGTGGACCGCCAGTGGCTGGAATGCCGACCTGCTGTTGCCCTACGAGGCACTCGACGGCGCTAGTGCCGCGCCGCTGCCGCCGGCCCGCTATCGCGCCATGGCGTGCGCCCGCCAGCTCTATGTGTTCTCGCTGGCCGGCAACCATGCGCATGCGGATACGCTCTTCGGCTCGCTGCAGGCCTACTTCGGCAATGGCGGGGGCGCGTGGATCTACAGCGTCGACCCGGGCGGCACGCCGCTCGATGCCACGCGCGACCTCTACACCCATGCCTTCGTGATCTTTGCCTGCGCCACTTACCACGCGCGACGCGGCAACCCTGACGCGCTCGATGTGCTCGATGAAACCGTCGACATCGTCGAGGACCGCTTCGCGGACGGCGGGGGCCTGTACCAGGCCGCGCTCACCGAGCATTTCCGGCCCAAGGGCGCCGGCGTGCTGCAGAACCCCATCATGCACCTGACCGAGGCCTACCTGGCCGCGCTGGATGCGACCGGGGACGAGTGGTATGCCGAACGCCTGCGCGAGATCGCGATGGCCGTGCATGAGCGCTTTGTCGATCCGGCCAGCGGCTGCATTGCCGAGCTGCCGCAAGGCAGCGCCGGCAACCGCATCGAGCCGGGCCACCAGTTCGAGTGGTTCTCGCTGGTGGGCGGCAGGCCGGCATTGTTCGGCGACCTGCCGCTGGCCGAGACGCTGCGCCAGGCCTTTGCCTTTGCGCAGCGGCACGGCGTGGTGCCGTCGACGCAGGGCGTCAGCGCGGCACTGAACGCCGATGGCTCCATGCTGGACGATACCCAGCGCATCTGGGCGCAGACCGAGTACGCGCGCGCGCTCGCCGTGCATGGCGCGCCGGAGTCGATGGCGGCGCTGGAAGCCTGGACGCAGCAGTTCCGCAGCCGCTTCCTGCAGGAAAAAGGCTGGCATGAATGCGTGGCGCGCTCGGGAGAGGTGGTGCGCGCGGAGATGCCGTCGACTTCGCCCTATCACCTGGCCACGTCATACAGCGCGCTGGCCGCGCTGACCGGCGCGGTGTGGCCGGCCACGCCAGCGGTCTAGGCAGCCCTGCGCGGGTCTCCTGCGCTCACTTTCCCCATGCGCTGCCTGCTGCGCGGGCAGCGCTCGCCAACACGTCTTCCAACCGGGCCACGCCATGCCTGCAATGGAAGGCGACAAGCAGCCTCCCTCTGCCTGCATCTATCGGAAGACATGAACGTTCTCATGCGCAGGTTTTCCGATTCTCGGTCCTGATTTCGCGAATGTGGCGGGGCTGCGGTGATAATCAACAGGGACTTAGTGGAATTGTTTTGGTTTTCGGACTTATTTGAAACGGTCGCTTGTCGGCAGGAAGAAATGCCAACCGTGAGTGCGCTAAAACGGTGTATTAATTCTTTGGGCAGGACATGTTGATTACCGTTTAATACATTCAAATAGAGATCCGGGCACGCGCCCAGGGCGCGCGCGTGATCGCTTATCGGGTCGGCAACGACTATGTGATGGAGATCGAGCGGCTCGTCGCCGGCAAGCACGGCACCGGCATCTTCAACGGCGTGCGCATCGATGAAATCTGGACCAATCCACAGCATGCGCGCACTTGCCGCAGTTTTTTCGAGACCGTCTACCGATGCCAGGTCCGCATCGTGCCGCATATCTGGGATTCATTCTTTATCGACAAGCTGATCGGAGAACTGCCGTCCGGGCTGCGCTTCGGCTATGCGCCGGGCGCGCAGGACAAGCGCATTGCGATCTTCGAGCCCAATATCAATGTCGTGAAGACCGCGCACTATCCGATGCTGGTATGCGAGGCGGCCTATCGGCAGGATCCGTCCGGCATTGGCGACATCTTTGTCACCAATGCCATCGACCTGAAGCGGCATGAAGCCTTTGAGCGGTTTGCGCTCGGGCTGGATATCGTGCAGGCGGGCAAGGCCTCGTTCGAGGCGCGCTACAGCACGCCGTATTTTCTTGCGCGCTTCACCGACATCGTCGTCACGCACCAGTGGGAAAACGGGCTTAACTATCTCTACTACGATGCCGCCTATGGCCGCTATCCGCTGGTCCACAACTCGGACCTCCTGTCAGGCTTTGGCTACCAGTACGCGTCCTTCGATGCCCAGGATGGGGCCAGGGCCCTGCGCGAGGCGGTGCGGCAGCACGATGCGCGGCTGGAGGAATACGAGCAGGCGTGCCAGGCGTTGCTGGATGGGGTGAGCATCCGCAATACCGCCAATGTGACGGCCTATGACGCGCTGCTGCGCGGCGTTTGTGGCGGTGCAGGCCTTGCGCCGGCAGTTGCGTAGCTGCTACGGCGCTCTTATCAATTCTTTGCAGTCGTCGGTGGGCACCGCGCCTACACTCAAGCCCGCGCTCCGGCCCGTGCTGTTGTTCTTCTTAACCACTGGTCGTCGTTCTGAAGTTACGGGCCGGGGCGCACCCGATGCGGCTCAGCGCCGCGCGCCCAGGGCCTGCGACAGCCGCTCCGGCTGTTGCGCAGCGTGGGTCTGGATCAGGCCTGCGCCCGCGGGCTTCACCCGGACGGCCATTTGCTCGACCCTTTTGGCGGCCTGGGTCTCGGCGTGGTCATTCAGGATCAGGCACAGCAGTGTCAGCAAGGCTGCTGCGATCATGCTCAGCGCGATCCAGGCCAGGCAGTGCTTGCGTTCCATGGTAGGCGGGAGGGGGGCGTCATCAGTGCGCGAAGTTTACGCGCCCGCGCGCAATGCAACTGTCAATCTTTGCAAACGCCGCCCGCCGTCCCGCCCGCTATTCCGTCACGCCGTTTTCATGCAGCAGCCGCTCGCATTCTTCCAGCATGTCGTAGGCAAATGCAGACTGGTAGTTGGGATCGAGGGCTTCCATCATCTCGTGCGCGGCATACAGGCCGGCCTCGCGTGACAGGGTCTCAGCCAGCTGGCGTGCGAACTGGTCGCTCAGTTCCGACAACAGGCGCCGCTCGGACAGCGGCAACTGCAGTTTCGAGCGCGACAGCCATTCGCCGGCCAGCGTCGCACCCTGGGCGTCGGTCATCCATTGGCGGTGTTCGTAGTAGGCCGACAGCCGTTCGGCGGCCAGCGCGAACAGCAGTGCCTTGCGGGTATTGAAATCGATCCTGGACAGTGGGGCGAGAGTCATGCTTGCGGCGTGGTGTGATGCGCGGCGCAGCGGCCGGCAATCATCTTGTCAGGGAGCGGATCAGGACTGCGCGGTGGCTGCCTGCGCAAAGCGCGCTGCCAGCCATGTGCCGATGGCGGCGATCTCTTCCAGGCAGACCGAATGGCCCATCGGATAGGTGTGCCACGTCACCGGGTGCTGCCGCGCCTGCACGAAATCGCGGGCGGCGACGCCCAGCTGCAGCGGCACCACGTCATCCTGCGTGCCATGGGCGGCAAACACGGGCGTGGTGGCGTTGGCGGCGTTGGCCTCGGCCGCCAGCGCTGCCGGCGCAGGGATGTAGGTGGACAGCGCGACGACGCCGGCCAGGGTCTCGGCATGGCTCAGTCCGGCCGTGTAGGCAATCGCGCCACCTTGCGAGAAGCCTGCCAGCACGATGCGGTGCGTGGGGATGCCACGGGCGTTTTCGCGCGCAATCAGTGCGCGAATGGCTTCGCATGAGGCACGGATGCCGGCTTCATCGGCGCGTCGGCCGGCTTCATCGAGGGAATAAATGTCATACCAGGCCGGCATGACATAACCGCCGTTGCAGGTCACGGGGATAGCCGGCGCGTGCGGGAAGATAAAGCGCACGCCGGGCGATGCGGGCAGGCGCAGCTCAGGCACGACCGGGGCGAAATCGCTGCCGTCGGCGCCCAGCCCATGCATCCAGATGACGGCGCTGGCGGGATTGGGCGCGGTTTCGAATTCGATCGCGGGCAGCAGTTCGCTCATGGGGCTGGTTCCTGTGGATAGTGCGCCTGCGCGCCGCACGGGCGCCAGGCAGCGCGAGTATCGCACAGGTCGGGGCCAGCCCCGGCTGCGTCAGGCCGCGGACGGAACGATCGGGACCGTGGTGAGGCCGGGCGTGCGTGCCGGCAGCTCCGGCACGGCAGGCGGCGTGGCGCGACGCTTGTCGACCACGTCTTCCACGCCCTTGGCCGCAACGTCTTCCAGGAAAGCCACCATGTCGCGGTAGTAGGCCACCTGCATCTGCGCTTCGAGCAAGCGTCTTTCGGCCTGGAACAGCGTCAGCCTCATGTCTTGCAGTTCCCTCTCGGCGATTTTCTCCGGGGTCGGCGGACTGAACAGGTTTGCAAGCCTACGCATGGCAGTACCTCCAGTGCTGTCAATGGCGAAATTGCGATGCTCGTGCCATGGGGTCCAATATAGACAAGAATCCGGCAGAAAGTCTCTCAGGCACCTCGCCGTGGCGCCTCGCCCACAAGGATGATTGCCGGTGGCGGACGTCTGCGGTAGATTGTCCGGCCAGGGTCCGGCCGTCCCGCGACCCTACTGCCCGGGCTTGCCGCTTGCTGTCGCCAACGTGCCTGTGCGACTGCCCGGTGTGCCTGCCTGATCCGTGTTTCCAGGTGGATCGCCTTCATATTTCGCGTCGTTTCCTGCCAACAGTGCCTGCACGGCATCGCCGTCCTGCGCGCGCACAAAGCGCAGGATCGGCGGCCAGAATGCATCGATATGTTCCGGCAGGATGGCTGCGTCATGCGGCATGGCTTCCAGCATCACCAGCGCATGCAGATGCCTGGCCGCACGGGCCACGCGTTCCGCGTGGGGTGGGACGATCACCGCGTCGTCTCGGCTGTGCACCACCAGCAGCGGCCGCTCCAGCCGGCTGGCACGCGCGGCGTTGTTCCACGGATCCGGCAGCAGCCACGCGGCCCATGCGGGGATGCGCCCGGTCTGCACCGCGGCCAGGCGCGCCGAACTGAAGCCCGCCGCAATGACATAGCCATCGGGCTGCGGATCGAAGCGCTGCGCCACCTCCAGCAGGATGCCCGATCCCAGCGAATGCCCCAGCACCACGCGCCGTCTTGCCTGCGGCGTGGTTGCCAGGAATTGCCGGTAGGCGGCCAGCGCATCCTCGCGCAGGCGGCGCACGCTTGGCCGCCCGCTGCTGCGGCCGTAGCCGCTGTAGTCGAAGACGTAGGAGGCGATGCCCGCGCCGGCCAGCATGGCCTGGACCGGGGCCCAGTCGGGCAGGCTCTCATTGTCGCCGTGGCACACCATCAGCGCCGGCGCTTCGGGGTCCGCGGCCGGCATGAAGGCGGCGTGCAGGATGCGACTGCCGCTGGCGAACGTGGCATGGCGCACCGTCAGGGCTGAAATGTCGGGTGCTGCCGCATCCTTTGTTTCATCCGTCGGCGTGACAAAGGCTTTGCGTTCCACCGCACGAAACAGTAGATGCCGCGCAACACCCGCGGCCACGGCGAGTGCCGCGGCGGTGGCGAGCCAGCGGTGGCGGGATGCCGGCTGAGCGGGGCGGGGGCCTTCAGGCATGGCGATGTTTCGGGGAGGGCGTTCCCTTCAGGCTAGCAGGCCATCGGTGTCCGGGTGAAGAAAAGTTCATTCGCATGCGTGCCTCAAGTGGATTTGCGTCCCTATCGTGTAGCGTCGGCAGGCGGCTATCGACCCGATAGAAAACTTTTGCCTTGACTATCTACCTAGTAGTAGATAGCATTCAGTCCATGGCACCGCTGCACCGCCGGAAGCAAGCAAGAACGGGCGGAAAAGTGGCGATCCATCGCAAGACCGGCACGGTCATTTTTTTAGCACCTGGCATCTATCTACTGGTAGATGCGGCTCGAAAGAGTGACCCTGCCACAGCCACTGATACCGAATTGACGCGATCCCGAAACATCGCACCCAGGAGCCCATCATGAATGCAAAGTTCGCCAAGACCCTGATCGCCGCCGCCACCCTTGCCGCCGCACTGGCAGGTGGCGTGGCGCAAGCCGCCAGCGTGCAAGACAACACCTCGGCTGGCGACAAGTACGGCTATAGCTACCGCGCCGGCAAGTTCGACACCTTCACGGAAGGTGCCCGCACCGGCAAGTTCGACCCGTTCACGGAAGGCGCCCGCGTCGGCAAGTTTGATCCGTACACCGACGGCGCCCGCGTCGGCAAGACCGATCCCTACACGGACGGCTACCGCACCGTGGCTGGCCTGGACCGTAGTGGCGTGTCGGCCGGGCCGGCCCGCAGCTTCGACCCGTACACGGACGGCGCGCGCGTCGGCAAGGCTGACCCCTACACCGACGGCGCCCTGGCCTGATTGCTGCCGGCCTTAAGGTCGGCGGCCAACAACTTTACGGCGGCGGTCACGCTGACTGCCGTCCGATGGAGTTCATCATGAGTTTGCGTGACAGTATCCTGCTGCTTGGCGGATGGCTGGTGCTTTGCGTGACGAGTGGCTCGATGATCACCTTCGCCGCGCAGGTCCTGCCTGGCTAAAGCACATGCCGCGGATGCCCCTGGGCTAGGGAATTACCCCAGCCCCGGGGCATTTCAACTTGAGCGCCTATCTTCGCGTAGATACACTGCTTTCATGAAAACGCAATCAGTACGCGAGCAACTGCTCGAGCACACCCTCGTCCTGATCCGCCGCCGCGGCTTCAACGGCTTCAGCTACCGCGACCTGGCGGAACTGGTGGGGGTCAAGACCTCCAGCATCCATTATTACTTCCCGGCCAAAGAGGACCTGGTCCTGGAGGCGGTGAAGGAATACAGCGCCCGCCTGTCCGAGCGCATCCGCTCCATCGACACCAGCCTGCCGGTTACCGAGCAGGCGGCCATCTACCTGGCGCCGTTTCGCGCCAGCTGCGGCTCGGACCAGATCTGCCTGTGCGGCATGTTGTCGACCGAGACACTGTGCCTGCCGGAGTCCGTGCACAAGCTGTTGCAGGGCTTCTTCCTGATGAACGAACAATGGCTGGCCGGCCTGCTGGAGCGCGCGCAGCCGCAGCGCAGCACGCCGTTCCCGGTGCCGCCGGCGCGGCTGGCGCAGGTGGTGTTTGGCTCGCTGCAGAGCGGGCTGATTGCGGCGCGCCTGTTCGGGACGTCTGACCGGGTTGAGGCCGCGGCGGACACGCTGATGGCCGCCGTCGCCGGCTAAAGTTTTCGCGCATATCAGTGGCGCGTCTGAAGCCGTCATGTGGCGCAAGCTGCATGGCGGCTTTTTTATTGACAGCCTGCCGACGCTGTGGGATCGGTGGTAAGCGCTTTTAAAACAATGAGATAGAGCCAAGAAAGGCATAGGCTATCGGGCCGATAGAAATGTTTTTCCTTGACTCTCTACCTAGTAGTAGATAGTATTTGACTCATGGAAGCGCTGCACCGCCGGCAACAAGCAAGACAAGGCGAAAACGTGGCGGTCCCATTGCATGACCGGAGGCGGTCATTTTTTCGAGACTGAGTATCTATCTACTAGTAGATGCGGGATCGAAAGAGCGATCTGCCACAGCCACTGATACCGAATTGACGCGATCCCGAAACATCGCACCCTGGAGCCCATCATGACCAAGATCACCAAGACCCTGATTACCGCCGCCACCCTTGCCGCCGCGCTCGCGAGCGGTGTTGCGCAAGCGGCCAGCGTGCAGGACAGCACCTTCACCGGCGACAAGTACGGCTACACCTTCCGCACCGGCAAGTTCGACACCTTCACGGAAGGCGCCCGCACCGGCAAGTTTGATCCGTTCACCGAAGGCGCACGCGCTGGCAAGGCCGATCCCTACACCGATGGTGCCCGCGTTGGCAAGGCTGATCCCTACACCGACGGTGCCCGCACGGTAGCCGGCCTGGATCGCAGCGGTGTCTCGGCCCAACCGTCGCGCAGCGTCGACCCGTACACCGACGGTGCCCGCACGGTAGCGGGCCTGGACCGCAGCGGCGTGTCGGCCCAACCGTCGCGCAGCTTCGACCCGTACACCGATGGTGCCCGCGTGGGCAAGGCTGATCCCTACACCGACGGTGCCCGCACGGTAGCGGGCCTGGACCGCAGCGGCGTGTCGGCCCAACCGTCGCGCAGCTTCGACCCGCCCGTACACCGACGGTGCGCGCGTGGGCAAGGCTGACCCCTATACCGACGGCGCCATCGCCTGAGAGCCGGCCGGTGTGATGCCGGCCATTGAAACCCGCCGGGCCGCCAGCGTGCGGCCCGTCTTCAGGAGTTGATCATGCGTTGGCGTGACACTGCGCTGATCCTTGGCGGATGGGTAGGGCTTTGCTTCGCAAGCGGGTCCCTCATCACGCTGATCGCACAAACGCTGCCGGCCTGAACGGCGCGGCAGCAAGACGATGGAGTTGATGCCATGAACACCCGATCCGTACGCGAGCAACTGGTCGAACATGCGCTGGTGCTGATCCGCCGCAGGGGGTTCAACGGCTTCAGCTACCGCGACCTGGCCGACCTGGTCGGGGTCAAGACCTCGAGCATCCATTATTACTTCCCGTCCAAGGACGACCTGGTGCTGGAAGCGGTGCGCGAATACGGCACCCGCAGGCGGGCGCGCCTGGATGCGATCGACGCCGGCCTGCCTCCTGCCGAGCAGGCGCGGCAATACCTTGCACCTTTGCTCGCGGGTGCCGGCACCGACCAGGCTTGCCTGGTGGGCATGCTGTCGGCCGACGTGCTGATGCTGCCAGACGCGGTGCGCGCCGCGATGCAGGACTTTATCCGCCTCAATGAGCAATGGCTGGCCCGTTTGTTCGAGCGCGCCGCCGCGCAGCGCAAGGCGCCCTATCCGGCGCCGCCGCAGCAGCTGGCGCAGGTGGTGTTCGGGGCGTTGCAGAACGGCTTGACCAGTGCACGGCTGTTTGGCACGCCGGACCGGCTGGATGCCGCGGCGGCGCTGCTGACAAGTGCCATGCCGGCGGAGCAGGCCTTAGCCGCGGCTTAGCACCACCGAGCCGGCGACGGCATTGCACAGCCACTGCGGGTCATCGTGGGGCAGGTCATGCCCGGCCCAGTGGTGTGTCAGCAACTGGGCGTCCCAGGCTTGCGCGATGCGCGCCGAGCACACCGGGTTGACCAGGCGGTCGGCCGCCGAGGCAAGCAGCAGCGCCGGACAGCGCGGCGCACTGGCCGGGGCACGATAGCGGGCTGCGGCCAGCAACTGTGCCAGCGCGGATTGGCGGCTCACCGGTGCGTCGGCGGCAATGGCCTGCCAGGTCTCGATGTCGCGCGCCAGCGTATCGGTGCGCGCACAGGTGATGGCATGGATAGTCCGCTCGCAGTATGCGCGGTCTTGCCAGCGCTGCGCCACGCGCAGCAGCTTGCCCCAGTTGCGCGGCCGCAGGCGCTGCGCCGGCGTGCAGAACGGCCGCATGCTGGTATTGACCAGCACCAGGCCGCCGACTTCGTCCGGATAGGCGCTGGCCCACTCGGTCGCGGCCATCGCGCCGAGCGACATCGCCAGCACGCGGTATGGTCCGGGCGCGCCGGCGGCAGACAACTGGCGCCGCACCGCGGTGACCATCTCAGGCACGCTCCACGGCGCCGGCTGCGCGGACAGCGCGCCGTTGCCGGGCAGGTCGGGCAGCAGTGGCCGCCCCAGCCCGGCCGCTTCCCAGCGCGCCGGCAAGCTTCCCCAGTGGCGCGATTCCCGCGTCAGTCCCCGCAAGAATACCCATCGGCTCATGGCGGCGCCTCCGTCTGCCAGTGTGCGCGTGCCTGCAGCAGCAGGTCGTCGCGCTGCGCGCCGCGCGGCAGCCAGCGATCTGGTGCAAAGGCCACGCGGCCCAGGAAGTCGAACAGGCTCACATGTCGGCGCAGCACGCGTGCGGTGCGGTGCGCCTTGATCGGGTTGAAGATGCCCTCGCGCGAGAACAGCTGGCGCGGGTTTTTCTTGATCCACAGCCACGAGCCCAGTTCCAGCGTCATCGGCAGGAACAGGTTGCCGTGCGGCGTCAGGTCATAGGCATGGTCCCACAGGTCGCCGTGCAGCAGGTACTGGTGGCTTTGCGGCTCGAAGGTGTAGCCGTGGTGCGGGTGGGCCTGCTCGAACAGCGTCTTGAGCAGGTACATCTCGGGCAGGTGCGCCATCGGCCGGCGCGTGCCCGCGTACGGAAACCAGATGCTGTCGCGCCAGCCGTAGCCTGAATGGCAGTCCACCGCAAAGCTGAGCGGGCGCGGCAGCAGTTCTTCCTGCACCACGCGCAGCAGCGCGCGGCTTTCCGCTTCCATCGGCGCGCCCGCCGGGCCGCGGTACCAGGGCAGCCAGGCGCCGATGCGCTGGCCGCCGGCCAGGAAGGGCACGCGCGCATCGGCGTCCTGCGGGCCGTTGCGCATCAGGTCGACGCCGTTTGGGTTGGCGCGGGTGCCGGCCCACATGCCACCGGGGTTGACGATCGGCATGAATACCAGCCGCACCGACTGCAGCTCGCGGTGCAGCAACTCGTCCCACGCCAGCCGGCTCAGCACCGAGCGCAGGTAGTCCAGCACCAGTTGCGTGCCGATGCGCTCCAGCCCGTGGATGCCGCCGAAGATGCCGATCGCGGGCGCGCCCGGATCGCGGCTGCCGAGCGTGGCGGCATGGACGCCGAAGCGACGGCCCTGCACCATGGTTTCGCAGACCACCCGCGTATCCAGCACGTGGCTGCCCGTATCCAGCAAGGCCAGCAGCTGGTCGTACTCGGGGAAGCCGGCGTGCGGGTGCATGGGCTCAGGCGGTGGGCACGCCGGCCGTGCCGAACAGGTGCAAGACCGGCCACCCGCGTGCCTCGGCCGTGTCTCGCAGCGTTGAATCCGGATTGACGGCGACCGGGTGGCCAACGCTTTCGAGCAGCGGCAGGTCGTTGCGGGAGTCGCTGTAGAAGGTGGCCTGCGCGAGCGCCGTGTGCGTAATGCCCAGCGTGTCGAGCCACGCCAGCACCCGCAGCACCTTGCCGGGGCCGAAGGCCGGTACGCCCGCCAGCGCGCCGGTGAATTCGCCATGCGCGTCGTGTTCGGCTTCTACCGCCAGCAGGTGCGGCACGCCTAGCTGGCGCGCGATCGGCTCGGTGACAAAGCGGCAGGTGGCGGTGACGATGCAGCACAGGTCGCCGGCGGTGAGGTGGCGTGCCAGCAGGTCGAGCGCATCGGGCCGGATCGCGGGCATGATCACCTCACGCATGAAGTCCGCGCGCCATTGCGTGAGGCGTTGGCGCGGGTGGCGTGCCAGCAGGCCCAGGGCAAAGCGGGCATGGGCGGCAAAGTCCAGGCGCCCGGCCTGGTAGGCGGCCAGCCAGCGCGCATTGTGCGCATCGATCTCGGCGGCCTCGGCGCCGCCCACGGCGACGAGGTAGCGAGCCCATTCATACTCGCTGTCCAGCGGCAGCAGGGTGTGGTCGAGGTCAAACAGGGCGAGGCGGGGGGCAGCGGGCATGCGCGATAGCTCAGTTGGCGAAACCGGCAAGCTTGGCGCGGCGTGGTGACCGCGCGGTGATGAAGGACCCAAGTTTTCCGATACCGGCATTGGCGCTTTATCTGCCGCGGCAAGCATGCGGGTGTCAAGCGGCGTGGGTGGCGGCGGTCGGCTCGTCCAGCGCCACGCAGTCCAGGAAGGCGCCGACCAGCCGAGTCTCGCGCCGGCTCTGCAGGCAGTATAGGTATTCATGCAGCACCGGCGCGCCTTGCGCGAACGGCACCACGCGCAGCAGCGGGTCGCGCGGAACCTCGCCCAGCGGCACCACGCTGGCGCCCAGGCCCTGGCGGATGGCCTCGTAGATGGCCTCGCGGCTGCCGATCACGGTGTGCGGCGGCAGCTCCAGCCCGCACGCGGCCAGCGCCGTCTCGGTGGCCTTGCGCGTCATCGAGCCGTGCTCGCGCACCAGCAGGTGGCAGCCGCGCAGTTGCGGCAGCTCGACCTGCGGCAGCCGCGCCAGCGCATGGTCCGGATGGACCACCAGCACCATCGGGTCCGACGCCAGCCGGATGCAGGCAAGCCGGTCGTCGTCCACCGGGTGCGACGACACCGCGGCGTCGATGCGGTACTCGAACAGCGCCTCCAGCATCTGCTGCGAATTGCCGATGTCCAGGCTCACGTCGATCGCCGGGTAGCGCTGGCGGAACGCCGCCACCGCGCGCAGGATGTAGTAGGGGCCGGTGGCGCCGATGCGCAGGTTGCCGAAGCGCAGGTTGCCGGCGTTGCGCAGCAGGTAGTCGGCATTGCCTTCCTGCTGCATCAATTGCTCGACCACCGGCATCAGCGCCACGCCCACGTCGCTCAGGTCGACGCGGCTGGCGCGGCGGTGGAACAGTTCCACGCCGTAGGTCTCTTCAAGCTGGCGGATGCGGCCGGTGACGGTGGGCTGGCTGATGTGCAACTGCCTCGCCGCCATGGTGATGCTGCCCTGGCGCGCCACTTCGAAAAAGGTCATCAGCAGGTCGCCAAGCATGGTTATCCGCAGGAAAGTTGGGGGACAGCCCGGACAGGCCCGGACGACCGCGCAGTCTAGCGGGCCAATATGACAAAACGGCGACGCCCGCCCGCGGCCGGAGCGGCCGGGGGCGGGCGTAGCGCTGCCCGTCAGGCGACGTGCGCGTCAGCCGTTGAGGCCCATCGCCGGATCGGACACGCTGTCCTTGCCGGTCTCGATGCGCCCGGCGAAGCGGCGCGTGAAGCCGCCTTGCGCGGTGGTGACGGTGAAGTCGTACCAGTTGCCCTGGCGGGCCACGGGCCAGTGCTGCTGCAGCTGCATGCCGGCCGGCACCTCGTAGGTCCAGGGACCGTCGGTGCGGTAGGCGTTGGGCTGCACGGTGAAGGTGCAGGGGGCGCTGCCGGTGTTGATCATGTCCACGTACACCGCGGCATTGGCGATGTCATAGCAGACGCGGATCTCCGGGGCGCTGGCACCCGCCGCGGTCACGGCCCCCGCATTGCCGCGGAAGGCGCGGTGGAAGCCGTTGGGGCCAAGCACCCACAGGTCGTACTTGCCGTCGTCGCTGGCAAAGACGTCCCAGCTGCCATGCAGTTCCTTGCCCGGTTCGACCATGTAGCGGCGCGGCACGCGGTCCAGGTGCAGGCGGTCGTAGACGTGGAACACCGCCGCCGCCGTGCCGGTGTTGCTGAACAGCAGCCACACCGCGCGCTGGTCGCGGGCGTCTTCTCGGGCGCTCACGTGCAGCTCATAGGGCAGGGCGCGCGACGGGCGCGTGCCGGTCTCCTGCTGCGGCATCTGCTGGCTGCTGGCCGATGGCAGCGGTACTTGCGGCAGCACGCCTTGCGCGGTGCGGATGGCATCGGCGCTGGCCTTGTCGCGGCTGGGCAGCGTGGGCAGCGGGTTGGTGTTTGGGCTGACGAAGTTGAAGGCCGAGGTCAGGTCGCCCGCCACCGCGCGGCGGAAGCTGCTGATATTGGTCTCGGCCACGCCAAAGCGGGCTTCCAGGAAGCGCAGCACCGAGGTGTGGTCGGACACCTGCGAGTTGACCCAGCCGCCGCGGCTCCATGGCGAGACCACGTACATCGGCACGCGCGGGCCGGGGCCGTAGGGGTGCTTGTCGACGTGGTATTCCGGCCTGACCTGTTGTGGGTCGAGCGTGGTGGCGCCGGCCAGCGTGTCGCCGTCGTAGGCGGGCGCGCACGGCGGCGGCACGTGGTCAAAGTAGCCGTCGTTCTCGTCGAAGTTGATCAGCAGCACGGTCTTGCTCCACACCGCCGGGTTGGCGGTCAGGGCATTCAGCACCTCTTGCGTATACCAGGCGCCCTGCACCGGGCTGGAAGGCCCGGGGTGCTCCGAGTACGTCGCCGGCGCCACGATCCACGACACCTGCGGCAGCTTGCCCGCGGCAACGTCGTCGCGCAGCGATTGCAGGAAGCCGCCGTCAGGCATGGTGTTGGCCACGCCCTTGAGCAGCGGGCTGATGGCTTCGTCGGCGCTGGTGTATGCCGGGTAGGGGCTGCCGTTGGCCTGGTTGCCGCGCGCGGCGTTGGCGTCGCGGTATTGCTTGAAGCCCGCCAGCGGGTTGTCGGTGAAGTTGTCCGGCATGTTCTGGTAGACCTTCCAGCTCACGCCGGCGGCTTCCAGGCGCTCCGGGTAGGTCTTCCAGGTGTAGGGCGGGGCCGACCCCGTGAACGAGTCGCCGCTGTTGTCGATCACCGGCCCGCCGTTGGCGCCGCTGGGGTCATTGGTGCCGGTCCAGTGGAACAGGCGGTTGGAGTTGGTGCCGCCATGGAAGCTGCAGTGATAGGCGTCGCAGAGGGTGAAGGCATTGGCCAGGGCCACCTGGAAGTCCAGTTCGGCTTCGGTGTAGTAGCCCATCGACTGGGTCTGCTTGTAGGTCGGCCACTTGTTCATGCGGCCCAGGTCCCAGGCGTTCTGCGCATCCGGGTACGAGTGCGGCGTGCCGCTGACGCGCTGCGCATTGCCGGAACTGCTGTCGAGGTGGTAAGGCAGCACGGTGCGGGTGGTGCTGCCGTTAGTATAGGTCTGCTGCCACACATTCAGGCCGCCCGCCAGCGGGATCGGGAAGCGGTCGCCAAAGCCGCGCACGCCACGCAGCGTGCCGAAGTAATTGTCGAACGAGCGGTTTTCCTGCATCAGGATGACCACGTGCTCGACGTCGCGGATGGTGCCGGTGGCGTTGTTGGCCGGGATCGCCAGCGCGCGGCGGATGGACGGCGGGAAGGCCGCCAGCGCGGCGGTGGCGGCGGCGCTGCCGCCGGCGAGCTTGAGGAAGTTGCGTCTGCTTTGCGGGTTCATGGATTCTGTGCCGGGTGGTTTCTGGAGGGGGAGACGGGCCAGGCCCGGCTTCAGGGCGCGCAGCGCAGTTGCGGCTTCACGGCGGGCGTCTCGCCCGGCCGGTCGCTGCCATTCCCCTGGCCGGGGTTGCCGCCGGTGCCCGGGGCACCCGGCGTGGTTGGTGCCGCGTTGGGCGAGCCGGTGGGGCTTTCGCCGGAGTCGCCGCCGCAGGCGGCGAGTGCTGCGCACATCAGCAGGGCGGCGAGCCAGTGCGGCCGCGCCAGGGTGGAAGGTCGGAAAGTCATGGTGTCAATCTCCTGCAGGGGATCGGGCGGGGGTAAGGGTCGGTGAGGAACCCGTTCCATGACGAAACGGGTTCCGGCCGGATTTATGGATTCAGCGTGGACAGCGGCTGGCGTGCGCCGGTGACGGCCTTCAACTCGTCCAGCGACAGCACTCGCGTCCACATCGCCAGGTCGTTGAAGCCCATCACGCCCTTGAGCGCGCCGGGGTTGTTGCCCACGTAGTTGTGCGTGGCATCGTCGTTCACGCCCCAGCCGGTGCCGAGCCCGGCCAGCTTGGTCACGTCGGTGTTGGCGATTGCCTTGTTCTCGGTCTTCTGCACGCCCAGCACCGGATCGATGACATAAGCGCTGAAGCGTTTGGCTGCCGCATCGACCGACAGCGCCAGGTAGGCCCACTGGTTGGCCGACACCTTCATGCCGTTGATGTCGTCGCGCTTGCCGCTGCCGCTGCCAAGGTTGAAGCGGATCTCGCAGCTGCCGAACAGCGCGACGGCAATGCCGGGGTTGGCGCCCGAGATGTAGTTCTTGTTGGACAGGATGGGCTCGCCGGTGCCGTTGCCCTGGGTGCAGTCGGTGCGGAACCAGAAGCCGATGGTGAACTGCGGGCTTTGCGCGATATCGGCAGCGTTGTAAGCCAGCTTGTAGCTGTCGACACGCGAGTCCAGCTGCAGCGACTGGCCGCTGAAGTTGTCGGCAGCCAGCGTGCCGCCATCAAGGCTTGCCACCCACGGGCCGAGCGTGGCGGCGTTCTTCGCGTCGGCGAACGGCTTGCTGTCGAGGCTGAAGTACGTGGCCAGGCCATTGAGCAGCGTCGGCGCCAGCGTGACCGGCTTGACGTAGTGGATCTGCGCCAGGTACGACACCGGCACGTCATTGCGCACCAGCGTGTAGTTGAACTGGTACAGGCCCGTGGCCATGTTGAAGGCCTTGTCGGTGAACTGCCGCACCTCCGGTCCCAGCGAGGCGATCTGCACGCCGTCGCGCAGCACGCGGGTGACGCCGAAGGCTTCGGTCGGGTTCTGCCAGCTCAGCGTGATGGCGTCGTTGTACTGGCTGATGCTGGCGCCGATGGCGCGCACGCCTGCGGTGGCGGTGGTCAACGCCGAACCGTCCAGCCGCGTGGTGGCCGGGTCAAGCGCCACGCCGGCATGGGCCAGCAGGGTGGGGACGATGTCGGCTTCGGTCGGCAGCGCGGACAGGTCCGCCGGGGTGTCCGGCGCTGCTGCGCCAGGTCTGGCCAGCGCGCCGTTGAGCGTCTTGTTGGTGGCGAGGAAGGCGGTGCGGTTCTCCACCGTCGGCACCGTGGTGGTGGCGCCGGTGGCATCCAGGCCGTGGCTGGTGGTGACCATCACCAGCCAGTCTTCGGCCGGCTGCCCCTGGTGGCGCGCGGCGACGGCGCCGAGCAGTTCGCCCAGCGCCTTGTCGATGCCCGCGAGGGCCGTGGCATAGGCGCCGTTGCCGAAGCCGCCGGCTTCCGCCGCCTGTGCCGGCGCGCTGTATTGCGCAAACACCACGCCATAGCCGGACTGCACTTGCCGTACGGCGTTCTGCGTGACGCAGCTGTCGACCCCGGCGCAGTCAACCAGCGTATCGAGCATGCCAGCTTCCTGCTCGGCCTTGAGCAGGCCAGGCAGCGCCCCCGAACTGGTGGATGCGCCCTGCTGCAGGCCGGGTTTGCCGGCCGCGCGCAGGTAGCGGAATACGGTGGGGGCCTGCAGTGCGGTGCTGCCGGTATCGTCTTCGATGCCGTGGCGGTTGGCCCAGGCGCCGGTCAGCACCGTGGCCCAGCTGGGCGCGTCCAGCGGCGGCTGCGCGGTGATGGTGCCGGGCATGCCCCCGGTAGCGGTGGGCACCAGGTTCAGCTGGGCCAGGTTGGGCAGCTCACGCCGCAGGAGTGCGCCCTGCACCTGGGCATAGGTGGCACCGTCCACGCCCACCAGCAGCACGCGCGGGCCGCCGGCACCGGCTGGCGGCGGGGTCTTGATGGTGGTGTCGTTCGGTGCGGCTGCCGGCGCGGCGTCATCGCCGCCGCCGCAGCCCGCCAGTGTTGCTGCCAGTGCGGCGATCACGGTGCCGGCCAGCACACGGCCGCGCGCCATCCCCGCCAGGCTGCCCGGTGCAAGGTTCCCTGCCATCTTTGATTCCCCTGTTCGTCTGCGTTGTTGTGTGCCGGCGGCAGGTGCCGCGTGGCCGATTGCGTTTGCCGCAATGCGCTCGCAGAGTAAGAACCGGGGTTGTCACCATGGTGACAGCGGGGCAAAGAATGCTGATGGGGCTATTCGGATTCTTGAGGTGAGGGTGGCGCCAGCGTCCTATGCTTGCGGCATGCCGCCGGCATCGCTTGCCTGGATCAGCAGCACCGCGTCGCGCTTGTCCAGCAGGTGCTGGCGCAGGATGGCGGCAAGGCGCTTGCCATCGCGCGCTTCAAGTGCCTGCAGCATCTCTTCGTGGTCGCGGATGGCGCTGTCCCACTTCGGCTTCTGATAGTTGGAGCGGAAGCGCAGCGCCTGCAGCCGCCGGTTCACCGACAGATAGGTCTGGCGCAGCGCCGAATTGCGGGCCGCCAGGTTGATGCGGTCATGGATCTGGTGATTGATGCGGTAATAGCCGGGGAGGTCGTCATTTGCCCGGCAGGCCAGCATCGCATAGTGCAGGGCCTTGATCTCGGCCAGTTCGACGGCCGTGATGCGTTCGCAGGCCAGTTCGCCGGAAAAGGCTTCCAGCCCGCTCATCAGCTCAAACGTGTCCTGGATCTCCGCGCCGGACAGGCGCGATACGGTCGCCCCGCGGTTGGGCGAGATATCGATCAGCCCCTCTGCCGCCAGCACCTTCAGGGCCTCGCGCAGTGGCGTGCGGGAGATGCCCAGGGTCTCGCACAGTTCGCGCTCATTGAGCTTCCTGCCCGGTTCCAGGGTGCCCTCGACAATGAACGTGCGCAGGTGGGCCACCACGGTGTCGTGCAAGCGTTGCCGTTCGAGCCTAGGTAGTACCGGGGCCGGCGAATCCGAGCCGGAAGTGGCGGAAATTTGCATTCAAAATTCCTATCACGTGATTGAATTCAATTTTAGCAGACTCTCAACTGGAACTCAAAAACGCAGGTAAACCCTTGTTATGCGGGGTAAACGCTAGATGATTTCCGCGCAATCTCCCCTGTTTTTCCGTCACTCCTCTGATAAAGTATTTTGCATTCAAAACTCAACAGGAGGAGTCAAATGCTGAATCTCAACTTCCATCCCGCCGGCCGCCACTTCCTGCAGATCCCCGGACCGAGCCCGGTTCCCGATCGCATCCTGCGCGCCATCAGCTATCCGACCATCGACCATCGCGGCCCGGAATTCGGCGCGCTGGGCCTCAAGGTGCTGGACGGCATCAAGAAGATCTTCAAGACCGAGCAGCCGGTGGTGATCTATCCGGCTTCGGGCACTGGCGCCTGGGAAGCGGCGCTGTCGAACACGCTGAGCCCCGGCGACACGGTGCTGATGTTCGAAACCGGCCACTTCTCCACGCTGTGGAAGAAGATGGCCGAGAACCTGGGAATCAAGCCCGAATTCCTCGGCCTCCCGGGCCTAGAGGGCTGGCGCCACGGGGTGCAGGCCGACATGATCGAGGCCCGCCTGCGTGCCGACAGCGCGCATGCGATCAAGGCGGTGTGCGTGGTGCACAACGAGACCTCGACCGGCGTGACCTCGGATATCGCCGCCGTGCGCCGCGCCATCGATGCGGCCGGGCACCCGGCGCTGCTGCTGGTCGACACCATTTCCGGGCTGGCGTCCGCCGATTACCGGCATGACGAGTGGGGCGTGGACGTAACAGTGTCCGGCTCGCAGAAGGGCCTGATGCTGCCGCCTGGCATCAGCTTCAATGCGGTGTCGCCCAAGGCCATCGCAGCCTCCCGCACGGCCCGGCTGCCGCGCAGCTTCTGGGGCTGGGATGAAATCATCGAGATGAACCGGACCGGCTACTGGCCCTACACCCCCAGCACGAACCTGCTCTATGGCCTGTCCGAAGCCCTCGACATGATCCTTGAGGAAGGGCTGGACAACGTCTTCGCCCGCCACCAGCGCCTGGCCGAAGCCTGCCGCCGCGCGGTCAAGGCCTGGGGCCTGGAGATCCAGTGCGCGGACCCCGCCGTCTACAGCCCGGTGCTGACCGGCGTGATGATGCCCGAGGGGATAGACGCGGACGTGGTGCGCAGGAACATCTATGACCGCTTCAACATGTCGCTCGGCGCCGGCCTGGGCAAGGTCAAGGGCCGCATGTTCCGCATCGGCCATCTGGGCGACTGCAACGACCTCACGCTGATGGCCACGCTGGCCGGCTGCGAGATGGGCCTGAAGATCTCGGGCGTGCCGCTCGCGGGCAGCGGCACCGTTGCCGCGATGGACTATCTCGCCGCGCACGCCACGCCGCTGTCGCTCAAGGCTGCCGCCTGACGAGAGCCTCTGCCATCCGAGACGGGGGCGGGCGCCGCGCGTGCACAACGCCCCCGCCGGACTGATCGCAACGGATCAGCGCAGCACTGCCGTACCTGACAAAAAACAGAGGAGACGCTGTGGATACAACCCTGCAGGCGGGAACAAAGATCAGGACGTTCGAGGATGCGACCTATCGCAAGGTGAGCTGGAGGCTGGTGCCATTCCTGATGGTCTGCTTCCTGATCGCTTATCTCGATCGTGTCAACGTAGGTTTTGCCAAGCTCCAGATGTCGCAGCAACTGGGCTTCAGCGAGACCGTCTACGGGCTGGGCGCCGGGATTTTCTTTATCGGCTACTTCCTGTTCGAGGTGCCGAGCAACCTGGCATTGCACAAGTTTGGCGCCAAGGTGTGGATCGGCCGGATCATGATCACGTGGGGGCTACTCTCCGCGTGCTTTGCGTTCGTGCAGACGCCAACCCAGTTCTACACGCTGCGCTTCCTGCTGGGGCTGGCCGAAGCCGGCTTCACGCCAGGCATCGTGTACTACCTGTCGTGCTGGTACCCGTCGCACCGGCGTGCCAAGATCATGGCCATCTACTGCATGGGTTCGCCGCTGTCCGGCATCATCGGCAATCCGCTGTCCGGCTACCTGATGGGCAGCATGGCCGGCGTGGCTGGCCTGGGCGGCTGGCAATGGATGTTCTTCATCGAGGCGGTGCCGGCGGTGCTGCTGGGGTGCTTCTGCTTCTACTACCTGGACAACTCCATTGCCAAGGCCAAATGGCTGACCAGCGCGGAGAAGCAGATCCTTGAACTGGCCAAGTCGGAAGACGTCAAGGCGGTGGACCCGCAGGCACGCGTCGGCAAGGTGTTTACCGATCCGCGCGTCTGGCTGATCAGCCTGATCTGCTTCTGCTATGTCACGGGCCAGTACGGCATCACGCTCTGGCTGCCCACGTTCATCAGGTCGACCGGTGTCAGCGACCCGCTCCATATCGGCCTGCTGAGCGCGATCCCGTATATGGCGGCCATTGTCGCGATGTACTTCTTCGGGCGCAGCGCCGACAAGCACCGCGAGCGGCGCTGGCACCTGATCATCCCGTGCATGATGGGCGCGATCGGCTTCCTGGCGTTGCCCTGGGTCATGCACAACACCGCGCTGTCCCTGGTGTTCCTGTCGATCGCCGCAGCCGGCATCCTGACCTGCACGCCGCTGTTCTGGTCCCTGCCGACGGCTTTCCTCAGCGGCGCGGCGTTGGCCACGGCCATCGCCATGAGCAACTCGATCGGCAACCTTGCCGGCTTTACCAGCGGCTACATGATCGGCTACCTGCGCGACGTGACCCAGAGCGGCAACAGTGCTTACTACATGATTGCCGGGATGCTGATGCTGGGTGCGTTCTGCATCTGGACAATACCTGCCCGCCTGGTCAACCGATAGCGAGACAAAGCGGGGTGCGGCACCGTGCCGCTGCCCCGCCTGCCCATCACGTCGCAAACACTTCGCGCCCTTGCCGGCGCATGGAAGGCTCTCATGACAAACTCGTACCAACCGGTGCCGGACGACCCCGGCCATCACGCGCCGTTCAGCGTGGTGGAAGCCACCGTCGCCAGCGCGCATGCCGCGATGCGCGACGGCAGGCTGACGGCGCGCCAACTGGCCAGCGCATGCCTGGCGCGCATCTCGGCCTATGACCAGGACGGTCCCGCCCTGCGCAGCATCCTGCAGCGCAACCCGCAGGCGCTGGAAGAGGCCGGACACATCGACGCCATGGCCGGGCGCAACCCGTCGCAGGTGCTGGCGCCGCTGCATGGCATCCCGGTGCTGGTCAAGGACAACATCGAATGCGGCGGCATGGAAACCACCGCCGGCGCCGCCTGCCTGCGCGGCAACCTGTCCACCGGCGATGCCTTCGTGATCCGCCGGCTGCGCGAGGCGGGAGCCATTGTGCTGGCCAAGACCAACCTGCACGAGCTTGCCTCCGGCGGCGAGACGGTCAGCACCTTGTCTGGCCAGACCCTTAATCCCTATGACCTGACGCGCACGCCCGGCGGTTCAAGCGGCGGGACCGGCGCCGGCATCGCAGCCAGCTTCGGCCTGCTTGGCATCGGCACCGACGGGGTCAATTCCATCCGCTCGCCGGCCTCGGCAAACAACCTGGTCGGCCTGCGCCCGACCATGGGCCTGATCAGCCGGGCCGGGCTGGTCCCATGCGGGCTGACGCAGGACACCATCGGCCCGATCACCCGCACCGTTGCCGATACGGCGCTGCTGCTCGATGTCATCGCCGGCTATGACCCGGCAGACCCGGTCACCAGCCAGGGTGCACCTCACATCCCGGCGAGCTATGCCGCCAGCCTTGACCGCGACGGACTCAGGGGCGCGCGCATCGGCGTGCTGCGCCATTTCTTCGGCGACCAGGATGTGCACCGTCCCGTCAACGCCGTGATGCAGGCAGCGCTGGCCACCATCGCTGCACAAGGCGCCGAATTGGTCGCCCTTGACGACGCCATCAGCCCGGATGAGCTGCTGGCGTCCACGCTTGTGCACCACTACGAGATGGAGCGCGATCTCGATGCCTACCTGGCGGGGCTGCCCCCCGGCGTCGCGGTGCGATCGATGCAGGACATCATCGCTGCCGGTTCTGTCCATCCAAGCGTGGCGGGAACCCTCGCCACCGCAGCGGCGCTGAGCGAGCGGGAAGGAGAGTACCGCGAACGCCTGCAGCGCCAGCAGGCATTGCGCCAGCGGCTGCAGGACCTGATGGCGCGGCATCGGCTTGACGCGCTGGCATTTCCGCACCAGCGGCGCCTGGTGGTGCCGGTCGGCGAGACCCAGGCAGAGCGCAACGGCGTGCTCGCGTCGGCCACCGGATTTCCGGCCATCGTGATTCCGGCCGGATTTTCGGCGCCGGACGGCAATGCCCCCCAGGGCGTGCCGGTCGGGCTGGAGTTCTTTGGCTTGCCCTTCACCGAACCCGTGTTGATACGGCTGGCCTATGCGGCCGAGCAGGCCTTGCGCGCGCGCCGGCCGCCGCACTCGACGCCCGCGCTGGAATAGGCGCGCGCCGGAACGAAGTTTTATCGCTGCTCTACAAACGCCAGCCGGACACGGCGGCGACAAGGTCGCGGACACACCGCGACAACCTCGAAACGAGGAGGAGACAAAGATGGGCGCAGAAACTGTAGTTCAATCGCCGAATTCCCCACAGCAGCATGAGCTCGACCGGGCCATGGATGGCATCGGGGTGACGGCGTCGCACAAGAAGATCATCTTCATGATCATGCTCGGGGTGATGTTCGATGTCTTCGAGCAGAACGCCGTCGGCCTGATCGGCCCCATGCTGCGCGAGCAGTGGGGCATCTCGGTGGCGGAGATCGGCTTTCTCAATACGCTGACCTTCAGTGCCGCCGCGCTGGGACGCATCGGCTCCGGCTATATCGCGGACCGCTACGGCAGGCGCACGATGCTGAGCGCCAACCTGCTGCTGTTCACGCTGGGCGCCATCATCTGCGCGCTGGCGCCGAACTATGGCGTGCTGGCGGCGGGCCGCTTTATCGTCGGCATCGGCCTGGGCGGGGAGATCTCGATCGCCGTGACCATGCTGGCCGAGCTGTGCTCGACGCGCTTCCGCGGTACCGCGGTGGGCCTAGTCAGCGTGGGCAGCGGCGGCCTGGGCAATATGCTGGCGCCGGCCTTCGGCCTGGCTGTATTCGCCATGTTCCCGGGTCCGGACAGCTGGCGCTGGCTGTTTGCCTGCCTGGTGCTGCCGGCATTCTTCGTCGTGTTCTACCGGCGCTTTATTCCGGAGACGCCGCGCTTCCTGCTGTCCAAGGGGCGCGTGGACGAGGCCAACCTGGTGCTGTCGGTGCTCGCATCCGGCCGCCTGGGCAAGCTCGACGGCGAGCCGACGCCCTATATCAAGGCCGCGATCCAGGACGAGGCGCCGCGCACCAGGGTGCGCCTGAGCGACATCTTCAAGGGCCGCCTGGGACGGCGCACGATCGCGCTGGGGATTGCGGTGTCCATGACGTACGGCGCGCAGATCTCGGTGCTGACGCTGATGCCGACCATCCTGATGTCGCAGGGATACACCATCTCCAAGAGCTTTCTCTTCACCATGGTGATGCAGAGCGGCAGCCTGTTCGGCGCGCTCGCGGCGTCGTACTGCGGCTATCACTTCCCGCGCAAGCGGGTGCTGACGATAGGCGCCGGGCTGGCCTGCGCGGCCGGGTTGTGCTTCGGCTTCCTGACGTATAACGTGGGCCTGGTGCTGCTGTTTGGCGCCGCCTTCACGTTCTGCGTGGTGTTGCTGAACACGTCGATCTGGATCTTCGCGCCGGAGCAGTATCCCACCCACGTGCGCGCATTCGGCACCTCGCTGATCCTGGCGCTCGGCACCCTGGCCGGGGCGCTGACGCCGCTGATCAGCGGGCGCGTGTTCCAAACCTACGGCGTTGGCGGCATGTTCAGCATGCTCGCGGCGATGTACGCAGTGTTTGCGCTGGCCGTGCAGTTCGCGCCGGAAACCTTCGGTCGCGCCATGGGCGAGACCGCCGCCGACGACGAAAACGGGCCTGCCGTCAGTGGGACCGCGCCCAGCGCCAGCGGTTCCTGAGACCGGCCCGCTCCCGGCAGCGTGCTGCGCGCGCTTGCCGGGAGCGGGATACCGGGCAATATTCATCCCTCATTCAAGGACATACCCAAGGCATGACATCTTCCAATATCGATCGGGTCGCGCAGGCCCTGCTCAGCGCGCGTAGCGAACAGGGTTGCGCCGATGCAGGGCAATTTGCCACCGCGCTTGAGAATGCGGAACAGGCCTACGCCGTACAGTCGGCCGTGGCCCGCGCGCTAGGCTGGCAAGCGACAGGCGCCGGCTACTGGAAATCCGGCGGTGCCTCGCGCGAGGCGGTGCTGACGCATGCCCAACTGCCGCCGGCCGGGGTCTGGACCAGCCCCGCGCATGCCGGCGACTGGCCTTTCACATGGCGCGGCATCGAGGCGGAGATTGCGTTGCGGCTGGGGCAGGGCGTTGACGCCGCGCAGGCTGCCGCCCTCGACTACGCCGGCGCTGCCGGGCTGATCGATGCGATGGCGGTGTCGATTGAAGTCGTCGATTCGCGCTGGCGGCAGTATCTCGCCGCGCCCGCGCTGCTGAAGCTGGCCGACCTGCAGTCCCACGGCGCACTGGTGCTTGGCGAATGGCGTGACTATGCGGCGCGGGACTGGGCGGCACAGCATTGCCGGGTGCGGATCGGCACGCAAACGACCGAGCGCCGCGGCACCCACGCGCTGGGCGATCCGGCCTATGGGCTGGTCGCCTGGCTGCGCCACGCCACGCGCGACGGGCGACGCGTAGAGGCCGGCACGGTCGTCACCACCGGCACCTGGGTCGGCATCCTGGATGCATCGGCTGGCGACCTGGTGACTGCGGAGTTCGATGGCATCGGCGAGGCCTCGGTCCAGCTCTGAGGCCAACTGACCGGGGCACGGGGCGTCAGCTGCGCAAGCCGACGCCCTGCATGATGATCCGCAGCACCCACGCGGCCACGCCCAGTGCCGCCACGCTGGCGGCCCAGATCAGCACCAGCCAGCCGATGCGGCGCAGCCAGGTGCCGCTGCCCGTCCCTGTCCTCGGGCGCTGTGTATCCATATCCATCAGTGGTAGCCCTCGCCGTGGCGCACCTTGCCGCGGAACACGTAGTAGGCCCACACCGTGTACATCAGGATGAAGGGAATGATGAACAGCGCCCCCACCAGCGCAAAGCCCTGGCTTTGCGGCGGTGCGGCGGCATCCCAGATCGAGATGCCCGGCGGGATGATATTGGGCCAGACACTGATCGCCAGCCCGCTGTAGCCCAGGAACACCAGCCCCAGCGCATACATGAACGGCGAGATATCCGGCTCGTGCCGCAGCGCGCGCATGAGCATGAACATGCACAGCGCCACCAGGATCGGCACCGGCGAGAACCAGAACAGGTTGGGCAGGCTGAACCAGCGCTCGGCAATCTCGGGATGCGTCAGCGGCGTCCACAGGCTGATCACGGCGATCACCGCCAGCAGCAGCCACGCCAGCGTGCCGGTCAGCTTGATCATGCGCTGCTGCAGCTCGCCCTCTGTCTTCATGATCAGCCAGGTGCTGCCGAGCACCGTGTAGGCCACCATAAGCCCCACGCCGCAGAACAGCGGGAAGGGCGTGAGCCAGTCCAGCGGGCCGCCGGCAAAGCGGTGGCCCTCCAGCTTGATGCCGTCGATATAGGCGCCCAGCGCCACGCCCTGGAAGAAACTGGCCGTGGCCGAGCCCAGGATAAAGGCGGCATCCCACACCGGGCGCTCGCGGTCGTTGGCCTTGAAGCGGAACTCGAACGCCACGCCGCGGAAAATCAGGCCCAGCAACATCAGCATCAGCGGCAGGTAGAGCGCGCTCAGCACCACCGAATACGCCAGCGGGAACGCCGCCAGCAGCCCGGCGCCGCCGAGCACCAGCCAGGTCTCGTTGCCGTCCCAGACCGGCGCCACCGTGTTCATCATGACATCGCGGTCATGCCGGTCCGGCACGAACGGGTAAAGCATGCCGATGCCCAGGTCGAAGCCGTCCATCACCACGTACATCATCACGCCGAAGAAGATGATGACGATCCAGAGAAGCGAGAGGTCGATGCCCATGGTGTCAGCTCCGGGTGCGTGCAGTGGTGGCGGGGGCGAGCGCTTCGTCGTCATCCACCGCTGACAATGGCCGTGCCGGCGTATGCCCGCGTCCGGGGCCGCCTTCCGGCTTGGCTTCTTCCAGCGCCGGACCCTTGCGCACCAGCCGCATCATGTAGGCGATGCCCACGCCGAACACGAAGAAGTACGCCACCACGAAGATCGCCAGCGTCGCCGCCAGCTCGGGCACGCCGTGCGGCGACACCGCGTCGGCGGTGCGCTGCAGCCCGTAGACCACCCACGGCTGACGCCCGACTTCGGTGGTGAACCAGCCGGCCAGGATGGCGATCAGGCCGGTGGGCCCCATCCACAGCGCCATATGCAGGAAGCCGCGCGAGCGGTATATGCGCTCGCCCCGGCGCAGCAGCAGGCTCCACACGCCCAGCAGGATCATCAGCAGCCCCAGCCCCACCATCACGCGGAACGACCAGAACAGGATGGTGGAATTGGGCCGGTCCTGCGGCGCGAACTCCTTCAGGCCCTTGATCTGCCCGTCCCAGGTATGGGTCAGGATCAGGCTGCCCAGGCGCGGCACCTCGACCGCGAAGCGTGTCTCTTCGCGCGCCATGTCGGGCCAGCCGAACAGCAGCAGCGGCAGGCCTTCATTGCCCTTGTTCTCCCAGTGGCCTTCCAGCGCGGCGATCTTGGCGGGCTGGTGCTTGAGCGTGTTCAGGCCGTGCATGTCGCCGATCACGGCCTGGATCGGCGCGACGATCAGCAGCATCCACATCGCCATCGACAGCATCTTGCGGATGGCGGGGTTGTCGCGCCCGCGCAGCAGGTGCCAGGCGGCGGACGCGCCGACGAACAGCGCCGTGGCCAGGAACGCCGCCACGCTCATATGCACCAGTCGGTAGGGGAACGACGGGTTGAAGATGACTTCGAACCAGTTGGTCGGCACCACGCGGCCGTTGATGATCTCGAAGCCCGCCGGCGTCTGCATCCAGCTGTTGGATGCCAGGATCCAGGTGGCGGAGATCAGCGTGCCGAGCGCCACCATCACCGTGGCAAAGAAATGCAGCCCCGGCCCGACGCGGTTCCAGCCGAACAGCATCACGCCCAGGAAGCCTGCTTCCAGGAAGAAGGCGGTCAGCACCTCATAGGTCAGCAATGGCCCGGTGATGCTACCCGCGAACTCCGAGAAGAAGCTCCAGTTGGTGCCGAACTGGTAGGCCATCACCAGCCCGGACACCACCCCCATGCCGAAATTGACGGCAAAGATCTTGGACCAGAAGTGGTAGAGGTCGCGGTAATGCGTGCGCTGCGTGCGCAGCCAGCAGCCTTCCAGCACCGCCAGGTAGGCGGCCAGGCCGATGGTGATCGCCGGGAAAATGATGTGGAAGGAAATCGTGAACGCAAACTGCGTGCGGGCGAGGTCTAGCGCGGTCAAACCAAACATGTTGTTCTCCGTGGCGCTGGCCTGGCGCACGCCTGTGACGGGCGCGGCACTGCCGTCTGGCAGGCCGGGGCCGGTCGGCAGGGCGCGCCGGGGCGCGGGCCGTAGGCGCGTGCGGTAAAGCGTAGTGTACGCCGCGCGCGCAGCAAAGGGCACCGTTGCTGCCGGTGTCGTACGGGTGACATATCGCCGCACCCGGTGCCGCCGGCGCCGCTACACGCGGCCCGGTGCCCTTATTGATGGCGACCATGCTAACGGAGCCGGGATGAACAGAACAGCATCACCTCATTGAAAAAATACCGTATCAGTTTTGCGCGGCGCAGCAGAGGCAGCGGCTGACAAGCAGGGCAAAGAAGTGCATAGTCATGCGCTTCCTAGAAGCCTTTGAACCTCGCGTCCGCCACTGCCTGACGCGGCCCCGCCTGCCATGGATTCCACCTTGCTGATCGTGATCGCCGGCGCCGCCGTGGCCGGCTTTGTCCAGGGGCTGTCGGGCTTTGCCTTCGGCATGGTGGCGATGTCGTTCTGGGCCTGGGCGATCGAGCCGCGTCTGGCCTCGGCCATGACCGTGTTCGGCGCGCTTACCGGCCAGCTGCTGGCGGCGGCGTCGGTGCGTCGCGGGCTGTCGTGGCGGCGGCTGTGGCCGTTCGTGGCCGGTGGCGTGGCCGGCATCCACCTGGGCGTGGCGATCCTGCCGATGCTGGACGCGCAGTGGTTCAAGGTCGTGCTGGGCGGCTTCCTGACCCTGTGGTGCCCGGTGATGCTAATGGTGCGCAAGCTGCCACATATCGGAGTGGGCGGGCGCGTGGCCGATGGCGTTGCCGGTGCGGCCGGCGGCATGATGGGCGGCATCGGTGGTTTCACTGGCGTGATCCCGACACTGTGGTGCACGCTGCGCGGCTTCGACAAGGACGAGCAGCGCGCGGTGATCCAGAACTTCAACCTCGCCACGCTGGCCATGACCATGGCCGCCTATGTGGGCAAGGGCATCGTCACGCGCGAGATGCTGCCGATGTTCCTGGTGGTGGCGCCCGCGATGCTGGTCCCCACGCTGCTGGGCACGCGGCTTTACCTGGGCATCAGCGAGGCCACCTTCCGCAAGGTCGTGCTGACGCTGCTGACTGTATCCGGCGTAGCGCTGCTGGCCACCTCGGTGCCCGTGTTGATGGCGCGTGCGGGCTAGACGGTCCTGATCTGCGCCGCAGCCTCGCGCAGGCATTCGACCAGCTGGTCGGTGCCGAGCGACGGCGCCCGTTCGCGCAGCGTGATGATGCCGACCGGGGGCAGGTCGACCGGCACGGCCATCTTCAGCACGTGCAACTGCCCTTCCTCCTGCAACGACAGCGCCACCGACTCAGCCATGAAGCCGGCTGCGCCGCGCTGGCCGACAAAGGTCGCCTGCGCCAGGTAGGACGAGGTCTCGATGACATCCTGCGGCGGGTGCAGGCCGTGGCGATAGAAGGCCTGCTCGATCTTCACGCGCAGCGAGGCCCACGGCGGTGGCAGCACGCAGGGCATCGCCGCCAGGTCGGCCCAACTGGGGCGGGCCTTGCGCGCCAGCTTGTGGCCGCGCCGGACAACCACCACCATCGGTTCTTCATAGAGAGCTTCGGTCAACAGGTCCGGCGCCGCATAACCCGGCTCCAGCCGGCCCACGATCAGGTCCAGCTCGCGCAGGCGCAGCTTGGGCAAGAGGTGGGTCAGGTCGCCTTCCTCCACCAGCACGGTAGCGCGCGCGTGGCGGTCCTTGAGCATGCCCACGGACTGCGCCAGCAGCACCGGCAGCGCCGCCCCCATCGAGCCCACGCGGATGCGGCCGGAAGCGCCGCTCTGCACCGCGGCGATCTCGTCGCGGGTCTGCTCGTACTGGGCCAGCACCGAGCGCGCAAAGCGCACCAGCGATTCCCCGGCGGGGGTGGGCTCGGTGCCGCGGGTGGAGCGCGTGAACAGCGACAGACCCAGCATCCTTTCGACTTCGGTCAGCACCTTGGACACCGCCGGCTGGCTTACGGACAGGAACTCCGCGGTGCGGCCGAGGTGGCGGAACTCATCCAGCGCCACCAGCAATTGCAGGTGGCGCAGCTTGATATTGGAGCGCAGCGCGCGATCGATCTGGACCATGCCCGCCAGTCTATCTAACCTTAAGGTTATGAAGCAATGCCATTTTTTGATTGGATTGTTATGTTGAGGCGCGACAGAATGCGGGCATGACGAGACTGGCTGCGCCGGTCCCGCCGATAATGAAAACATCGGAGACACCCGCAAATGACTCAAGGCTTCACCATCGATTCCAAGCGCCGCCGCCTGCTCATCGGAGCCGCAGCGGGTGCTGCCGCGGGCGCCGCCGGCGTGCTGCTGCCTGCTGCACGGGCGCTGGCCGCCGAGTATCCCGAGCGTCCCATCACCTTTATCTGTCCCTGGCCGGTGGGCGGCACCGCTGACCAGTCGATGCGCGCGCTGTGCCAGGTGGCCGGCGGCATTCTCAAGCAGTCGATCGTGGTCGAGAACCGCGCCGGCGCCTCCGGCATGATCGGCACCAAGGCCCTGGCGCGCGCCAATCCGGATGGCTACACCATCGGCCAGATCCCGATCTCGGTGACGCGTTTCGCGCAGCTCGGCATGCTGCAGCTGGATCCGCGCAGCGAGCTGACCTACCTGGCGCGCACCTCGGGCCAGACCTTCGGCATCGCCGTGCCGGCCAATTCGCGCTACAAGACGCTGCAGGACGTGGTGGCCGCCGCCAAGGCCAGCCCCGGCAAGATCACCTATGCGCACGCCGGCATCGGCGGCGCCACCCACGTCGGCATGGAGCAGTTCGCGCTGGCCGCGGGCATCCAGTTCAATGCGATCGCCTACAAGGGCGGTGCCGCCGCGCTGCAGGACGTGCTGGCCGGGCAGGTGGACCTGCTGGCCGATTCCAGCTCGTGGGCGCCGCACGTGGAAGCCGGCAAGCTGCGCCTGCTGGCCACCTGGGGCGAACAGCGCGCGACCCGCTTCAAGGACACGCCGACGCTCAAGGAGCTGGGCTACAACGTGGTGGTGGAAGCGCCCAACGGCATCGGCGCCCCGAAGGGCCTGCCGCCCGCCGTGGAAAAGAAGCTGCGCGACGTCTTCCGCGCCGCGGTGGCCAGCAACGAGTTCAAGCAGGTGGCGGCGCGCCTGGATGCGCCCGTGATGTACCTGGACGGTCCTGACTACAAGAAGTACGTGGCCAGCGTCTATGACCAGGAAACCCAGCTGATCCAGCGCCTCAAGCTCAAAGAACTGCTGCAGCAAGGCTGATTGCCGTCAAAGGCCAAGTCCAAGTGAATCCCAATCCCGTCATCCGCCTGCACGCCAACGACAACGTGCTGGTCGCCCGCAGCGACCTCAGCCTTGGCCAGCAGCTGGCCGACCCCGCCGTGCGCGTGCGCGCACAGGTGCCGGCCGGCCACAAGATCGCTGCCTGCGCCATCGCGGCCGGCACGCCGGTGCGCAAGTTCGATACCGTCATCGGCGTGGCCGCGCGCGATATCGCCCAGGGCGACCACGTGCATTCGCACAACCTGACCCTGGTCGATTTCTACCGCGACCCGGCGTTCTGCCAGGACGTGCGGCCGGTGGACTATGTGCCCGAGGCCCGGCGCGCCACCTTCAACGGCTTTGTGCGACCGGACGGGCGCGTGGGCACGCGCAATTTCATCGGCATCCTGTCGTCGGTCAATTGCTCGTCCACCGTGATCCGCCAGATTGCCGCGCATTTCACAGCGGAGCGGCTGGCAGCGTATCCGAATGTCGATGGCGTGGTCGCCTTCGCGCAGACCAGCGGCTGTGGCATGTCGTCGCCGAGCGAGCACTTCGACGTGTTGCGCCGCACGCTGGCCGGCTACGCGCGCCATCCCAACCTGGCCGGCGTGCTGATCGTCGGCCTGGGCTGCGAGCGCAACCAGGTGGCCTCACTGGTGGAATCGCAGGGGCTGGAGCCTGGCCCCGCGGTGCACACGCTGGTGATGCAGGATGCCGGCGGCACGCGTGCCACCATTGCCGCAGGCATTCGCGCGATCGAATCGATGCTGCCCGCGGCCAATGCCGCGGTCCGCCAGCCGGTATCGGCCAGCCATCTGAAGATCGGGCTGGAATGCGGAGGCTCGGACGGCTTTTCCGGTATCAGCGCCAACCCGGCGCTGGGCGCGGCGATGGATATCCTGGTGCGCCATGGCGGCACCGCCATCCTGTCCGAGACCCCGGAAATCCATGGCGTTGAGTTCATGCTGACGCGCCGCGCGGTAACCCCCGAGGTCGGCCAGAAGCTGCTGGACCGCCTGGCCTGGTGGGAGCGCTACACCGCCGGCCACAACGCCCAGTTCAACGGCGTGGTCGGCCACGGCAACCAGCAGGGCGGCCTGGCCAATATCTTCGAGAAATCGCTGGGCTCGGCCATGAAGGGCGGCACCACGCCGCTGCAGGCGGTGTACGAATACGCCGAGCCGATCGACCAGGCCGGCTTTGTGTTCATGGACTCGCCCGGCTATGACCCGGTGGCCGTCACCGGCCAGATCGCCAGCGGCGCCAACCTGATCTGCTTTACCACGGGCCGCGGTTCGATGTTCGGCTCCAAGCCCGCGCCGACGATCAAGCTCGCATCCAACTCGGCGATGTATAACCGCCTGGAGGAAGACATGGACATCAACTGCGGGCTGGTGCTCGACGGCGAGCTGACCGTGCCGCAGATGGGCCAGCGGATTTTCGAACATATCCTGCGCGCGGCCTCTGGCGAGCCGACTAAGAGCGAGGCACTGGGCCTGGGCGACAACGAGTTCGTGCCCTGGCACCTCGGCATCGTCAGCTGAGCGGCCTCCTGCAAATCTCTCTCCCACACACTTATGCTGACGCTTTCCGAGCAAGCGCTGCTGCGCAGCCAGAACCTGATTGACGACCGGTGGTGCGATGCCGGCCTTGGCGCCCGCCTGCCGGTCGCCGACCCGGCCACCGGTGAGACCTTTGCCAACGTGCCAGACAGCGATGCCGGCGATGCCCGCCTTGCCGTCGATGCCGCTGCCGCCGCCTTCCCGGCGTGGAGCCGCCGGCCCGCGCGCGAACGCGCCCAGTTGCTCAAGCGCTGGCATGCGCTGATCCTCGCGCACCAGGAAGACCTGGCGCGCATCATCTCGACGGAGCAGGGCAAGCCCCTGAAAGAGGCACGCGGCGAGGTGCAGTACGGCGCGTCGTATGTCGAGTGGTTTGCCGAAGAGGCCACCCGCATCTGCGGCGATATCGTCGCCGAAGCCGTGCCGGGCCGCAAACTGCTGGTGCTGAAGGAACCGGTGGGCGTGGTCGCGGCGATCACGCCGTGGAACTTCCCGCTGGCGATGATTGCCCGCAAGATCGCCCCGGCGCTGGCCGCCGGCTGCACGGTGGTGGCCAAGCCCGCCGAGGACACGCCGCTGACCGCGCTGGCGCTGGTATGGCTGGCGCAGCAGGCCGGCATGCCCGCGGGCGTGCTCAACATCGTCACCGCATCGCGCGAGCACACGCCGGGCGTGGTCGACGCCTGGCTGGCCGACAGCCGCGTGCGCAAGATCACCTTTACCGGCTCCACGCCCGTGGGCAAGCACCTCGCGCGCGAATCGGCGGCCACGCTGAAGAAGCTGTCGCTGGAGCTGGGCGGCAATGCGCCCTTCATCGTCTTTGAGGACGCCGATCTCGATGCCGCGATCGATGGCCTGATGGCGTCCAAGTTCCGCAACGGTGGCCAGACCTGCGTGTGCCCGAACCGCGTCTATGTGCACGACGCCGTGCACGACGCCTTTGTCGAGCGCCTGGCACAGCGCGTTGGCGCGCTGCATGTCGGTCCGGCCACGGAAGAGGCCGCGCAGATCGGTCCCATGATCAATGCCCGCGCCGTCGACAAGATCGCACGCCATGTGGAAGACGCCGTCGCCCGGGGCGCGCGCGTGGTCACCGGCGGCAAGCGCGTGCGCACCGCCGATGGCCCGCACTACTACGCACCAACGGTGCTGGCCGATGCGACCCCCGCGATGGAGCTGTCGTGCGAAGAGACCTTCGGCCCGGTCGCGCCAATCTTCCGCTTCCGCGATGAAGCCGAGGTGATCCTCGACGCCAACGACACCCCGTTCGGCCTCGCCGCGTACTTCTACTCCAACGACATCCGCCGCATCTGGCGCGTGGCGCAGGCGCTGGAAACCGGCATGGTCGGCATCAACGAGGGCGCGATCGCGGCCGAGGCGGCGCCGTTTGGCGGCGTCAAGGAATCCGGCTACGGGCGCGAGGGCTCGCGCCACGGGCTGGACGACTATATGCATACCAAGTACCTTTGCCAGGGCCAGCTCGGCTGAAGCGCCGGGCCCAGCGATCATCGAACCGGAACACACCATGCCCGCAAACAATCCCTTCAAGACCGCGCTGGCCGCCCGCCAGGCGCAGATCGGCCTGTGGCTGTCGATGGCAACGCCGTACCTGGCCGAAGTGTCGGCCACCGCAGGCTTTGACTGGCTGCTGATCGACGGCGAACACGCCCCCAACGACCTGCGCTCGACACTGCACGCGCTGCAGGCCGTGGCACCATACCCGGTCCAGCCCGTGGTGCGTGCCGTCGCCGGCGAAGTGCCGCTGATCAAGCAGTTGCTCGACATCGGCGCGCGCAGCCTGCTGGTGCCGATGGTGGATACGGCAGAACAGGCCCGCATGGTGGTCAGCGCCACGCGCTACCCGCCACAAGGCATCCGCGGCGTGGGCAGCGCGATTGCGCGCGCCTCGCAGTGGAGCGCCCGCACCGACTACCTCGATGTGGCCGACGATGAAGTCTGCCTGCTGGTGCAGGCCGAAACCGTCACCGCATTGCAGAACCTGGAAGCAATCTGTGCGGTGGATGGCATCGACGGCGTCTTTATCGGCCCGGCCGACCTGGCTGCGTCGATGGGCCACCGCGGCCGCCCCGGACACCCGGAGGTGCAGGCCGCCATCGAAGGCGCGATGCGTACCATCATCGCCAGCGGCAAGGCCGCCGGCACGCTAACGTCGGACCCGGCACTGGCACGCCGCTACTTCGACCTGGGCTGCACCTTCGTGGCCACGGGCGTGGACGTGATGTTGTACGCCAACGCCGCGCGCAAGCTTGCCGCATCGTTCCGTGCGCAGCCCGCGGACGCTCCCGCTGCAGACAAGCCCTCCGCCGCGTACTGACCTGTATTTCCTAGGCCTTACACACATGCCAGCTGACCTCCCGACCCCAGACACCACCTTGCGCGCGATGCATGCCATCGTCGGCGCCAACGCCTGCCGCAGCGGCGACGCCGACACGCAGGCCTATGTGACCGACTACCGCGGCATCTACCGCGGCCAGGCCCAGGTAGTGGTGCTGCCGTCATCGACGGAAGAGGTCAGCCAGGTGCTGCAGTGGTGCCACGCCCAGCGCGTGCCGGTGGTGCCGCAGGGCGGCAATACCTCGCTGATGGGCGGCGCCGTACCGGACGACAGCGGCACCGCCGTGGTGGTCAACCTCAGCCGCATGAACCGGGTGCTGGACATCGACACCATCAACGACACCATGACCGTGCAGGCCGGCGTCACACTGAGCGCGGCACGCGGCGCCGCCGAGGCCCGGCAGCGCCTGTTCCCGCTGCGCATCGGCTCCGAAGGCTCGTGCCAAATCGGCGGCAACCTGTCGACCAATGCCGGCGGCACCGCGGTGCTGCGCTACGGCAATATGCGCGACCTGGTGCTCGGCATCGAAGTAGTGCTGCCCGATGGCCGCATCTACTCGTCGCTGCGTGGCCTGCGCAAGGACAACACCGGCTACGACCTCAAGCACCTGTTCGTCGGCGCGGAAGGCACGCTGGGCATCATCACCGGCGCCGTGCTCAAGCTGATGCCGCAGCCGCGCAGCAGCGCCGTGGCCTTTGTCGCCGTGCAGGACCCCGCCGCGGCCGTGGCCTTGCTGGGCGAAGCCAAGCGCCTGTCCGGCCAGGCCGTGACCGCGTTCGAGCTGATCTCGCGGCCCGCGCTGGAACTGGTGCTTGAGTATCTTGGTAACGTGGCTTCCCCGCTGCAGGACAAGCACGACTGGATGGTGCTGATCGAGCTCACCTCCGGCACCGATGCGGAAAGCCTGAACGCTACGCTGATGGAAATCCTCGAATCCGGCTTCAGCCAGGGCCTGGTGCAGGACGCCGCCGTGGCCGCCAGCCTGTCCGATGCCCAGACCTTCTGGCGCATCCGCGAAGAGATCTCCGACGCCCAGACCCGCACCGGCGGCAGCATCAAGTGCGATGTCTCGGTGCCGCTGTCGCGCATCGCCGCGTTTGTCGAGGAAGCCTCGGTCAAGGTGCTGGAACTGGTGCCGGACGCGCGCATGGTGATCTACGGCCATATGGGCGACGGCAATGTGCACTTCAACCCGCTGCGGCCCAGGGATCAGCCAGGCAAAGCGTTCCTGGCTCAGTGGTATGAGCGGGTCTCGGCGCTGGTCGACGGCATGGCCCACGCGGAAAACGGCTCGATCTCGGCCGAGCATGGCATCGGCGTGGCCAAGCGCGATGACCTGACGCGCTACAAGTCCCAGGTGGAGCTGGAGCTGATGTGGCAGGTGAAGCAGGCGCTTGATCCGTTGAACCTGCTTAATCCGGGCAAGGTGCTGCCGGCGCCGGCCCGATAGCTCACGGCTATTCCACACCACGGAACGCGGGCAGGGCGCGCGTAGCATGAATCGCCCATCTGGGCTAAGGTATCTGCTATCCAGAACGCGCGGAGCCGGGGCATTGCCGCACCGGCCACTGCGCACAGCACGGCCGGCCCACCGGCCCAGATACCGATGAGCGCCCATTCTCCCGACATCGCCCTCGCAGCTGCCCCCATCTCCCTCGAAAAGCCCGAACTCGACTACCCCTGCGGTGACGCCCCCGAACCCGGCCGCGCCTGCGAGGTAGCGCCCGGTGTACTGTGGCTGCGCATGCCGATGCCGCTGGGCCTGAACCACATCAACCTGTGGGCCATCCGCGACGGCAATGGCTGGGCCGCCGTCGACGCCGGGCTGCAGACGCCGGAAACCGCCCAGGCCTGGCGCGCGCTGTTCGCCGAAAGCGGGCCGCTCGCCGGCGGCCTGACGCGCCTGTTCGTGACCCATATGCACCCCGACCACATCGGCATGGCCGGGTGGCTGACCGGCAAGTTCGATTGCCAGCTGTGGATGACGCGGCTGGAATACCTGATGTGCCGCGTGCTGGCAGCGGATACGGGACGAGCGGCGCCGGATGACGCGACCGATTTCTATCGCAAGGCCGGCTGGGACGACGAAGCGATCGAGGTGTACCGCACCCGCTTCGGCGGCTTCGGCAAATATGTCCACGCCTTGCCCGAGAGCTTCCACCGGCTGTCCGATGGCGACACCGTGCGCATCGGCGCGCACGACTGGCAGGTCATCGTCGGCACCGGCCACTCGCCCGAACATGCCTGCCTGTACTGCCCGGCGTTGAAGCTGCTGGTGTCCGGCGACCAGGTGCTGCCGCGCATTTCTTCCAATGTCTCGGTGTTCCCGACCGAGCCCGATGCCGATCCGATGCAGGACTGGCTGGCCTCGCTCGACAAGGTACGCGCCGCCGTGCCGGACGATGTGCTGGTGCTGCCGGCGCATAACGAGCCGTTCCGTGGGCTGCATGCGCGCATCGATTATTTGCGGGCGAGCCAGATGCAGGCGCTGGACCGGTTGCGTGGGGCGTTGGGGACGCCGAAGCGGGCGGTGGATGTGTTTGGTGAGTTGTTCTCGCGCCCCATCACCGGAAGCGGCGGGCTGCTGGGGATGGCTACCGGCGAAAGCATTGCGCACCTGAACTACCTGCTGGAGCGGGGCGAGGCGGTGCGCGAGACCGGTTCCGATGGCTGCCACTGGTACCGCATGAGGTAATCCCGGGGCGGCGGGAACTGCCGCGTCGCCTTGACTTCCGATCGTACGATATATATCGTAAGATATGTTTTACGACATATCGGAGGTAATCATGCGCCATCATTCCCACCCTTTGGGCTTCTCAGGCCGCGGCCGTCACCTGTTGATGCGCCTTGTGCCGCACTTTGAGCGCCACTTCGCCCACCACGCCATGGGCCGCCACGGCGGCGGCTTCTGGGGCGGCGGCCATGACGACGGCTTCGGCCCGGGCGGCGCCGATGGTCCCGGCAGCTTCGACGGCGAAGGCTGGCGCCGGGGCCGCAAGTTCAGCGCCGATGACCTGCAGTTGCTGCTGCTCGCCATGCTCGAAGAGAAGCCGAGCCACGGCTACGAACTGATCAAGGCGATCGAGACCCGTACCAACGGTTTCTACAAGCCGAGTCCCGGCGTGGTCTACCCGGCCCTGACTTACCTAGAGGAAGTCGGCTACGCCACCGTCGATACGGAAGGCAACAAGAAGCGCTACCAGCTGTCCGAGCCCGGCAAGGCCCACCTGGCGGCCAACCGCGAGCGGGTCGAGGTGATGATTGCCAAGCTGCGCCACGTGGCGCGCAAGGTGGAGTGGATGCGGCGCGCCATGAGCGGCGAGCCGCAGGCTGAGCCGGAGCAGGGCGGCTGGCTGCCCGAGCTGATGCAGGCCCGTGCCGCGATCAAGCGAGCCATTGCGCTGCGCAGCGATGCGGGCGCCGACGAGCAGCGCCGCATCGCAGAAATCCTGCTGCGCGCGGCGGCTGAGATCGAAGCGGTCCGCAAGGCCTGACGCGTGGCACTGACGCTGGCTGCGGCCATCGGCAACCTGACCCGGCAGGCGCCGGGTTTAATCCCAAGGATTTCCAATATGAGTGAGAACAACCAAGCCTCCGCACGCGACTTGACTGTGCAGCGCGTGCGCCATCCGCTCAAGATGCGCCTGCTGCAGGTGGTGCGCACCACGCAGGTGTCACCGCAGCTGCTGCGCGTCACGCTGGGCGGCGCTGATCTGCAGGACTTTGTCTCGGCGTCGTTCGACGACCACGTCAAGGTCTTCTTCCCGGTTGATGGCGCAGACAAGCCGGTGTTGCCGCAGGTCACCCCGGACGGCATCACCTTCCCCGAAGGCCAGCCGCGGCCGGCCGCGCGCGACTACACGCCGCGCCGCTACGACGCGGCGAAGCAGGAACTGGATATCGAGTTCGTGCTGCATGGCGATGGTCCCGCCTCGACCTGGGCTGCCCAGGCGCAGCCGGGCCAGTACCTGGGCATGGGCGGGCCGCGCGGCTCGTTCGTGGTGCCCACGGCGTTCGACTGGCACCTGCTGATCGGCGACGATACCGCGCTGCCGGCAATCGCCCGGCGCCTGGAAGAGCTCGGGGCCGATACGCGCGCCATCGTGGTGGTGGAAGTAGGCGATGCCGCGGCGCAGATTCCGCTGCCGACGTCCGCGCAATGCGATGTGCATTGGCTGAATCGTGGCGATGGGCTGGAAGGCAGCCTGCTGGAAGGGGCGCTGCGCAAGCTCACGCTGCCGCGCGGCGAGGGCTATGCGTGGGCCGCTGGTGAAGCGGCGGCGATGAAGGCCGTGCGCCAGTATCTGGTCAGCGAGCGCGGCATCGACAAGAAGCGCATCCGCGCATCGGCCTACTGGAAGCGCGGCGACGCGGCGGTGCACGAGACGCTGGACGACTGAGCCACGGCGGCGATATGGTGTACGAGGGCGCGGCGTTGCCATAAGATGGCAGGCAACGTCACCGCCGGGAGGACTGCCGTGTTGCCTGCATCCAAGCCGTTGCGCATCATCGCCGCCGCCGCGGCATCCGTTGCCATCCTGGCCGCCTGTGCGCCGGACGCCGTGCGCAATCGCCAGGCGACCGACTTCAATGCCTATCTCGATTCGCTGCGGACCGCGTGCCCGAACATGATCGTCGGGACGAACAATATCAGCGACTGGCTGCGCACCAGCGGCAGCCGCAGCGACGACGACTACGTCTACTGGCTGGACCAGACGTCGCGCCTGTACTACCAGCGCATCTCTGCGCAGCAGTACCGCGATTCGGTCAGCGCGGCGCTGGGCGGGCGCTCCGATTCTCCCGCGCTGGACTGCATCGTGCGCCATCTGCCCGCGAACCGGCCGACCGGTCTGCCGGGGGGCAGGCTCTAGGCATCTGCGCACGCCGGTTGTGCAATGGCCGCATCCCCGCTAACATGAGTCCCGGCAGCCGAGACAACGGCTGCCGACGTCGCTCGGACGGTTCCGGGCGCTTACGTAAAGGACTCCCTCCATGACTGCCGCTTCTGGCAAGCGCCGCTTTGCGCGCATCGATCGCCTTCCCCCGTACGTTTTCAATATCACCGCCGAGCTGAAGATGGCCGCCCGCCGCCGTGGCGAGGACATCATCGACATGAGCATGGGCAACCCCGATGGCGCCACGCCGGCGCATATCGTGGCCAAGCTGACTGAAGCGGCGCAGCGGCCCGATACGCACGGCTACTCGGCCTCCAAGGGCATCCCGCGGCTGCGCCGCGCGATCGCGCACTGGTACCGCGAACGCTATGACGTGGAGATCGACCCGGATACCGAGGCCATCGTCACCATCGGTTCCAAGGAAGGCCTGGCGCACCTGATGCTGGCCACGCTGGACCGCGGCGACACGGTGCTGGTGCCCGATCCCAGCTACCCCATCCATATCTACGGCGCGGTCATTGCCGGCGCGGATATTCGCTCGGTGCCGCTGGTGCCGGGCATCGATTTCTTTGCCGAGCTGGAGCGCGCCATCCGCGGCAGCTATCCCAAGCCGAAGATGATCGTGCTGGGCTTTCCGTCCAACCCCACCGCGCAATGCGTGGAGCTTGACTTCTTCGAGCGCGTCATTGCGCTGGCACGCAAGCACGATATCTTCGTGGTGCACGACCTGGCCTATGCCGACATCGTCTTCGATGGCTGGAAGGCGCCGTCGATCATGCAGGTGCCGGGCGCCAAGGACATCGCGGTGGAGTTCTTCACGCTGTCCAAGAGCTACAACATGGCGGGCTGGCGCGTGGGCTTCATGGTGGGCAACCCGGACCTGGTGGCGGCGCTGACGCGCATCAAGAGCTATCACGACTACGGCACCTTCACGCCGCTGCAGATCGCGGCCATTGCCGCGCTGGAGGGCGACCAGCAATGCGTCAGCGAGATCGCCGCGCAGTACCAGTCGCGCCGCGACGTGCTGGCGCGCGGGCTGATCGAAGCGGGCTGGCCGGTGGAGATCCCGAAGGCGTCGATGTATATCTGGGCGCGGATTCCCGAGCCGTACCGCGCGCTGGGCTCGCTGGAATTCTCCAAGCAGCTGCTGGCCAAGGCCAAGGTATCGGTCTCGCCGGGCATCGGCTTTGGCGACTATGGCGACGAGTATGTGCGCTTTGCCCTGATCGAAAACGAATCGCGCATCCGGCAGGCGGTGCGGGGCATCAAGGCGATGTTCCGGGCCGACGGGCTCGTGAAGGGCTGAGGGGCTGCGAGCGGGGCCTAATTCCGGCCTTTCATTTCCCCCGAACGGGTCATGTGGTGTGCCGCGATGCGATGCTTTAATGTTTGCGCATCGCGGCGGCCCGACAAGAAGGTCGCCGGAAAACTATAACTTCCGGGTCCTTCTGTCATGATCTCCCTTGCCAGCCGTGCGCACGCGTCCACGTATCCTGCTTGGCGGCACTTCCTCCAGTCTTGCCTCGTTGTCCTGGCCTTGCTGTGGGCAGCCATGCTGTCCGGATGCGTTGCCGAGGAAGATGCAGCAATCGAGCCGCCAGCAGGCCTCAACTACAGCATGCCATCCGCCAGCTACGTGCAAGGCGAGGCGATCGTGCCGAATCGTCCCAGCGCCAGCGGCGGTGCGATCGCCCGGTATATGGTGGCGCCGCCGTTGCCGGCGGGGCTGAGCCTCGATGAGGGCACGGGTGTCATCGCCGGGACGCCGACAACCACCACGGCTGCCACGATCCACGTTGTGACCGGCACGAACAGCGCAGGTTCGGCGACTGCCCGCGTGCAGATCGAGGTGCGCGACGGCACGGTGGCGCCGACTGGCCTGGCGTATCAGGCGTTGGCCGTCATCTTTACCGTTGGCGATCCTGTTGCCGCCAGCGGCCCCACCAGCAGCGGTGGCGCGATCACGCACTACAGCATTGCGCCCGCGCTGCCTGCCGGACTTGCCTTCGATGCGCAAACGGGTGTCATCAGCGGGACGCCCGCCGCTGCGGCCGCGCAGGCGCTCTACATCATCACGGGCACAAATTCGGCGGGCAGTACCACGACGGAACTCCGCATGGAGGTGCAGGCCGCGGTCGCGCCGCCCGCCAGCCTCCAGTACGGCAATACAGCAGCCCTGTACGTGGTGGGGGAGGTCATCGTTCCCAACCCGCCGCAAGTCACCGGCGGCGCTGTCGCCAGCTTCTCCGTTGCGCCCGCGTTACCGGGCGGGCTGAGCCTGAACACACAGACCGGCGTGATCGCCGGTACGCCACAGTCCGTGCAGATGCAGGCCAGCTACACCATCACCGCAAGCAATCGCGCGGGCAGTGTGCAAGCGCAGGTGCGGATATCTGTGACGGCGCGTGGCAGTTGGGTGGCTGCCGCACCCATGCCGCAAGCGAAGCACTACCACACGGCAACCCTGCTCGCCGACGGCAAGGTGTTGACCGCTGGCGGCATTGGTGCGGGGGGCGTGACAACAGGCGCTGCGCTCTATGACTCCAGCGTAAATGCCTGGTCTGCGACCGGAAGCCTTGGCATGCCCCGGTATGAGCACACCGCCACGCGCCTGCTGAATGGCAAGGTCCTGGTTGCTGGCGGTGCATCGGGTATCTCGACGCCACTGGCTTCGGCAGAGCTGTTCGATCCGGCTACCGGAACCTGGACCCCGACCGGCAGCCTGGCAGCGGCTCGCGTCAGGCACACGGCCACGCTGTTGCCGGATGGAAGAGTCCTGGTCATCGGTGGCAATCAGTCAGGGGTGGCGCCCCTGAGTACCGCTGAACTGTACGATCCCGCCCTCGGCGCCTGGACCGTGGCAAGTATGACTCTGACAACGCCGCGCACCCAGCATGCCGCGACACTGCTGCCGGATGGCGCCACCGTGCTCGTGGTCGGTGGTCTCAACAGCACGGGAGCGGTCCTGTCAGCCGAGTTGTTCCCCGCGAGCGGCAGTGGCGCCAGCGTGACAGTGCCGTTCCCCGGCGGGTCGCACAACGTCGTGCAGTCCGTCCTGCTGGGCAGTGGGAAGGTACTGGTCGTGGGGGACTTTGCCGGTGCCCCGCAGGCCTGGGTGTACGGTCCCGCAACGTCAGGCTGGACCGGCAGCACCATGAACGCCCGGCGTCTGTTGCCTGCCCTGATTCTGCTGGCCGATGGCAGGGTGCTGGCAGTGGGGGGAAGCCTCCCGGCAAGTGCGGAGATCTATCACCCGGATGCCAATGCCTGGACCGCAGCAGCCTCCGTGTCCGTTCCGCTCAGCGGGGTCGCCGCCGCCCTGTTGCCGGACGGGCGGGTGCTGGTGACAGGTGGCGCCGATGGCGGTGTTGAGTCCGATGCCACGGAGCTATATCTGCCCTAGCAACGTTCGCCCGTTGGCGGCGCGTAGCGATGCCGGACAGCCCCGGCGCTCAATACCGCCGCAATCCTTCCAGCTCCAGCACGTGCACGACGCCATAGTCGACGCGCACCAGCCCATGCTGCTCCAGCACCTTGAGCGCGGCATTGGCCCGCTGGCGCGAGATGCCCGCCAGCAGGCCGACTTCCTCCTGTGTCAGATGCAACGCCGGACCCAGCCCAGGACATAACACGGGATGGAATAACGTGGCCAGCGCCCGGGCCACGCGGCCTTCGATGCCGTGCAGCCGCTCATGCTCGACGGTGGCGATGAACAAGCCCAGCCGTTCGTTGAGCTGGTCTAGCAGATAGCGGTTGAAGGGCAGGCTGGTCTCCTGCAGCCAGCGGAACGTCGCCGCAGGCATGCAGGCGATGCTTGAATCGCGCAGCGCGACCACGTCATAGCGCAGCGCCTCGCGCTTGAGCAGGGAGCCTTCGCCAAGCCAGCCGCCGGCCGGCACGCCGGTCAGGGTGGCGCGCTTGCCCGATGGCGATGCGCAATGCACCTTGACCAGGCCCTGTGCGATGCCAAGCCAGTTGTCGGCCAGGTCGCCCTTGCGGCTGACATAGGCGCCTTGCGGCACGGCACGTTCACGCAGTTCGGCGCGCACGCGCTGGCGTTGTTCCGGGGTCAGTGCTGCCGCCCAGGGGCTGCACGCCAGCAGCGCGTCGAGGCTCACAATGGCGCATCCGCTCAGGCGGGCAGGGCGAGGGGCAGCGGCTGTTCGCCCGGCGCCCACCACGGCCGGAACAGCGCCTGCACGGCGGCGTCATCGACGGCGTCATAGCTGGTGATGCGCCAGTGCGGCGTGTTGTCCTTGTCGACGATCAGCGCACGCACGCCTTCGATGAAATCCCCCTGCGAAAACGTGCTGACCACCACCGCCAGCTCCATGCGGAAGCAGTCGGCCAGGTCCATGCGGCGGCCGCGCAGCAGCAGCTCGCGCGTGGCGCAGGCGGACAGCGGCGAGCGGGTGCGCAGCACGTCGATAGTGCGGGTGGCCCAGGCGGAGTAGGCCGGGTCGTCCTGGCAGGCCAGTCCGGCCAGGATCTCGGGCAGCGTTGCATGCGCGGGGAAATGCCGCAGCAAGGCCGGCAGCACTTGCAGGAGCGGCGCGCCGGCGGCGCTGGCGACGTGCTCGCGCACCAGCGCATGGCGCAGGTCTGACAGCGTGTCATCGCCCCAGGCGATGCCGGCGAGGGTCTGCTCCAGGCCAGCCAGCGTGGCGCTGTCGACCGCGGCGTCGGCCAGCCCGCACAGCAGGGCATCGGCCGCGCCGATGGTGACCCCGGTCAGCCCCAGGTACAGGGCCAGCTGCACCGGCAGCTTCGACAGGAAATGGCTGGCGCCCACGTCCGGCACCAGGCCGATGCCGGTTTCGGGCATGGCCACGCGCGAGCGTTCGGTGACGAGGCGCAGGTGCGCGGCTTGCGCCAGGCCCATGCCGCCGCCCATGACGATCCCGTCCATCAGCGCCACCAGCGGTTTGGGGTAGCGGTGCAGGCTGTAGTCGAGCGTGTATTCGTCGATAAAGAAGCGCTGGTGCAGTGGGGTGCCGTCGCGGTAGCTGTCGGTCAGCGCGCGGATGTCGCCGCCGGCGCAGAAGGCCTTGGGGCCGGCGCCGCGCAGCACCACTGCGCGGACGGCATCATCCTGCGCCCAGGCTTCCATTTGCGCACCGAGCGCGACGATCATCGGGTACGACAGGGCATTGAGCTGGCGCGGCCGGTTCAGCGTGGCAACGCCGACACCGTTGACGACCTGGAACAGCACCTCCGGCTCGGCGGCATCCAGGTTGGCGGCCTTGGTCTCTTCAGTCAGGCGCATGGCGGACTCCTAGGCGTTGCGCCATTGCGGCGTTCGTTTCTCGAGGAAGGCGTTGACCCCTTCGCGCTGGTCGGCATCGTCGAACAGGTCGACAAAGCGCTCGCGCTCGAGTGCCAGCGCGGACTGGCGCGGCACGCCCTGGCGCGCCAGATGTACCAGCCGCTTGCTGTGCGCGGCGGCCCGGGGACTGACGTTGCAGGCGCGCTCAGCCATCGCCAGCGCGGTGGCGAAGGCCTGGCCGCGCGGCACGACTTCCTCCACCAGGCCAATGCGCAACGCCGTGGCGGCATCCACGCGCTCGTTGGTCAGGATCATGCGCTTGGCCCAGCCTTCGCCCACCAGCCATGGCAGGGTCTGCGTGCCGCAGCCGCACGGCAGCAGGCCGACCGCGGCTTCGGGCAGGGCCATCTGCGCGTGTTCCTCGGCAATGCGGATATCGCAGGCCAGGGCGCATTCCAGGCCGCCGCCCATGGCATAGCCGTTGATCGCGGCGATCACCACGGGCCGCGCGTTCTGCAGTGCCTCGAAGGCGCTGCCGAACTGCTGCGCCATCACGCGGGCATGGGCGCGGTCGCCCTCGGCAAAGCCGTTCAGGTCCGCGCCGGCGCTGAAGAACTTCGCGCCGGCACCGGTGACCACCACGGCGCGCACTTCGGGGTTGGCGTCGATCTTTGCCACCAGCTCGCGCAGCTGCTGCAGGCCTTCTGCAGTGAAGGCGTTGGCGGGCGGGCGGCTCAACGTCAGCGTGGCGACGTGGCCTTGCAGGGCGAACTCGATCATTGCTTGGATTCCTTGTCAGCGGCGGACAGGTACTGGCGGATCACGCCGGAGAAGTCGAGCTGGCCGTCGCCGGCATGGCTCACGGCCTGGTAGACCTGCTGCGCCAGCGCGCCCAGGAACAGCGGCTGCTTCACGCTGCGCGCGGCGTCGTTGGCCAGGCCCAGGTCCTTGAGCATCAGGTCGGCGCCAAAGCCGCCGGTGTAGCCGCGCCCGGCCGGCGCGGTCTCGATCACGCCGGGCCAGGGGTTGCAGGTATCCGAGGCCCAGCAGCGGCCGGTGGAGGTATTGACGATGCCGGCCAGCACGTTGGCGTCGATGCCGAGCTTGACGCCCAGCGCCATCGCCTCGGATACGCCAATCATGGAGATGCCGAGGATCAGGTTGTTGCAGATCTTGGCGACCTGGCCGGTGCCGGTGCCGCCGCAGTGGACCAGGTTGCGCCCCATGCCGGCCAGCACCGGGCGCACCTGGGCGAACAGCGCTTCGGAGGCGCCGACCATGAAGGTCAGCGTGCCGGCCTGCGCGCCAACGGTGCCGCCGGAGACCGGTGCATCGGCCAGCGCATTGCCGTGCGCCTCGGCGGCAGCGGCCAGTTCGCGCACGGTGGCGGGGTCGATGGTGCTTGAGTCCACCAGCGGCACGCCCGGGCGCACGCCCGCCAGCACGCCTTCCGGGCCCAGGTAGGCGCTGCGCACATGGGCGGCGGCGGGCAGCATGGTGATGACAAAGTCCGCTTCGGCCACCGCCTTGCGGGCGGAATCCGCGGTGGCGGCGCCCTCGGCGCACAGCGACGCCACCGCCGCAGCGTTGAGGTCGAATACGGTCAGCGTATGGCCGGCCTTGAGCAGGTTGCGCGCCATGGGCGCGCCCATGTTGCCCAGGCCGATGAAGGCGATATGCATGGGGTCTCCTTCCGTGTCGTTCTTGAATGTCGGCCGATTACTTCAGGCTGATGGTGGTGTTCACCCCATCGTTGACCGTCGCGTCATCAAACCACCGCGCCGTCACCGTCTTGGTCTGCGTATAGAACTGCACCACCTGCTTGCCATACGGACCCAGGTCGCCCAGCTTGGAGCCACGCGATCCGGTGAAGCTGAAGTAGGGCACCGGCACCGGGATGGGGATGTTGATGCCGACCTGGCCCACGTCGATCTCGCTCTGGAACTTGCGCGCCGCGGCGCCGCTCTGCGTGAACACGCCGGTGCCGTTGCCAAACGGGTTGCGGTTGACCAGGGCGATGGCCTCGTCAAGCGTATCGACGCCGACCACCACCAGCACCGGCCCGAAGATCTCTTCGGTGTAGATCGACATGTCGGTCCGGACATCGGTAAAGATGGTCGGGCCGATGAAGTTGCCCTGCGGATAGCCCGGCACCTCCACGCCACGGCCATCCAGCACCAGCGTCGCGCCTTCGCGCTCGCCGGCGGCGATGAGGCCGAGGATCCGTTCTTTTGCCGCCACCGATACCACGGGGCCGACATCGGTGCCAGCCTCGGCGCCGGCGCCGACTTTCAGGGTCTTGGCGCGTTCGACCAGGTCGGGCACCCAGTCGCGTGCCGCCCCCACCAGCACGATCACCGAGGTGGCCATGCAACGCTGGCCGGCCGCGCCGAAGCCTGCACCGGCCAGCGCGTTCAGCGTCTGCTCCTTGTGCGCATCAGGCAGCACGACAGCATGGTTCTTGGCGCCCATCATCGACTGCACGCGCTTGCCGTGCGCGCCGGCCAGGTTGTAGACGTGGGTGCCAACGGCGGTCGAGCCCACGAACGACACGGCCTTGATGTCCGGGTGCGTGCACAGCGCATCGACCACGTCCTTGGCGCCGTGCACCACGTTCAGCACGCCCGGCGGCACGCCGGCTTCCAGCGCCAGCTTGACCAGCTCCACGGTGGACAGCGGGTCCTGCTCCGAAGGCTTGAGCACGAAGGTATTGCCGCAGACGATCGCCATCGGGAACATCCACAGCGGAATCATCGCCGGGAAGTTGAACGGTGTGATACCCGCGCAGACGCCGATCGGCTGCTGCAGCGTGTAGGTGTCGACGGTGGCGGCAACGTTCTCGGCAAAACCGCCTTGCTGCAGGGTGCCGATCGAACAGGCGTGTTCCACCACCTCCAGCCCGCGGAAGATGTCGCCCTCGGCATCGGCCAGGGTCTTGCCCTGCTCGGCGGTCAGGATGGCGGCGATACGCTTGCTGTGCTCGCGGATCAGTGCCTGCAAGCGCAGCATGACGCGCAGCCGCGCGCCGATGGGCGTATGGCGCCACGTGGCAAAGGCGCGGTGCGCGGCGCCCACGGCAGCGGCGACCTCGCTTGCTGTGGCCAGCGGCACGCGTGCGAGCACCTCCTGCGTGGCGGGATTGACCACGTTGCGGAACTCGGTGGCGGACGAATCCACCCATTCGCCATTGATCAGCAGCGGCACGGTCGGCACGGCATTGTCGGTCTTGGGCACGGCAGTCATGGTTGTCTCCGGAAGGTCTGGTTCTGTTGGCAAGGGATGGTGGGACTACAGGCTGCGCGCGATCAGCATGCGCTGGATCTCGCTGGTGCCTTCGTAGATCTGGGTGATGCGGGCGTCGCGGTAGTGACGCTCGACCGGGTAGTCTTCGAGATAGCCGTAGCCGCCGTGGATCTGCAGCGCCTTGGAGCACACGCGCTCGGCCAGCTCCGACGCATACAGTTTGGCCTGGGAGGCTTCGGACAGGCACGGCACGCCTTCGCTGCGCATGCGCGCGGCGCGGTGCACCAGCAGGCGCGCGGCGTTCAGCTCGGTGGCCATGTCGGCCAGCATGTTGGCGATGGGCGGGTGTTCGCGCAGGGCGCGGCCGAATTGGATGCGTTCCGATGCATAGCGGCACGCCGCCTCGAAGGCCGAGCGCGCAATGCCGATTGCCTGCGCGGCGATGCCGATGCGCCCGCCTTCCAGGTTTGACAGCGCGATGCGGAGGCCCTCGCCGGGCTCGCCCAGCAGTGCGTCGTGCGGTACGGTGCAGTCTTCCAGCGTGATCGCGCAGGTGTCCGAGGCTCGGATGCCCAGCTTCTTCTCGGGGGCGTGGACGATGAAGCCGGGGGTGTTTGTGGGGACCAGGAAGGCCGAGATGCCCTTCTTGCCGCGCTCGGGCTCGGTCGAGGCGAACACTACGGCGACACCGGCGCGCTGGCCGTTGGTGACGAACTGCTTGCTGCCGTTGAGCACCCAGCCGTTGTCGGTGAAGCGGGCGCGCGTGCGCAGGTTGTGCGCCTCGGAGCCGGCCTGCGGCTCGGTCAGGCAGAACGCGCCGATCAGCTCGCCGCTGGCCAGGCGCGCCAGGTAGCGTTCTTTCTGCGCATCGGTGCCATAGTGCAGGACCGGCCCGCAGCCGACCGAGTTGTGCACGCTCATCATGGTGGCGCAGGCGGCGCAGCCGGCGGCGATTTCTTCGATGGCCAGCGCATAGGCGACGTAGTCGGTATAGGTGCCGCCCCATTCCTCGGGCACGATCATGCCCAATAGCCCCAGCGCGCCCATTTCGGCGACGACTTCATCGGGCAGGCGGCCGTCGCGGTCCCATTGCGCGGCGCCCACGGCCAGCCGTTCGCTGGCAAAGGCGCGCGCGCTGTCGCGGATCATGGTTTGCTCTTCGGTATAGTCGCTGTGCATGGCAGTTAGGGGTGGGCGTTTTGAGCCGCGCGGCAAGTCAGGCAGAATGCGCGCTTGGCGTTTGACCTGCGGGCAGTGTAGGAACGCCGGGGGCGGGCTCCTATGCCAAAATCCGCCAATCTTCTTGAACTCGTTTGCCACCCGCCAGCGCCATGGAAAAAGGCAGTGTCGCCATCTGTTTCGTCCACCACGCCATCGCGGGGCTGCGCGCGCGTGGCATCGACCCCGATCCGGTGCTGCGTAGCGCCGGCATTGCGCCGGCGCTACTGGCGGTGCCGCAGGCGCGCGTCTCGTCCGCCAGCTACAGTGAGCTGTGGATGGCCGTGGCGGCGGCGCTGGACGATGAGTTCTTCGGGCAGGATTCGCGCAGCATGAAATGCGGCAGCTTTGCCATGCTGTGCCACGCGGTGGCCGGTAGCCGCACGCTTGCGCAGGGGCTGGAGCGCATCACGCGGTACTTCCGGCTGCTGCTGGATGATATCGGCGTGCGGCTGGAGCGCCACGGCGATGAGGCCGCGCTGGTGCTGACCGCGCCCTGCGCGCACCTGGGGCGGCAGCCCGGCGTGTTTGCCAAGGAAACCATGCTGATCATGCTGCATGGCCTGATGAGCTGGCTGCTGCGGCGGCGCGTGCCGGTGCGGCTGGCGGCCTTCGACTACGACGAGCCGCCGTACAGCGCCGAATACCGCGTGATGTACTCGCGCCAGCTGGCCTTCGACCAGCCCGCCACGGCGCTGGTGTTCGACGCTGCGCTGCTGGACCAGCCGGTGCGCCAGGACGAGCGCAGCCTGAAAGCCTTCCTGCGCGATGCGCCGCACAACGTGGTGGTCAAGTACTCCGACCGCGCCAGCGTGGGCGCACGGGTGCGCCGGCTGCTGCGCAACCAGCGGCCCGAGCTGTGGCCCACCTTCGACGCGCTGGCGGTCAGCCTGAACCTGTCGGCCTCATCGCTGCGGCGCCGCTTGATGGACGAGGGCGTGAGCTACCAGGACCTGAAGGACGGGCTGCGGCGCGACCTTGCCATCGAGGCGTTGAGCCACTCCGGGCGCCCCGTGGCGGATATTGCGGCGGAACTCGGATTTGCCGAGCCGGGCGCGTTCCACCGGGCATTCCGGCGCTGGACCGGATCGCGCCCCGGCGCTTACCGTAAGTTTGCGGACGAAGCCTGACCGCGGCCGATCGGTCAAAGTGGACGGGGCTAAACTGGCTTTGGCCTCGAGGGATTGAAGGTCCTGCTGCGGGCCGGGGCTGGGTGGTCTCGGCCGATGAGGCTCTGGTGATCGAGCGCAGTCCGCCACACGTCCAAGCGCGGTGCGGCCCAAGCTCATTACTTCGCTGCAACTCGCTGATCGCGTGCCAAACCGCATCGTGTCCGTACCGCCTTGCGCCGGCGCGGCGCCGCTTTCTTATCCGGCAAGAAAACAACAGGCCTAAAGCATGAAGCCCTCAGCCTTGGACGAAGGCACCACCTGTGGGCTGTAGCAATCCTTGGCTGTCGTCAAAGCTGTTTGCTCCAGCAGTTGCACTCGACCCGTATCGTGGCTGGGGTCGACATCCGTGGGCACACATCCGCTGGCCTTCTGGCCTCGCATGTCCATGACAGCACCGCGAGGCGCGCACCGTTGCAGAAGGTGACATGCGCTGGCGTATCCCGCGGGATGCGGGAGCTTGGCTCCGCCGTCGAATACAGCCGGCGTGGCGCGGGTTCGTGGGCGTCAGCGTGACCTGTCATGATGACCTGCAAGATGCACGCCGCCTGCGCGACGTGCCGCGCTGCCTCTCCGAGATCTTCAGCGTGGGTTTCTCTGGGCATGAAGCCTTCTTGCAAATGTGCAGTTCATCGGATGCACAACAGCATGAATGCCTTGGATGAGACCGGCAGCAAGAAAGCTGGACGGCATGGATACCGACTTATGATCGATGGGAAACGGTTGCCGCAGTGGTAGCGTCAATGGCGGCAGCCTGCGGGGCGAGAAACTCGCCTCACGAGGGCGGGTGGAACCCGGTGGGACCGCAGTAAGACTACCCCCAAGGGGATGCCCAGGATACGCCACAGGTGAATCGCCTCGGCCCGTGCCATGTTGCTAGTGCATTCCTTGGCGTGGCGGGCGATGCTGTGGGTCAGGCTTATCTGCATGTTGAGCGCGATGCGCCACAGCTACATCACATACAGGTCGTCGTCGATCAGCGAGTCCGGTATTACGAGGCGGCCGAGCAGCGACTCCCACAAGGCCACGCCCATGGATGAGCAGTCAATATAGCGCCAGCGCAGGAGAGTCGTCCCTGCGCCAATGGTTTTCGTGGCCAGTTGCACATCGAGCAGGTCAAATGGGTAGGCGCTTGCCTGGGGCAGCACGCGCCGCTGTGCCAGGACGATCAAGCTGGCGCGCAGCGCCAAGTCATTGGCTGGTCAAGGCCTCCAGACTCTCCCTTACCTTTAAAAGGTTGTAAAAGGCCTTTTAGGTAGGCTACGTGTTCCAGCCGTTGGAAGGCCGGCTGTGCCAGCTATCCCCTGGGGATAGCTGGCAGTGTTCGGCTAGTTCATGGGCTGTGCACGCTGTACCTCTCGTGCTCAATACCAGGCGACCTGTTTGTCAGTGCGCGTCTGCCTTCTTCCTCAAGCCCCATGCCTGGGGCGAGTCGGATGGTTGGGCTTGGAGCGGCGCTTGCAAGCGCGAATCTTGACCCTTCAGCCCTTCTACAGACGGATATCAACGGAAGCTGGCGTGGCGAATAGCTTTGGTTCCTTGCCGAGCGGAAATCCGATCACGTACAGGACGTTAGCTGGCATTGGCCTGTCCGGGTCCGAGCCCCCCTTCAGCAGCACTTGGCGCTCGGCATAGCAGAGCGAAACGCCAAGGGTCTTGAGCACATCGATGTTGGCTTGCATCGTGTCCGACGCCTCGCGCTTCTGCGCTTCGGTGTAGGCGTCCAGGCCATCCCGGTAGTCGCGGAAATATTCCATCAGCGCGGCGAAGCGTTTATCCGCTTCGCCGCCCATCTCGAAGGCCAGCTCCGACATGTCCATCGTGCTGGTCTGCGCCAGCTCGGCCAACTGCTTACCCGTGGTCAGCGGAATCGCCGCGAAGGTGACGTGCTCGAGGTCGAACTGTTCCTGCGCAGCCTTGAGTTCGTCTTCCGGTGGAATCGCGAATGGCTTGTTAAGCGCGTCGATGTCCAGGAAATCGAACGCGCTGGCCAGCGCCCGGCAGATGTCGGGGCCAGCGGGCCAGCCTTGTTCGACGCGCTGAACGGTTCGCACGTTGAGTCCTGCGATCACGGCTAGCTGCTCTTGCGTCCATTGCCGGGCGTCGCGAAATACCTTGATGCAGACAGCCAGCTCGGCGGGAGTCAGTAGGCGTACTGGTGGCGTGTTTTCCGTCGCATTCATTTCGTTGCTCCTTCGTTATCGACCGACTGGCCAGCCGTTCTGGCCACGCCATTGCGCATGGCATGGCCGCATTTAGCGAGGGGCCAGAGCGCTAGCGAGAAGCCGACAGCTGCCAGTACTGCCACATAGTGAGCCGGCGCCATTGCGTCGTGCTGTAGCCACAGCGTGAGAATCATCGGCGTGAGGCCGCCGAAGACTGCGTAAGACATGTTGTAGGCAAACGAGAGACCGGTGAACCGCACTGGTGCCGGAAAGGCGCGCACGCCGGCAATCGGCACGGTGGCGATGGTGCCGACGAACAGACCCAGCAGTCCGTAGTGCCAGAACAGCGTGCCAGGCGTGCCGGGCAGGCTGCCGTAGAAGAGGTAAGCGGTCATGAGAAGTCCGCCCCAGCCGATCAGCATGACGGCGCGGGTGCCGATGCGGTCGCATGCCCAGCCGACGATTACGCAGCCGATGGTCAGCGTGAGGGTGGCGAACGCATTGGTCTCGAGCGCGAGCGCGGCGGGTATGTGGTGCACCTTCTGTAGGTAGGCGGGCGTGTACAGGACCACCACGACGATAGAGGTAGAAAGTACCCAGGTCAGCAATGCGACGAACAGACTGGCCGAGCGGTGCTCGCGCAGCACGGTGCGGATCGGGAGTTCGCGCGCCAGATTGCTGCGCTCAGCCACCTCGCGGAACACGGGGGTCTCATGAAGAAACCGGCGCAGGTACACCGACACAAGTCCGAAGACGCCGCCCAGGATAAAAGGGATGCGCCAGGCGAAATCGCTCACCTGCTCAGGCGTGTAGTGGCGATTGATGGCGACCGCCACGAGCGAACCCAGCAGGATGCCACCCGTGATGCCCGAGGTCAGGGTCCCGATGCCGAAACCGTAGTGCCGGCTCGGCACGTGTTCGCCGACAAACACCCAGGCACCAGGCATCTCGCCACCGATGGCCGCGCCCTGCAGCACGCGCATCGCCAGCAGCAGCAGCGGTGCCGCGACGCCGATGCTGGCGTAGGTGGGCAGCAGGCCGATCATCAGCGTGGGCGCGGCCATCAGCAAGATCGACAGCGTGAACATGCGCTTGCGGCCAAGCCGGTCACCAAAGTGGGCGATCACGATGCCGCCCAGCGGGCGTGCCAGGTAGCCGGCGGCGAAAATGCCGAACGTCTGCAGTTGTCGCAGCCAATCTGGCATGTTGGGCGGGAAGAATAGCGCGCCCAGCACCGTGACGAAGAAGACGTAGATGACGAAGTCGTAGAACTCGAGCGTGCCGCCGAGGGCGGCAAGACCCAAGGTCTTGTAGTCGCGAGCAGCCAGCGTGCGTGCCGGAACGGGCAAGACGCCGCCCGGTACGCTCAGGGGATTCACATGGGGTTCTTGTTGTGGATTCACGTTCGGTCCTCGTCAGGTAGTGATCAATGGACTTCGGTCAGGGCTGGTCCTTTTGAGACCAAGACCCCATTGGTTGCGCGTGAGCGATGCCGATCAGGCATGTGCCACGCTGCATGGAAGCACCAGGGCATCAAGTGGTGCCAACGCCATCGGTCTTTCCATGTTGTTTGCGCTGAGCGAACAGCGGCAGCCCCCGCTGCAACTACTAATGGGGCGCCGTAGGGGCTGCCTGGGCAGCCATCAGGAGTGGACCAACCGGATCGGTCAGTCGGGAATCGAGCCGTCGAGCTGCGCCAGCTGCGCATACGCCGATAGCGGTCGCGTTGGCCTAAAGTACAGGTCCCGGAGAATCGGCCTCTTGAGCGGCCCGACGATGGATGCAAGGTCGGACAGCCTTACATGGCCTAGTTCGGGCATGCCGATACCCACGTCGCACAGACCATAGGCGGTGTCACCATCGGCCGGGTCGAGCGCGGCCAAGACCCATGTCGCATGCGCGTCAGGGGTAAACAGCCGCACCACGGGCCGCGGGTCGCCAGCGTGGCCGGCTGCGTATGCTTGGCCGTTTGCGAGCAGCTGTGCGCGTTGTTCGACGGTGATCAGGGATTTGATCATTTCGTTGCCTCCTGGAAGGTTCACTTCACAGAGGAGCGAGGCGATACTGGGCTCGGCAATTGCCGCCTTGCCGTAATCAGATGAAGCCCCGCACCCTCTTGGTCATCCCAAAGAATTTGAATACTACCAAATCGGTAGTATTTGCACCAGCACAACGCCGGACGATTCCTGTCTTCACCAACTAGAAGGCAGAAATGTCAGTACTCGCGAAACGACTTAAGGAGGCGCGGCATCGTGCCGGGTTATCGCAAGAAAAGCTGGGGATTGAATCCGGGCTGGACCCTATGTCTGCCAGCACGCGAATGAATCGGTACGAGCTCGGGAAAAGAACGCCCGATTGGCTGCTTGTAGAAAGGTTAGCAGCCGTGCTGAAGGTGCCCACGTCCTATTTCTATGCGTCAGCAGACGACGAAGCCGAGTTGCTGCTTGTATTTCATAGGCTTCCAAAGAAGCATCGAGCCGCTGTGATTGCGTTTGCAATCGAGAATGCGCCTTAATTATCATATTTCGTGCTGCGCCGCGATGCCGAGCCTGCTGTTCCAGCATGGCATGCGGGTGCTGGTCGCGGGCAAACACGGTGCAGCGACGAAGGGCGTGTGCCACCGAGGGCGAGCGCGCCTTGTTTAGCCTTGAGGCCCGGAGCATCGGCATCCGGAGGTACCGCCGACGCTGAGCGTCACGCATGACAGCGGAAGGTAGTTGTCGTTCTCAATCACCGCCGCGGGCGACTGTAGCAATTAGCAGTCAGAGCGTGTGCGCGCCTTCTGGTGCGGTCTGCGTGGCCAAGTCTGGTACGCTATGCGCTGCGATACGATTGCGCCCGCCCACCTTGGCGCGATACAGCGCCGCATCGGCACGCGCGCTCAGCTGCGCCAGCGTCAGGCCCGGATGCCAGCCGGCGGTACCGCCGCTGACGGTATAGCGCACGGTGTGGCTGTTGCCGTCCGACGCGACCGTCGTGACAGCTTGGCGCTGCACGCTGGCGCGGATGCGCTCCGCCACCGCGCTGGCACCCGCCTCGCCGGTCGCGGGCAGCAGCACCATGAACTCTTCGCCGCCGAGGCGGCCCAGCAGGTCGCCGGGCCGCAGTTGCGCCGCCGCCAGTCTTGCGAACGCCTGCAGCACGACATCGCCGGCCGCGTGGCCGTAGGTGTCGTTGACCGACTTGAAATGGTCGATGTCGACGATCAGCATCGCGGGGGCCGGATTGCCGCCGGCGGCGCGCGCCAGCTCGCGCTGGGCGCCTTCCTCGAACGCCTTGCGCGACAGCACGCCCGTCAGCGTATCGGTATTGGCGACCGCTTCAAGCCGGCGCACGATGGCGTCATGGATCATCAGCACCGCGCCCATGGTCATCGCCGGCATCACCAGTGCGCCCAGGGTCAGAAAAACTGTGTTGACCAGCATCGATTCCTGCAGGTAGGGATTGCCCAGCCACTGCAGCGCGGACAGTGTGCCGCGCACTGCATGGCCGGTGGCGAAGAACAGCGCGAAGCAGGCGGTCGTGATAAAGAACCGTGCCGATTGTCCGCGCGGGCGGCGGCGCAGCAAGGTCAGCCCGACCAGCGCGCACAGCACCGCATGGAAGACCGAGACAATGACGACGCGCGTGGTGAAGACGTCGACGGCATAGCGCCAGACAATCACGCCCGCAGTTGTCACCGCCGTTGCCGCCAGCAGCCGCCGCCACGGCGGCACGCCGCCACAGAAGCGAACGCTGCCGGCGTAGAACAGCGCCAGCGACCACGCCAGCGCGGCGTTGGCAACGCCGACCGACAACAAATCCGGAATCATGCTGCGCAGCGAGAACAGCACCAACGCTCCGGTTGCGGTCAGGTTGGCATTGCACCATTCGCCCACGCCGGGCAGCTCGCAGCGGCGCAGCGACCACACGATGGCCAGCATCATGGCGCTGAGCGCAGTCGTGATGGTGAGCAGGGCGATCGGCACGGACATCGGACAGGGGCTGGCGGCGGCGTGGCTGGAATGCGCCGGACCGGCGCGACCCGTAATGATAAGGGGCGAGCGGGCCCTGCGGGCGCCGCCGGGGGGCGCCGTCGCGCTGTCCGTGGCATTTGAGGCGGCCGCCTCCTGTGCCGGGGCTGCCGCGGCGCCTGGGCTAGTCGCTTCGTCGTGGCGCTTCGCGCGGCTAGTCGGCGCACAGCGCCGGGTCATTGCGCAACAACCACCGCGCGGCGATCAGCAGCGCTGCCAGGCAGCCGAGGATATAGCCGCCGAGGGAGACGACGTGGTTCATGATGTGACCCCATCTTGTTCCGGCTCTGGGGCCGGTCGAGCAGCAATTATGGGGTCGGGCCCGGCACCGGGCATCCCCTGATTGGGGGGCGGTGCGGGGCAGTGGGTGCGTTTGAGCGCTCAGGCGCTAGAGCTGTCCGGCGTGATGCCGGATGTGGTCGGCGATAAAGGTCGTAATGAAGTAGTAGCCGTGGTCGTAGCCGCTATGCCGGCGCAGCGTCAGCGGCTGGCCGACGGCCTGGCAGGCCGCCGCGAATGCTTCCGGATGCAGCTGGCTTTGCAGGAACTGGTCGTCCAGTCCCTGGTCGACCAGGATGCCGGCCGGGAAGGGCGCGCCCTGCTGGCGTGCCATCAGCTCGCTGGCGTCATATTCGGCCCACGCGGCGCGGTCGCTGCCCAGGTAGCCAGTAAAAGCCTTCTCCCCCCACGGGCAGCGTGACGGCGCGGCGATCGGCGCAAACGCCGACACCGAGCGGAAGCGCTGCGGATGGCGCTGTGCCAGCACCAGCGCGCCGTGCCCGCCCATGGAATGCCCGAAGATGCCGACACGGCCGGCATCGCCCGGCAACGCGGTGGTGACCAGCCCGAACAGCTCGTCGGCCACGTAGCTTTCCATGCGCCAGTACTCCTGCCACGGCGCCTCGGTGGCATCGACATAGAACCCGGCACCCACGCCGAAGTCCCAGGCATCGGCCTCGCCCGGCAGGCCCGCGCCGCGCGGGCTGGTATCGGGCGCCACCAGCATCAGGCCGTGCTCGGCGGCAAAGCGCTGCGCACCGGCCTTGATCATGAAGGTTTCTTCGGTGCAGGTCAGGCCGGCCAGGTAGAACAGCACCGGCACCTTGCCGCCTCCCTGCGCCTGCGGTGGCAGGTAGACCGAGAAACGCATCGGCAGCCCGATGGCCGCCGAGTCATGCCGATAGAAGCGCTGCACGCCGCCGTAGCAGCCGTGTTGCGAGATCAGTTCCATGTCGGCGCCGTCCTCAGTACAGCACCACCGAGCGGATCGACTCGCCGCGCTTCATCAGGTCGAAGCCCTCATTGATGCGCTCCAGCGGCAGCGTGTGCGTAATCAGGTCGTCGATATTGAGCTTGCCTTCCATGTACCAGTCGACAATCTTGGGCACATCGGTGCGCCCGCGCGCGCCGCCAAAGGCCGAGCCCTTCCATTCACGCCCCGTCACCAGCTGGAACGGACGCGTCGAGATCTCCGCGCCGGCCTCGGCCACGCCGATGATGATCGACTTGCCCCAGCCCTTGTGGCAGCACTCCAGCGCCTGGCGCATGACCTGCGTGTTGCCGATGCATTCGAACGAATAGTCAGCACCGCCGTCGGTCAACTGGATGATGTGGTCGACCACGTTCTCCACGTCCTTCGGGTTGATGAAATGCGTCATGCCGAACTTGCGCGCCATGGCTTCGCGGCCAGGGTTCAGGTCCACGCCGATGATCTTGTCGGCGCCCACCATCTTGGCCGCCTGGATCACGTTCAGGCCGATGCCGCCGAGGCCGAACACCACCACGTTGGCGCCGGCTTCCACCTTGGCGGTGAACAGCACCGCGCCCACGCCGGTGGTGACGCCGCAGCCGATATAGCAGACCTTGTCGAACGGCGCATCCGGGCGGATCTTGGCCAGCGCGATCTCCGGCACCACGATGTGGTTGGCGAAGGTCGAGGTGCCCATGTAGTGGAAGATCGGCTTGCCGTCGATCGAGAAGCGCGAGGTGCCGTCCGGCATCAGGCCCTTGCCCTGGGTGGCGCGGATTGCCTGGCACAGGTTGGTCTTGCGCGACAGGCAGAACTTGCACTGGCGGCATTCCGGCGTGTACAGCGGGATCACGTGGTCGCCCGGCTTGAGCGAGGTGACGCCAGGGCCGACGTCGGTGACGATGCCTGCGCCCTCGTGGCCCAGGATCGCCGGGAAGATGCCTTCCGGGTCGGCTCCAGACAGTGTGTAGTAGTCGGTATGGCAGATACCGGTGGCCTTGACTTCCACCAGCACTTCCCCGGCGCGCGGGCCGTCCAGGTCCACGTCTTCAATGGTCAGCGGGGCACCGGCTTTCCAGGCGATGGCGGCTTTGGTTTTCATGGGGGAGTCCTCCGGGATCAGGAATGTGGGGGGGGGCTTGCAGGCTGCGCGGCGACGGCCGGCGCGGCGCGGGGGCAAGCCAGGTCCGAGGACATGACTATACGATCTTCCTGCCGCAGCAGGCCAGTTTTGGCCGATCATCGGTCAGCGAAACTGCCCAGGCTGCGCCAGGCGGGACTCTTACGCCTTGAGCGCTCTCGCTTCCAGATTCCAGAGCTTGCGGTCGCTGGTGGAGACGGCCACAGCGCCATGTGCGAGCGCGCTGCGGATATCATCCCGATTGCAGACAAAGCCTGATGTCACGATCGGCGGCAGCGCCTTGCGGTCCGCTTCGGGCAGGTGCGACAGCATCGGCGCCGGCATCAGCTGCACCAGGTTCGGGTCGCTCTGTTCGAGCGCCTTGACGCTGCGCGGCCAGGTGGAACGGTCGGTCACAAAGACCTTCTGCATCGTCACCATGCCCGCGCGGTTGGCCCGCTGGATCGTTGCCACGCGCGTGGAAACCAGACTGGTCACCCCGATGTCGGCCAGATAATCCACCCCGCCCTTGTCCTGCGACAAGCCTTCGCAGCTGTCGATATTGACGATGACGTACTTGCCAGCGCTGGCCAGCGTGGCGATGACGGGCTGCAGCTTGCGCAACTCCACGTTGGCGACGATGCAGACTTCGGCCACGCTTTCAAAGATGGCGTCGATCTGGTCAACACCGTAGAGTGTGCCGATGACGGGGTGTCGCGTCAGGCGCGCACCGAGGGACCTGTCCATGCTGGTTACTTCGGTTCGTTGGTGAGCACGTCACTGAGACCCAGCTTGCCTGGGTTCAGGATATTCTGCGGGTCAAGTGCCTGCTTGACTGCCGCCAGCAGCGGGAATGCCGTGTCCAGCGACGAGGCCATGTATGGCGCGCGCAGCAGTCCGATTCCGTGGTGGTGGCTCAGTGCCGCATTGTATTGGATCAGCACCGCATTGGCAGCATCCCATGCCTGGTGATACCACTTCTGGCGGTCCTCCACCGCGACCTCGCCGCGCAGCGAGAAGTACAGGCAGGCGCCGTCCACATAGGCGTGCGACTGATGCGCGGAGCCGGCGAGGGTGCCCGGCACGGCATTGATGGCCTTGACAACGTCCGTGTAGATGGCAGCCAGGTCGCGCCACGGTCCCGACATTTCGAGCGTGTCGGCGACAAAGCCGGGGCTGCGCTTGAAGCCCTCGGCGCTCTTGCCCGTCAGGTAGCGCGTATCGAGCCAGCGTTCGAAAATCGCCGCGCTGTCCAGCTTGTCACCACGTTCCTGGCACACGCGCTCGCTGATCGTCATCACCGCATCGACCATCTCGCGCGAGCCCTCGTCGGCAACCAGCAGGACGTTGGTGTCGGGCAGCCCGAACTGCACTCCGCTCTCCAGTTTGTCATAGAGCCGCAGCGCGGCGGGGTTGGCCCCGCGTTGCATGATCTCGCGGCAGGCGTCCAGGCCAATGGCAAAGGTCTTGAAGCCATAGGCGATGGCACGCCCGTAGTCGGGCAGGCGGTGCAGCTTGAGGCGCACGCGCACGATCACGCCCAGCATGCCTTCGGACCCGATGAACAGTTGCTGCAGATCCGGGCCCAATGCCGCGCGCGAGTAGCCGCCTACGGTGACCAGGCTGCCGTCGGCCAGCACCACGTCCATGCCAAACACCATGTCCTCGATCTTGCCGTAGCGCGTGGACAACTGACCGGCGCCGCGGCAGGCTACCCATCCGCCGACCGTGCTGATCGCGTACGATGATGGCCAGTGGCCCATCGTCATGCCGAATTCCTTCTGCATGGTCTCCTCGAAGATGTCGCCGAACATGCCGGCTTCCACGTCGACGATCTGGCTGTCCTTGTCGAATCCGACCAGCTTGTTAAGGCCGCACACGTCCAGCACGATTCCGCCGCGTACGGGCAGGGCGGCGCCCGTCACGTTGCTGCGGCCGGCCGATACGGTGACCGGAATGGCACTGGCGCTGGCAATGCGCATGACTGCCTGCACCTGTTCCACGGTGGAAGCGCGTACGATGACCCCGCGCGGCGTGGCGGGCTTGCCTGCGGTCTCTGTGATCATCGATCCGGCCCACCAGTCGCGGGTCCACGCCACGACATCGGCGGTATCGGTCAAGACCTCGTCGGCCACTTTGCGCAGGGCCGCGAGATCGGCCGCGCAGACGGAAATGGTGTCACGTTGCAGGCCCGGCGCATCCGGGGTGTCCTGGATGTTTGCCGCATAGCCCGGCGGCGTGTGGGCGCCGACGACGTAGTTGCCGCGGTTGTAGCCGCGCTTGATGGCTTCCTTGCTGATCATGCTGAGTCTCCCATGAGGACGGATTTTTCGAGGGCGACGGCGGCCAGGTATTCGCTGACCTGCCGCGCCACGGCCGCCTCGGACAATCCGAGTTCGGCCTGGAGGATCTGGCCCACCCGCGCTGCGGCCCGGGCGGAGGCATCGCGCGCCATCAGGCGGGCGCGGATGCGTCGTGACAAGACGTCGTCAACCGTGCCGGCCAGTTCATGGCGCACGGCGTAGACGATTTCGGCCTCGGTATAGGGCAGGCCTTCGACGATCGGCCTAGCCAGGGTGGCGTCCGCCTGCAGGATGTCGCTGACAAAGCGCGCCTCTGTGCCGTAGCGCTCGCCCAGGTGCGCGGACATGCCGCCGGATGCGACGATGGCCTGCGCGTCATAGCCAGCCGCCCCGAGCAGATAGGCCGCTTTGGTCAGGCACTTGCTGCGCTTGCCGATGACCTTCTGCGCTGCATCGATGGTTTGCTCGGCCATGTGCCGCGAGGTCGTGAGCTTGCCGCCGACGATGGTCACCAGGCCGTCGTCCGCGGTATGAATCTCGTGATTGCGCTTGATTTCCAGGGTCTTGCCGCCGGGCGGCGCCACCAGCGGGCGACACCCCGCGATGCTGCCCACCACGTCTTCCGGCGTCAGGTCGGTCTTTAGTGCCGAGCGCGCGCCCTCCAGCAGGAAGTCGAGTTCCTGCCGGGTGCACATGACATTGTCGAGGTCGCCCACATAGTCTTCGTCGGTGGTGCCAAGGTAGGACACATTGCCCCACCGCGTGATGGTTGCCCGGCGGCTGCGCCCGGGCACCGGGATCGTCACCGTGCAGTCATTGCGGATCTTCAGCCATGGGATGGCAACGTGGACGCCCTTGGCGGGGCGAATGTGCAGGGTCCTGGCCTCGCCCTTCCTGCGTCCGGTCCAGTCGCGCAGCCAGACGCCGGTTGCCATGATGACCACGCCTGCGCGCACGCGGATCTCGCGCTCGCCGGCGTGGACAATGGCGCCATCCACCTTGCCGTGGCCGTCGCGGGTGATCTCGGCGACGGTCGCGTGATTGACCACGGCCGCGCCATGGAACGCTGCCGTGCGCGCGATGTTCAGTGTCAGGCGGGCATCGTCGACGCGCGCATCGAAGTACAGGTAGCCGCCGGTCAGATGTTCCTCATTGAAGGTCGGGCAGTGGGACAGCACCTCGGCCTTGGTCAGCTTCTGGTGCAGGATTCCCTCGCGCCAGCCACCGGCGAGGTCGTAGGTCCAGAGCAGGCTCTCGAAGGCCTTGGCCAGGCGCTTGTCGAACACGCCGTTGCGCTCCATCACCGGGAACAGGAACGGCAGCCGTTGCACCAGGTGGCGCGCGTTGCGGCGCAGGCGCTGGCGCTCCAGCAGTGAATGGCGCACCAGGCCGAGATTGCCCTGCTCGATATAGCGCAGGCCGCCGTGCACCATCTTGGATGACTTGGACGAAGTCCCCGCGGCGAAGTCGCACTTTTCAACCAGCGCCACGCGATAGCCGCGCAAGCTGGCATCCAGCGCGGCGTAGGTGCCCGTCACACCACCACCGACCACCAGGATGTCGAATGCATCTGTCTCCAGGCGGTCAAGCAGGTCCCGGCGCACCAGCCGCAACGGCTCGGTGCTGGTCATGGCGGCGCGCTCGCGGTTAGCGCTGCGGGATGGAAAAATCACCATGTCTGTTGTTGCTCCTGATTAATGGACCGCAAGCGCGTCCGCATGGTTGAGCTCGGATGCCACCCGCGCATTCCAGCGCGCGCGCCGCTGGGCACGTTCATCGGCGCTGATCGCCGGTTCGAATACCGCGTCCGGGGTGGTGGTGGCACGGGCCTGCTGCATGGAATCCCAAAGCAGGCCGGATGAGCCGGCAAGGTAAGCGATGCCGCGCAGGCTGGCGCGGTCGGTCTCCTTCATGCGGTGGATGGGAATTCCGCTGAGATCCGCCTGCATTTGCAGCAGCGCATCGCTGCCGGACAAGCCGCCGCCAACCACGAGCTCCGACACCGGCACGCCCGCGATCTCCCGGTTTGCCTCGATGCATGAAGTTACCGAATGCGCAATGCCTTCGAGGATGGCAAAGGCCATCTCGGCCTGCGTCGTTGCCATCGAGATACCGGTCAATGCTGCGCGCGCTTCAGGCTGCATGCGTGGGACCCGCAGCCCTGTCAGCGCGGGAATAAAGGTCACGCCCCGTGACGACGCAACAGTGCTGGCCAGCGCACTGATTTGCCTGGCGTTCTGAAACCAGCCGAGCTTGTCGCAGACCCAGTTGAGCGCGGAGCCGGTGGTGGCGACAAAGGTTTCGACGGAGAAGTGCGACACGCCCAGCTGCCGGCGCGCGGTCATGGTCAGGGTGCTGTCCGACTTGCCACTGCGTGCGGGAAGGTTCGGGCCGACTACCAGATCGACGAAGCTGCCGGTGCCATGCAGGCACATCGCCTGGCCGGCATCGAGACATCCCAGGCCGATTGCGCCGGCGAGCTGGTCCCCGGCACAAGCCAGGATCGGTACGTCGATACCCAGCACGTCCGGCCGCGTGCGGCCGAAGTCGTCCGCATCCTGGCGCAGCTCAGGCAGCAGTTCACGCGGAAAGCCAAGCGCGTCGATCCAGTCGAGCTGGTAGCGATGCCCGGTCAGCACGTAGGCGTTGCATGAGGTGGCGTTGGTCGGCGTGGTGATGCATGCGCGTGCCGTCGACAGGTGCCAGAGCAGCCAGCTGTCGATGGTGCCGAAGGCGAGCTGGCGCGCACTGAAGGCGTCAGCCACAGCCGGCGTGTCGCGCAGGTGCCGCGCTGCCCACAGGTATGGCGAGCGTACACCGGTGGGGCGGCCGACCGTTTTGCGCAGATTTGCGTCCCATGCCGGCGCGAGCTGGTCAAGATCGGCCGCGTACCGCGTGTCCTGCCACACCATGGCGGGTACCAGCGCACGTCCGGTCTGCGTGTCCCACAGTACCGCGGTGGCGCGCTGGGTGGCGATGGCGAGGGCGGTGACATTCAGGTTTTCGCGAGCAGCCTGCGCCAGGGTGGCGCGGCAAACCGCCAGGGTTTTGTCGAGCAAGACGTTGGCGTCCTGTTCGACCACGCCAGGGCAGGGGGATCGGACCTCAAGCGTGGTGTACTCGAGGCACATGACATGACCGTCGGCGGCCACCACCGCTGCCCGCGTGCCTGAGGTGCCCTCATCGATCGCAAGGATGACATTTCTGCGCTGGGTCATGGGCGGGCCTTTTCAATCGCGGGATTCATGAAGCCCGGAGCGTCCGGCACATCGCCCTTGAACTGCGGGGCGTCGGCTTCATTGTCGGGGTTGATGGTGGTGCGGGTCGGGTCCCAGCGGATCGCAAAGCAGATGATGCTTGCCAGCAGCGGGACCACGGAGAGAATCAGGAAGGTGGTCTCCAGCCCATACTGTGCGCGGAACAGCGGGAAGACCAGCAGGCCCAGTGCAGCGCCGATGGCACCGAGCGCGCCGATGATGCCGTTGGCGCCCGCGCGCAGTTCGCTGCGGAAAGACAGTGACGACAGGCTCTTGCCGTTTGCGCCGGGCCCGCCCGAGTGGAACAGGATGAACAGCGACGGAACGACCACTGCCATCCACATCGGCATCTTGCCGTTAAACAGGCCCAGGATCAGCAGCATGGCGAATACCGCCGCAAAGCCGAATGCCGAGGCGCGGCGCAGGCCCAGCTTCCGGCCTATAAAGGGCGAGAGGAAGCCGCCAAAGATGCCGCAGACGTTGAAGACCAGCGCGCCGATCGTCGCGTAGACAAAGTCCTTGCCGAACAGGGCCGCACTGATCAGCGGCAGGTACCAGCCGATCGCGAAGTACTGGATCGACTGCCCGATCTGCACGGTGGCCGCCAGGATGGTGCGCGGCAGGTAGACGCCGCGGAAGATCAACAGCACATTGGCCAGGCCGCGGCGCGCCTGGTTGAGGACGGGGATGCGTTCCGCGGGCGGGGCGGCAACGAACTCACGTCCGTAGATGCGCGTCATGGCATGCGCGGCGGCATCGAGCCATTCCTTGCGTGCCAGCCAGATCGGGCTTTCCACCAGGAACAAGCCTTGCAGCAGCAGGATGATCACGCCAAAGACCGCGGTGGCTGCCACTGAGTAGCGCCAGATCGTATCGCCAACGTCCCAGGAGTAGAACAGCAGTGCCAGCAGCAAGTTGGAGCAGACGGCCGTGTACCACATGCCTTGCCACGTGTTCAGCCGACTCTTGAGCTTCACCGGCGTGAACTCCGCCAGCACCGCCATGGCGATGGCAAAGTCGATGCCGTAGGCCGCACCGACAAAGAAGCGCCCGGCCAGGATCACCTCGAAGCCGGGGGCAAACACCACCAGCAATGCGCCGACCACAGCCAGGACCTTGGCGAGAATCAGCGGGCGGACGCGGCCCCAGCGGTCGGCCATCCAGCCGCCGATAGGGTTGAAGGCAATGGCCACCCAGGAGGCAAACGAGGTCAACAGGGCGACTTTTGCGGGCGCGAGTTGAAGGTTGCGCGTCATCGGCCCGAGGCCGGCGCTCAGCGCAGAATTGGAAAACGCATCAAGGAATAGCCCGCCGAGTGCGAGCCACCAGATGACACCGGCCCTGCCGCGAATGCCTGGGCAGGAATCTATGTAGGCAATGACATCATCGATGCCACGAATTTTGATGGCAGAGCGTTGCACGGCGGTCTCCTCTTATTTGTTCTGTAAGAGGCCGCAGCGACTGCAAGGCGCGAAGAGACCATCCTACAGATGGTCTCTTATCTAGATCTGCGTGGCCAATGTATGGCTTCGCAGACACAGCGTCAACCGGGAAAACCCTTGTCCTGAGCACTAGCGTGCAGCGGTATTCCCCACGGCACGGCGCAGACTGGCATCCGGCGGGCCCAGCTGCCCCTCATGCCGCCGCCCCAGCCACCACCCCAGTCCCGCCCACGCCAGCGCCAGCACCGCGCCAGCCAGCGCCACCGTGGCGGGATGGCCCGACAGCGCATCGATCCCCGTCTTGACCCACGCACTGACTGCATCGCCCGCACGGTAGACGGCGGTGTCGATCACGTTCTTGGCCTTGTACTTGGTCTCGGGATTGACCACGGTGAACAGCATCTCGCGCCCGGGGCGCAGCAGCGCGTATTCGCCGACACGGCGCAGGATCATCACGCCGGCCAGCACGCCGAAGGTCGGCAACAGCGCCAGTACGAGAAAGCCGCAGGCCACCGCCAGCGGCACCGCGGTCAGCAGTACCGAGACGCCATAGCGGCGCGCCATGCGGCCGGTGAAGAAGAGCTGGACCAGGATGGTCAGCGCCTGCACGGCAGCATCCAGCGCGCTGAAGACCTGGGTCTGGCGGGTGCGTTCCGGGAAGGCCTCGGCCACCAGCCGCGCCTGCTCGAAATACAGGAAGGTACTGGCCGTGGCCAGCAGGATCACGAACAGGCCGATGCCGAGCAGGTAGTGCGAGCGCAGCAGCAGCGACAGCCCGGCCAGCAGCCCGCCGCCGATCGGGTTGGCCGGATCCTGCGCCGCGCCGGCCGGGGCTTCGCCCGGCTGCACCACGCCCGCGCCGGCGCGGCGGCGCCAGCCGAACAGCCAGCCCACGCCGGGCAGCGTGGCGGCCAGCAGCGCGGCCGACAGCAGCATCAGTCCGGTCAGGCCGATCCGCGGCACCAACCAGCCGCCCAGCACGGGCCCGACCAGCCCGCCCGCGCTGGCGCCGGCGGCCAGCAGTGCGAACAGACGGCGCGCCTGCTCGGGGCGGAACACATCGGCCATCAGGCTCCATGCCACCGACACCACGAACAGGTTGAACACCGACAGCCAGACGTAGAACACGCGCGCCAGCCAGACGTTGTCAGGCAGGGCGCGAGTGGCCAGGGCAAAGCCCAGGAGGTTGGCGATAAAGAAGGCGTACACCCAGGGCACGAAGCGGCGCCGCGGCAGCCAGGCGCAGATCGCGCCGTACAGCGGAATCGCGGCCAGCATCACGACAAAGGTGGCGGTGAACAGCCACTGCAGGTTCTTCACGCCGCCGGCAATGCCCATGGTCTCGCGCACTGGCCGCAGCATGAAATAGCTGGCGAACAGGCAGAAGAAAAACAGGAAGCCGGCCACCACGGCGCCGGTCTCGCCGGGGTGGATGCCGAAACCGCGCCGCAGCCGGGCCAGGCCACCGGCAGGCGGGTCGCGCGCGGGATCGTCCACGATCGATACGGCTCAGCGCAGCAGCGCGGCGATGCGCTCGCGCTGGCCGGGATCGGGCATGCGGCCCAGTCCGGCCCCAAGGTTGTCGGCCATGTTGCGCGGCTTGGAGGTGGCCGGGATCGCCGCGGTCACGGCGGGATGGCTGACGATGAACTTCAGGAACAACTGGCCCCACGAGCCGCAGTCGATATCGCCGGCCCACGGCGGCAGCGGGCGATCCTTGACGACGCGAAAGAGGCGCCCGTCCTGGAATGGCCGGTTGACCAGCACCGCCACCCCACGCGCTTCGCACAGCGGCAGCAGCGTACGCTCGGCATTGCGCTCGGCCACCGAGTAGTTGATCTGGACAAAGTCCACGCGCTCGCTGCGCACGATCTTCTCCAGCGCCTCGTGCGCGTCCTCGCGGTAATGGGTGATGCCCAGGTAGCGAATGCGGCCCTGTTCCTTCAGCTCGCGCAGCCAGCGCAGGTTGGCCTGCCAGTCGATCAGGTTGTGTATCTGCAGCAGGTCGATCTTGTCCACGTGCAGGTCGGCCAGCGAGTGCGCCCATTGCGCCTGCGCGGGCGCGCCGGACTTGGCCGAGATCTTGGTGGCCAGGAACACCCGGCTGCGGGCATTGGCCGCGCGCAGCAGGTCGCCGGTCACGGCTTCGGCGCTGCCGTAGCTGGGCGCGGTATCGACGACCGAGCCTTCGCTCTGCAGAAGCAGGCCCATTACCTCCGCCAGCGGCTTGCGTTCATCGGCGCCGGTGCCGACGTTGAAGGTGTCGGCGGTGCCCAAGCCGATCACGGGCAGGGCTTCGGTGGTGCCCGGGATGTTGCGGCGCATTGGCACGGCTACGGTGGCAGCGCCGGCGGGCAGGGCGGCGCAGGCGGCGAGGCCGGCGGCCAGGGCCAGGAAGGAGCGGCGATCTAGTGGCATTGGGACGGTTCGCGGCAGGTCACACACTGGTTGACCTTAGTAGCTGTCCGGGGGCTTGTAAACCGTTGCTTCAATGCACATTTTCGCCATGTCACCCGTTCTGATCCCGCCAAAGCCTGGCCTGGAGTGCGGTCTTGCCGCCACCGGCAAGGGGCGTCAGATCACCGTGGCCAGGCCCAGCGTCAGCAGCAGCGCCACCACCGAGATGATGGTCTCGCACACCGACCAGGTCTGGAAGGTCTGGGTCACGGTCATGTTGAAGTACTCCTTGACCAGCCAGAAGCCGCCGTCGTTCACGTGCGACAGGATCAGCGAACCGGCGCCGGTGGTCAGCACCAGCAGCTCCGGGCGGGTGCCCGGCACGCTGGCGGCGATCGGCGCGACGATGCCCGCGGCGGTGGTCATGGCCACCGTGGCCGAGCCTGTGGCGATGCGGATCATCACCGCCACCAGCCAGCCCAGCACCAGCACCGACACGTTGGCGCCGGTGGCGACGTCGACGATGGCGTTGGAGATGCCCGAGTCACGCAGGATGCGGCCAAAGCCGCCGCCGGCGCCGACCACCAGCGTGATGATAGCGGTGGGCGCCACGCACTCGTTGGTGAACTTGAGGATGGTCTCGCGGTTGAAGCCGCGCGCCTTGCCGAAGGTGTAGAAGCTCACCAGCGCGGCAATCAGCAGCGCCATCACCGAGTTGCCAATCAGCTTCAGGAAGTCGTTGGCAAAGGTCTTGGGCGTGGCGATGAGGTCTGCCCAGCTGCCGATCAGCATCAGGATCACGGGCAGCAGGATGGTGAACACGGTGATGCCGAAGCCCGGCAACTCATGCGATGCCTTGACGCGCTCATCCTCTTCGGTGAACTGCTCCGCCAGCGGGTTGATCTCGGGTAGCTTGACGTAGCGGTCCATCAGCTTGGCGAACAGCGGGCCAGCGAGGGCTGCCGTGGGAATGCCCACGATCAGCGCGTACATGATGGTCTTGCCGATGTCGGCGCCATAGGCGGTCACCGCCAGCAGCGCGGCCGGGTGCGGCGGGATCAGGCCGTGCACCACGGACAGGCCGGCCACCATCGGGATGCCGACCAGCACCATCGACGTGCCGGTGCGCTTGGCCACGTTGAAGGCGATCGGCACCAGCAGCACGAAGCCCACTTCAAAGAACACCGGCAGGCCGACGATAAAGGCGATGGTGGCCATCGCCCAATGCACGTTCTTTGCGCCGAAGAAATCGATCAGTGTGTTGGCGATGCGCTCGGCGCCGCCGGATTCGGCCATCATCTTGCCGAGCATGGTGCCCAGGCCGACCACCAGCGCGATATGGCCCAGCGTGCCGCCGACACCGGCTTCAAAGGACTTGACGATGTCGCCCATCGGCATGCCCACGGCAAAGCCGAGCAGCACTGAAACGACCACCAGGGTAATGAAGGGGTTGAGCTTGAAGCGCGCGATCAGCACCACCAGTGCGATCACTGCGATCAGCGCATACACCAAGAGCGTGGTTCCGGTGACGGCACCCATATTGTCTCCTTGTGTGGAAAAAAGGCCGCTTGTGGCGGCAGGGGTTAGTTTTTAGTTTTTCCCCTCTCCCGCGGTAGCGGGAGGGGGGCACGCAATCCGCAGGCAGCAGGCTCAGGCCGCCGGCTTCTTGTAGGCGATGCAGTCCACTTCGACCTTGCAGTCCACCACCATGCTCGACTGCACGCAGGCGCGCGCGGGCGGGTTGGCGCCGAAGTATTCCTTGAAGATCTTGTTGAACGAGGCGAAGTCGCGCGTGTCATCCAGCCAGACGCCGCAGCGCACGACGTGCTCGGGGCCGTAGCCGGCTTCGGCCAGGATGGCCAGCACGTTCTTGATGGCCTGGTGGGTCTGGGGCACGATGCCGCCGTCGATGACCTCGCCGTTGACCATCGGCACCTGGCCGGAGACGTAGAGCCAGCCGTCGGCCGCGACCGCGCGGGCAAAGGGCATGTGCTGGCCGCCGGTGCCGGTGCCGCCTTCGACGCCGAATCGTTTGATGTCCATGGGTACTCCTGGGATGGGTTGGATATGGGAAGGAAGAGGGCAGCGCGCTGGTCAGGCGGCGCCGAACTCAGGCCGCGAGCCTCGCGGCAGGAACCGGCCGGCGCGCACGCCGGTGGTCTGGCGCTGCTGCCATGACAGCTCGCCGTTGACCCAGACCGCGGCAATGCCCTCGGCCGGTTGCATGGGATCGGTAAAGCTGGCCGCATCGCGGATGGTGGTGGCGTCGAACAGCACCAGGTCGGCCCAGTAGCCTTCGCGCACGAAGCCGCGTTCCTGCAGCCCGAAGCGCTCGGCGGACATGCCGGTCATCTTGTTGACGGCCACCGACAGCGGGAACAGCTCGCGGTCGCGGGCGTAGTGGCCCAGCACGCGGGGGAAGGCGCCCCACAGGCGTGGATGCGGCAGCGGGTCGTTGGGCAGCCCGTCCGAGCCGACCACCGTGGCCGGATGGCTCAGGATGCGGTCGACGTCGGCGTCTTCCATGCAGTGGTAGACCGCGCCCGCGGGCATCAGCCGTCGCGCGGCTTCGTGCAGGTCTACCTGCCATTCGGCGGCGATATCGGCCAGCAGGCGGCCGCTCATTTCGGGCGCGCCTTCGGACCAGGTCACCATGATGTCGAAATCGCTGGTGACCTGCTTCAGGTCCAGCGTGGAGGAACTGGCGGTGTAGGGGTAGCAGTCGCAGCCCACCGGCTGCCAGCGCTGCGCGCCGTCGAGCGCGTCCAGCACCTCGGTGCTGCGGCCCCAGTTGGCCACGCCCGCGCATTTCAGGTGCGAGATCACCACCGGCACGCGTGCATGACGGCCGATGCGGAAGGCCTCGTCCATGGCGTCGAGGATCTCGGCGAACTCGCTGCGCAGGTGGGTGGCGTAGAGCGCGCCGGCCTTGGCCAGCGGTTCGGCCAGCGCCAGCACCTCATCGGTCGGCGCGCTGAACGCGTTGGCGTAGGCCAGGCCCGTGGACAGGCCCAGCGCGCCATGCTGCAGCGCTTCTTCCAGCTGTGCTCGCATTGCCGCGATTTCTTCCGGCGTGGCAGCGCGGTCGAAGCGGTCCATATGATTGCTGCGCAGCGCGGTATGGCCTACCAGCGCGGCAACGTTGACCGCGGGCTGCGCGGCTTCCACCGCATCGACGTAGCTTTTGAAATCCGGGTAGCGGAAGGCGTCGGCATGGCCGAGCAGGTTCATCGGGTCGGGCGGCTCGCCCGCCAGCGTCACCGGCGCGGCGCTGATGCCGCAGTTGCCGACCACCACCGTGGTCACGCCCTGCGACAGCTTGGGCGTCATCTCGGGCTGGCGCACCACGTTGGTGTCGTCGTGCGTATGCACGTCGATAAAGCCCGGTGCAAGGACCAGGCCGTCGCCTTCGACTACATGCGAGGCGGCGTCGGGATCGATCGCGCCGGCTTCATCGATGCGGGCGATGCGGCCGTCGCGCAGGGCCACATCGGCCAGGCGCGCGGCGGCGCCGGAGCCGTCGATCAGGGTGACGCAGCGGATCAGGGTATCGAACAGGTGTGGCATGGTCAGTCTCCCAGCGGCTGGCGGCTGTCAGGGCCCCTGGCGGGGCCGCTTTCGCCGCGGTGGGTGTCCAGCACGTACTTGAGCCGGCGCAGGCGCTCCTTGCTCTGGTCCGGCTGCAACAGCGCGCATTGCGTGGCGAGCACGTCCAGCACCATCAGCATGGCGTAGCGCGATGCCGACGGCTTGAAAATGAAATCCGTCTCCAGCGTGCGCACCGGCAGCAGCACGTCGGCACGCGCGGCCAGCGGCGAGCCCAGCGCGGTCACGGCCACCAGGCGGGCACCGTACTCGCGCGCGATATCGCAGCTGGCCAGCATCTCCGGCACGCGGCCGCTGGCCGAGAAGGCCAGCACCACGTCGTCGCGGCCCAGCGTGGCCGCCACCATCTTCTGCAGAAGCGCGTCCTGGTAGCTCGCCACCGGCTGGCCCAGGCGCGCCAGGCGATGGCGGGCCTCGTCGGCCATGAACGACGAGCCGCCGCCCATGCCAAAAGCGTAGACCATGCGTGCACCGAGCAACAGGCGCGCGGCCTGTTCGATGCGCTGCGCATCCATCATGCCGCGGTTGACTTCCAGCGCGGTGAGGATGTCGGCGTGGATGCTGTCGGCCAGCGTGGCCGGGGCGGCTTCACCGGCGGGAACGCTGCCGGGCTGCAGGAAGCGCGCGCCTACCGCGGTGGCCTGGGCCAGGCGCAGCTTCAGGTCGCGCACGTCGCGGCAGCCGATGGCCTTGGCAAAGCGCGTCACGCTGGCCTCGCTGACGCCGGCCTTGCGCGCCAGTTCATTGATGCTGGCGGCGGCCGCGCCGGCCAGGTCTTCCAGCACCACCTGCGCCACCTTCTGCTCGGCCAGGCGCAGCGCGGGGCCGCGCTCGGCGATGCGGGTCAGGATGTCAAAGGGCGCGGTCATGGGCGGCAGGTCTGGTCGGAAGACGGGTCGGATCGAAATGTGACGGAAGCTGCAGTGCCCGCGGGCAGGGGCTATAACTGTGATTGGCGCACGTGGCGGGTGCCAGTCGCGTTGTCCCGGCTAGCCCTTCCGGGCATCTGCGTGTTACTTTATAACAAGGATGAAATATCTTATTTTCAGGGCTATCATTACGTCAATCAGATTTTTTCAGGGTGATGACAAGCATGCGTGAAATAAAGTATCAGGCCGGCGTGATCGATCCGCTCAACAAGGCACTGGGCCGGATGGAAGGCCCGATCGCCCCGGATGCGGCCGGCCAGACCGGCTGGAACTTGTTGCAGGAAGAGTTGAGCCTGCCGGCCGCGGTGCTCTATGAAGACCGGCTTGCGCACAACCTGGAATGGATGCGCCGCTTCATGAACGAATACGGCGTGCAGCTTGCGCCGCACGGCAAGACCACCATGGCGCCCAAGCTGTTTGCGCGCCAGCTCGGCGCCGGCGCGTGGGGCATCACGCTGGCCACCGCGCACCAGACCGCGGCCGCGCATGCGCACGGCGTCAAACGCGTGCTGATGGCCAACCAGCTGGTGGGCCGGCGCAATATGGAAATCATCGCTGACCTGCTGCGCGATCCGGATTTCGAATTCTTCGCGCTGGTGGACTCGGCCGCGCTGGTCGACCAGCTCGGCAAGTTCTTCCAGGAGCGCGGGCAGAAGCTGCAGGTGCTGCTGGAGCTGGGCGTGGAAGGCGGGCGCACCGGCGTGCGCGACGACGCGCAGCAGCAGGCCGTGCTGGACGCGCTGGCGCGCTGGCCGCAGGCGCTGTCGCTGGCCGGCGTCGAGATCTATGAAGGCGTGCTCAAGGAAGAAGCCGATATCCGCAAGTTCCTGCAGCGCACCGTGGCGGTGACGCGGCGGCTGGCACGGGAAGGCCGCTTCGGCCGCAGCCCTGTGGTGATGTCGGGCGCGGGCTCGGCCTGGTACGACGTGGTGGCCGAGGAATTCGCGCGCACCGAGATCGGCGCGCCGATCGACATCGTGCTGCGCCCCGGCTGCTACCTGACGCACGACGTGGGCATCTACCGCGCCGCGCAGCAGCGCATCCTGGCCAGCAACCCGGTCGCGCAGAAGATGCGCGAGGGCCTGCTGCCGGCGCTGCAGCTGTGGGCCTATGTGCAGTCGATCCCTGAGCCGGACCGCGTCATCATCGGCATGGGCAAGCGCGATGCGGCCTTCGACGCCGGCATGCCGATCCCGGCACGGCTGTACCGGCCCGGCACCGAGGCGCCGGTGGACGTGCCCGCGCACTGGGAAGTCACCGGCATGATGGACCAGCACGCCTACCTGCAGGTCAAGCCGGGCGACGACGTTCAGGTCGGCGACATGATCGCCTTCGATATCTCGCACCCATGCCTGACTTTCGACAAGTGGCGCCATATCCCGGTGCTGGACCGCGACATGCGCGTGATCGACATCGTGCAAACCTTCTTCTGAGGCAGGCAGCCCCATGAGCATCGACATCCTGGCCTACGGCGAACCGCTGGTGGAGTTCAACCAGCAGCCCGACGATCCGTCGCGCTACCTGCAAGGCTTTGGCGGCGACACTTCCAACTTCTGCATTGCGGCTGCGCGCCAGGGCGCCAGCACCGGCTATATCTGCGCGGTCGGCGCCGACACCTTCGGCGAGCGCTTGCGCGCGCTGTGGACGCAGGAGCGGGTCGATACCCGCCACGTGCGCGTCGACCCGAGCGCGCCTACCGGGGTCTACTTTGTCTCGCACGACAACCACGGCCACCGCTTCGACTACCTGCGCGAAGGCTCTGCCGCCAGCCGCTACCAGCATGAGCATCTGCCGCTCGGCGCGATCGCCGCGGCGCGCTACCTGCACCTGTCGGGCATCAGCCTGGCCATCAGCACCAGCGCCTGCGATGCCGGGCTGGACGCGATGGAGCATGCGCGCAAGGCCGGCACCAAGGTCACGCTGGACACCAACCTGCGCTTGCGGCTTTGGTCGCTGGCACGCGCGCGCGGCATCATGCGCGAGGCCCTCATGCTGACCGATGTGTGCCTGCCCAGCTGGGATGACATCACCGTGCTGACCGGGCTGGACGACCGCGACGCCATCGTCGACTACCTGCTGGGCTGCGGCATCGGCCTGGTCGCGCTGAAGCTGGGCGAAGAGGGCTCCTATGTGGCCACGCCCGAGTCGCGCGCGCTGGTGCCGCCTTATCCGGTCAAGCCGATCGATGCCACCGGCGCCGGCGACTGCTTCGGCGGCAGCTTTGTCGCGCGCCTGGCCGCGGGTGCCGATCCGTTCGAGGCGGCGCGCTATGCCAACGTGGCCGCCGCGCTGTCTACCACTGGTTATGGCGCGGTGGCGCCGATCCCCGACGCCCAGACCGTGCTGGGCCGGTTGGCGCAGTCAGTGTCGGTGATCGCGTGACCCGGTTGGCCTGAAACTCCTGCTTCCCTGAACCCCTGCTTCTTCTGCACTCCTTATTCCGAGACAGCCATGCAAAACCAGACTTCCCCGCTGCTTCAACGCCTTGCCGATGTGCCGGTGATCCCGGTGCTGGAGTTCCACTCGGTCGACGAGGCCCTGCACGTCAGCGAGGCACTGGTCACCGGCGGCTTGCCGCTGCTTGAGATCACGCTGCGTACGCCGGTGGCGCTGGAAGCGATCAGGGCGGTGGCGGCAGCCTTGCCGCAGGCCTGCGTCGGTGCCGGCACGGTACTGAACGTCGAGCAGCTGCACGCCGTGCGCGATGCGGGCGCGCAGTTTGCCGTCTCGCCCGGCCTGACCCCGGCGCTGGCCGAGGGCGCGCAGGGCGCGGGCATCTCGCTGCTGCCGGGCGTGGCCACCGCGAGTGAGGCGATGGCGGCGCTGGAAGCCGGCTTCACCTTTCTCAAGTTCTTCCCGGCGCAGGCCGCGGGCGGCGTGCCGATGCTGAAGTCGCTGGGCGGGCCGCTGCCGCAGCTGCGCTTCTGCCCGACGGGCGGCATCGACGCCGCGCTGGCGCCGACCTACCTGGCGCTGCCCAACGTGGTGTGCGTGGGCGGTTCATGGGTGGTGCCCAAGGACGCCGTCGCCAGCGGCGACTGGGGCCGCATCCGCACGCTGGCCGAGCAGGCCAGGGCACTGCGCAACAAGGGCTGAGCACCGGCAGCGCAAAAGGAAACGGCACGCCATTCGGCGTGCCGTTTTCATATCGACGCGGTCCGGGCCGCATCAGACTTGGGGGGCTGGCGGCTTACTTGTGACGGTCCGCCGAGCTTTCAAGCTTCTGGCCACCGCGCTGAATGTCCTGGCCGAGCCCCGCCATCGTGTTGCATCCAGCCAACAGGGTGGCAAACAAAACGCACCAGATCCAACCTTTCTTCACGCCGGGCTCCTTTCGAAGATTTCAAGAATCGAGAGATTCAGGGATTGAGGGATTTGCGCCGATTTTACCGCTGCTGTGAGCGGGTTTGACATCTGGTATGTGCCAATTTGTAAATCGTGCAACGGCCGCAACGCCAGCCGCCTCTCAGGCGTGGGGCGCCAGCAGCTCCCGCGCGCGTTGCTGGATCGCCGCATGGGTCTGGAGCAGCCAGGCCGCGGGGAATGGCTGCGCCAGTAGGTAGCCCTGCACGCTGTGGCAGCCCCAGGCACGCACGGCCTCGAGCTGCTGGTGGGTCTCGACCCCCTTGGCACAGACCGACACGCCGGCGCCCCGGGCCAGCCGGCAGGCGGCGTGCAGGCTGTCGGCACGGTTGGCGGAATCACCGGGCCGGGGTGCATGGCCCAGCCGGCGGGCGTCCAGCGTGACGCTGTCCGGGTGCAGCGCCGCCAGCAACTGGCGGCAGCCCGGGCTGTCGTCGAAATCGCCCAGCGTCAGTTGCAGCCCGCGCCGGCGCAGGGCGGCAACGCGGGCAATGATGTCGGCGTCGGCCGGCACCGCGCTGGCCGACACTTCGATGCACAGGCGGTCCGGTGCGATGCCGCCTGCGTCGATGGCGTGGGCCAGTGCCTCCACCATCTGCGGGCGGTGCAGCTGGGCGCTGGAGGCCAGCAGGGTGAATTGCAGCGGGGCCACGTTTTCGGCGGCGCGTACCAGCGGCAGCACGCTTTCCAGCAGCCAGCTGCCAATCCGGCCGACCAGCCCCAGCGACTCCACCGCCGGCAGGAAATCCTGCGGCGCCACGCGCCCGAGCGCCGGATGGTGCCAGCGCAGCCGCACGGTGTAGCCGCTGACCACGGCGCTGGCGAAGTCGGCGCGCGGCTGCAGCTGCAGGCTCAGTTCGCCGCGCTCCAGCGCATCGGGCAGGGCTGCCAGCAGGGGCGCGGTCGGCGGCGCGGCGGGCTTTTCGGCGCGCGCCAGGCCGTCGCCCCCCCGTCGATCGACCCGCAGCATGGCGTCCAGGGCCTGCTGCAGGCTGCGTTCCGCCGGGATATCCGGATGGTCGGTGGCCACGCCGATGCTGCACGAAATAAACAGCTCGAAGCCGTCCAGCGCGAACGGCCGGGACAGGTCGTCGGCCAGCCGGCTGGCCACCGGGCCGGGGTCGGGCACGCCGTCCGGCAGCGCGGTAATGACCACCAGGTCTGCCGCCGCCATCCAGTGCATGATGGCGCCAGGCGGCAGCAGGCAGGCGATGCGTGCCTGCACGATGGCCCGCAGCCTCGCTGCGCGCCGGGGCCCCAGGGTTTCGCAGGCGCTGGCAAAGCGGTCCAGGCGGATAGAAAGGATCGTCGCTGGCTGCCCGGTGCCGGAGCGGCGTGCCGCAAGCGCGGACACCAGGGCGGACGGCTGCATCGCGCCAGGTGCGCCCGCGGCCGCGGCGATGTCATCGGCATCAGGATGCATGGATGGTCTTGCGGGCAGCCTGTTGATGGCCGTGCGATGCCCGCGTCTCCCCGGTATCAGATTTGGTCGTTCGGCTGGCCGCTGGGGCGGCCGCCGGCGCTTGTCGTTAGGCCCTGGTGATCCATGCCTGCCACGGCCGCATGCGGGCCGCACAGGCGGATCATAAGCGAAGGGGAGGGGGCGGAACATTGCAAATTGCGCCAAGGTGACTTGGTCGCAACCTGCAACTTAATATGGATCAATATGGTCGGAATTGACCGTGATCCTGGATTGACGCCACCGCCGGAATCCGGCAGCGGCCGACTGGCTGGCCTGATCAGCCGGTGGTCTCTTCCTCAGGACCTTCCTGCGGGGGCAGGCGCGCGGCCAGCACCTTGTCGATGCGTTTGCCGTCCATGTCGACGATCTCGAAGCGCCAGTCGCCCCATTGCACGCTGTCGGCGATCTGCGGCAGGCGGCCCAGCAGCAGGAGCAGCATGCCGGACAGGGTGTGGTAGCGCTCTTTTTCTTCTTCCGGCACCTGGCGCAGGCCGATGCGGTCCTTCAGTTCCGGGATCGGGATCAGGCCGTCGAGCAGCCACGAGCCGTCGTCGCGCTGCACCGCCCATTCCTCGCCGGCGGCGTCGGCCTTGAATTCGCCGGTGATGGCCTCGATCAGGTCCTGCAGCGTGACCAGGCCCAGCACTTCGCCGTATTCGTCGATGACAAAGGCCATCTGGCCGCCGGAGCCGCGGAAATTCTCCAGCAGTTCCATGCCGGTCACGCTCTCGGGCACGAACACCGCCGGCTGCGCCGCGGCCTTCAGGTCGGCTTCCTCGCCGCGCAGCCGGCGCGCCAGCAGCTGGCGCGCGCTGACCACGCCGATGATGTCGTGCATGCCGCCGCGCACCACCGGAAAGCGCGAATGGTCGGACTCTTCGATGCGGTGCAGGTTTTCATCCAGCGTCTCTTCGACGTCCAGGTACACGACATCGCCGCGCGGCACCATCAGCGATGCCAGCTGGCGGTCGTCCAGCCGGAACACGTTGCGCACCATGGTGTGCTCGTGCTGCTCGATCACGCCGGCCTCGGAGCCCTCGACCAGCAGTGCGTGGATTTCTTCCTCGGTCACGCCCGGGCCGCGGTCGACCTTGGTGCCCAGCATCCGCAGCACCAGCCGCGTGGAGCTGGACAGCAGCTTGACGAACGGGGTGGAGGCCACGGCCAGCCAGCCGATCGGGCGCGCCACCAGCCGCGCGATCGCTTCCGGGGCCATCTGGCCCAGGCGCTTGGGCACCAGTTCGCCCAGCACGATGGAAAAGTAGGTCAGGCCGGCCACCACGATGGCGGTCGCCACATAGCCGGAGGTGTTCGGCGACAAGCCGAAGCCCTGCAGCCAGAGGCCCAGCGGCTGCGCCAGCGTGGATTCTCCGACCACGCCATTGAGCACGCCGATCGACGTGATGCCGATCTGCACTGTGGACAGGAAGCGCGTGGGGTCCTCGCCCAGCTGGACCGCGGCAATCGCGCCGCGGTCACCGTTCTCGATCTGGCGCTGCAGACGTGCCTTACGGGCCGTGACCAGCGCGATCTCGGACATCGCGAACAGGCCGTTGAGCAGAATCAGCGCCAGTAGTATGGCAATTTCCATCAGGGTACGCGCCCTTTGCGTGTGAGTTGAAAGCACCAAGCATACCATCCGCGCATGACGACACGGCGCCGGGCAGCCTGGCGATGGTGGCGGCTGCTCCGGTCGCTTAGCGATAACCAGCGGAGATAGCTCGATGCCTAATATTCAATAGATAGTTATCGTCGGCCGCGCCAAACTTCTGTCCGTGGCACTACCTGTGCCCCATTACGAAAAGCCTGGATCCGACAGGCGTGCGAATCACAAGGAGACAGAATGGACAACCGATGGACGGCCGTGCTGGTGGAGAAATTCGGCCATAGCTTCAGCGCTTACGAACTGGCAGGCGGCAAGCGCCGCTTCAGCGTGCAGTTGCCGGACTATCCCCATGAATTCGTGGTGGACCGCGAGCGCCTGTGCGGCTACGTCGGCCACTATGGTGTGCAGACCTTCGCACATGCCGGCGACGGCGGCGCCATGGTGATCGCGGTCGACCTGGTGAGCGGCGCGGTCAGGGCGCAGCTCGATTGCTCGCCCTATCACCGCATCCATGGCCTGCAGATTGACCGGCAAGGGCGCGTCTATGCGCTGAGCGAGCGCGACAATATGCTGCTCGTGTTCGAGGCCCCACTAGAGCGCCCGGTGCCGGACCGCGCGGTGCCGGCGGGCGGGGTCAAGAGCCATCTGTTTGTGTTGTCGGCCGATGGCGAGCGTGCCTACGTGACCAACCTGCTGTCGCATACCGTGACACTGGTGCACCCCTACGATGCCACCCGCGCACCGCGCGCGGCCAACGCCGGCAGGCGCCCCGAGGGCTGTTGCCTGAGCCGCGACGAAGCGGCGCTCTACGTTGCCAGCCGCGACGACCACAGTCTCACCCGGCTGGACGCGCGCACGATGGAAGTGGTGCGCACGGTGCCGACGGGCGAGGACCCCACTCGCATCTACTGGTCGCCGGACAACCGCCTGTTCGTACTCAACTACGGCGAGCGCAGCATCCGCATTTTCGACCCCGACACGCTCGCGGAGACCGGTCGGGTCGATACCGGCGCCAAGCCGATCGCGCTCGCCTTCCATCCGGCTGACCCGAGCCGCGCCTATGTCGCGCTCAACGACCACACCGTCGGCCAGCTTGACCTGCCTGGCCTGACCCTGCGCCATGCCTTCACCACCGGCAAGGAACCGGACGGTCTTGCCATCCTGGCTTTGCCGCCGCAGTAGCACCCGGTCGTTTCAACCGACAAGGCCGCGAAGGCAGCGCAGATGCCGGCGGCTGATACCCAGAAATCCATACGGAGACAGAGTATGAAAGGCTTGGACCAAGCCGGCGCCGGTACGTCCGTCGCCATCGACGCGACACCTCTCACCGGTGCGCCCGGCATCCCCGCCCAGCGCTGGTGGCGCATCATCCCGCCGATCCTGATGGTCTGCATCGTCTCGTACATGGATCGCGTCAATATCGCCTTCGCGATGCCGGGCGGGATGGGCGACGCGCTCGGTATCGGTGCCAGCATGGCCGGCCTGGCCGGCGGCATTTTCTTTGTCGGCTATCTGTTCCTGCAGATCCCCGGCGGCAAGCTGGCCGTGCGCGGCAGTGGGCGCAACTTCATCGCCTGGTCGATGCTGGCCTGGGCCGTCATTTCCGTGTTGACCGGCCTGGTGCGCAACGAGACCGAACTGCTGATCCTGCGCTTTGCGCTGGGGGTGGCCGAGGGCGGCATGCTGCCGGTGGTGCTGACCATGGTCGGCAACTGGTTTCCCGACCACGAGCGCGGACGCGCCAACGCCCTGGTGATCCTGTTCGTGCCGATCGCCGGCATCATCACCGCGCCGCTGTCGGGGCTGGTGATCGCGGCGCTCGACTGGCGCTGGCTGTTTATCGTGGAAGGCCTGATTTCGCTGGCCTGCCTCGGCGTGTGGTGGAAGCTGGCCTGTGACCGGCCGGACCAGGCGCGCTGGATTTCCGCCGAAGAGAAGGCTTATCTGCTGGCCCGCCTGCGCGAGGAAGAGCAGCAGGCAGCCGCGGCTGGTGCGAACGTGGGGCAGGGCGCGGGCAGCACGCGGGCGGTGTTGGCGCACATCTTGTCGCAGGATGTGATCTGGCGCCTGATCGCCGTCAATTTTCTCTATCAGATGGGGATCTACGGCTACACGCTGTGGCTGCCCACCATCCTGAAAGGCCTGACCGGAGGCGGCATGGGGCAGGTCGGCATGCTGGCCGTGCTGCCGTACCTGGGTACCATGGCCGGCATCCTCGCGATGTCTTCGCTGTCCGACCGCACCGGCCGGCGCAAGGCCTTCGTGGTCTGGCCGCTGCTGGGTTTCGCTGCCTGCCTGGCCGGTTCGGTGTGGTGGCACGACAATACCTGGGTGTCCTATGGCCTGCTGGTCGGCAGCGGCTTCTTCCTGCAGTCCGCTGCGGGGGTGTTCTGGACCCTGCCGCCGCGGCTGCTGGCCGCCGAGCACGCCGGTGTGGCGCGCGGCGTGATCAATGCGCTCGGCAACCTGGGGGGATTCTGCGGTCCCTATGCCGCGGGCGTGCTGATCGAGCGCGTCGGCGCGGGCGCCGGTGTCTACTTGCTGGTCGCCGCGCTGGTGCTGGCCGGCGCCCTGGCTGCCACGTTGCCGAGGCGGTGCCGATGAACCGCGAAGCAAACGGCGCGCTGCCCCCGGGGCTGGCCATCGTCGACGCCCACCACCACCTGTGGCAACTCGGGCGCGGCCGCTATCCCTGGCTGCAGGACGAATACCGGCCGCAGACTTTCTTTCTCGGCGACTACGAGAGCCTGCGCCGCGATTACCTGGAGGCGCAGTATGCGTACGACACCAGCGCCGTCACCGTACTTGCTACCGTACACGTAGAGGCCGAACGCGACCGCAGCGAAGCCGTCGACGAGACTGCGTGGGTGCACCGCCAGGACTGGCGCCCCGGCATGGCTGCGGCGGTGGTGGCCTACGCGCCGTTCGGGACTCCCGGGTGCGCCGAACTGCTGGCGCGCCAGGCTGGTTTCGCGCGGGTCAGGGGGATTCGATGCAAACCGCTGAACGCGGCGGCGCCGGGCGAGTCGGTGGCCGGGCGCCCCGGGTCGATGCAGGACCAGGTCTGGCTGGATGACCTGGCGCGGCTGGAACGCCACGGCCTGTCGTGGGACCTGCGGGTACCGTTCTGGCACTTGCGCGAGGCGGCCCAGGTGGCGGCCGCCTTGCCCGGCGTGCCCATCGCGCTCAATCACGCGGGCCTGCCGCTGGACCGCTCGGAGGCGGGCCTGGCTTGCTGGCGCGCCGGCATGGAGGCGCTGGCTGCCTGCGCCAATGTGTCGGTCAAGCTGTCGGAGTTCGGGCTGGCCGGCGGGCGCTGGGATGCGCTGGGCAACCGCCGCATCGTGCGCGAGGTGCTGGCGATTTTCGGACATGAGCGGGCGATGTTCGGCAGCAACCTGCCGGTCTCGGGCCTGAGTGCGGACTTCGGCACGATTCTCGGCATGGTGTGCGAGGCGCTGCCGGATCCCGTGGACAGACAGCGCGTGCTGGCTGGAAATGCGGCGAGGTTCTATCGCATTGCGCCGGCGCAAATGACGGCGCGAAGCGATGCCAACGATGCTAAGGCTGCTCCAAAGCCGTCAGAGCTTGCCTAAGGCACGCATGCTATAAAGGCCGATCTTCGCCGAAGTCCCTCCTGAGCGGCCACCATGCCAGACCTCCCCGCCACCCTCTCCAGCGCGGCCACCCTGCGCAAACGCCTGCATATGCGGCACCTGCGCCTGGCCCTGGCCCTGGCCGAGCACCGCTCGCTGCGGCGCGCCGCTGCACAGATGGCGCTGTCCCAGCCAGCCGTCACCAAGGCATTGCGCGAGCTCGAGAGCGTGGTTGGCACGTTGCTGTTCACGCGCCATGCGCGCGGTATCGAGCCGACGGTATTCGGCGAGGCGCTGATCCGCTACGCGCGCGTGGTGCTGGCCGACCTGGATGCCCTGCATGACGAATTTGCCGCCATCGCAGCCGGCGAGGTGGGCAAGGTGCGGCTTGGCTCGATCCTGGCCCCGGTGCCTTCGGTGCTGTCCGGTGTCATCAACGCGCTCAAGGCGCGCTATCCGCATTTGCATATCGTGATGCAGGTCGATACCAGCGACGTGCTGGTGCAGGCGCTGCGGCAGGATGCGCTGGACGTGGTGATAGGGCGCATCCCCGAGGGGACGATGGCCGACGATCTCGACTTTGAGCCACTGTTCGAGGAGTCGCTGGCCATCGTGGCGCGCGCCGGCCATCCGCAGGCGGGCAAGCGCAGCGTCAGTCTGGCTTCCCTGGCTGGCTATCCGTGGATCATCCCGCCGGCGTCCGTGCCGATGTGGCAGATCATCGACCAGACCTTCCGCGACAACCGCGTGCCGCTGCCGGAAGACATTATCGAGACCTCGTCGATCATGGGCACGCTGCCGCTGCTGGCGGAGAGCGATCGCATTGCTGTCGTGCCGGGCGCCATCGCGGACTACTTCGCCTCGCTGGGAGCGCTGGCAGTGCTGCCGGTGCCGATGCGAGGGCATTTGGTTCCCTATGGGATTGTGGTGCGCCGGCGTCGTGCCGCGACGCCGGCCATGCGCCTGCTGATCGACGCGGTGCGCGCGGCGCGGCCTGGCCATCCGAATGCGGTGGTTGAATCGGAGCCATTACCTGTCAGGTAATGGCCATTCGCCCCAACGCATGCTGTAATGCAGCCATGGAAACGCTGACCCCCGCCTCCGAAGCCACCCTCGACTTCCCCGGGCTGCTGCGCTACTGGCGCGGCAAGCGCGGTTACAGCCAGCTGGCGTTGTCCCTGGCGGCCGGGGTGTCGCAGCGCCACATCTCCTTCCTGGAATCCGGCCGCGCCCGCCCCAGCCGCGAGATGGTGCTGGCGCTGGCCGAGCGCCTGGGCGTGCCGCTGCGCCAGCGCAACCGGCTGCTGCTGGCCGGCGGCTTTGCCCCGGCATACAGCGAACACGCGCTTGCTTCGCCGCCGCTGCAGATGGTGCAGCAGGCGATCGCGCTGATCCTGGCCAAGCAGGAGCCGTACCCGGCCGTGGTGCTGGACCGCTTCTGGAACCTGGTGGATGCCAACCTGGCTTACCGGCGCATGCTCGATACCCTGCTGGGGGAGCGCGCGCCTGCATCGCTCACGGAAGGCAGCCACCGGATCAACCTGATGCTGACCGTGTTTGATCCAGAGGGCCTGTGGCCGGTGATCGAGAACGCGCACCAGGTCGGGCGCTACCTGCTGCGGCGCGTGTGGCAGGAGCTGCAGGTGCAGGCCCACGACCAGACCGCGCGCGAGATCTTCGGGCGCATCGCTGCCTGGCACCCTGACATGGTGGGGCCGGGCGGCGTGCTGCTGCGCGAGGACGACGGCACCGATGGCCCGCCGGCGCCATTGCTGCCGGTGGTGCTGCATGCGGGTGCGTTCCGCGCGTCGCTGTTCTCGACGCTGACCACGCTCGGCATTCCACAGGACATCACGCTGCAGGAGCTGCGCATCGAATGCTTCTTCCCGGCCGACGATGCCACCCGCACCCTGTTTGAAACGCAGGGCGCGCCGCAGCGGCCGGCGCTCAGAAGTGGTAGCGCAGGTAAATGACGTGGAAGGTGGTGCCAGGATTGGGCTGCTTGATGCCGGCATTGGACAGGTGCTGGAAGCGGTAGCCCGCGGTAAAGCGCCGGTCCTTGCCGACTGTCACGCCGATCCCGGCGTAGTCCGAGAACTGGAAGGCGGTGGCAATGTTGTGCTCGGCCGAAGTGTGCGTGCTGGTCAGCAGGCGCGGCCCGACCGACAGCTCAAGGAAGGGCACCCAGGTGTGGCGCCACCATGCGATTCGCACCACCGGCGAGGCACCGAACTCCCATAGGTCGTTGGGTTGGTTGTCGCTGCTGCTGCGCCAGCGCGCAACGTTGACTTCCCATTGCAGGTCGACCTGCCAGCCTTGCGGATTGCCCCACGCAAAGCCCGAATCCCACAACATGGCGACCTCCGCCTTCTGCACGTCGTGGCTATCGTCGAAGCCGTAGCCAAGCTGCACGGCAGGCGCGGCGCGCGCCGTCGCTGCCAGGCACAAGGGCAGGGCAAGCAGGCCCGCGGCGACGGTGCGGCGCACCCGCTGTTGCCACGCACGCCGGCAGGGCGCATGGAAGGAGGAACAACTCACACGGCGGTCTTGTCTGGCTTCTTGTTCGTGTCGGCGCATGGGAAGCACGGATGAAGAGGTGCTGCGTTGTTGTCCGGCAAGGCATGAGGCGGCCGCCACTGCGGGAACCGCTTGCACATGCGCTGCCTCCCCCCCTTATTTGTAGTACACGGGAAGGCACCTTGCGATGGTCGGACATGGCCGAACGTGGGTGAGCGCCCGCGAGAGGAAAAAAACAACAATCGTGCTAACATCTGCGGGCCGGTGCCGGCTACATGGCCGCACCGGTTCGTTACGTCTTCAGGGCGGGGTGAAAGTCCCCACCGGCGGTATGCCGCGGCGCGCAGTGCGTGTCCGGCGAGCCCGCGAGCGCTCGCATTCCCGTGCGAGGTCAGCAGACCTGGTGAGAGGCCAGGGCCGACGGTCATAGTCCGGATGAAAGAAGATGGACGGAGCTTGCCCGCGCGGCTTGGCGCCTTGCCCGGCCTTGCGGTTCGCTGTTGCCTTGCGCCGCGCGCAGGGCGCGGCCGCTCGTGCTTGCGCTTCAGGCGCGGCGTGCGGCGCTGCAACTCCGTTGATCCTTCCCCTGGAACGCCCATTGATGCTGAACAAGGAGCGTTTCATGTCTAGCCTTTCCACCGAAGCTGTTGTACCCGAAGTGTCCGCGGATCTTGCCGCCGATGCCGACCCCCGTTCCCTGGCCGCGCGCATCGCGCAGGCGCTGGAGGCCATGCGCGAAGGCCGCCCGGTCGTGCTGCTCGACGATGACGACCGCGAGAACGAGGCCGACCTGATCCTGGCCGCGGAGTGCCTGACCAACGCCAACATGGCGATGATGATCCGCGAATGCAGCGGCATCGTCTGCCTGTGCCTGACTGAAGACAAGGTGCGCAGCCTCGGCCTGCGGCCGATGGTCGAGCACAACCGCAGCCAGTACGGCACCGCCTTCACGGTATCGATCGAGGCCCGCGAAGGCGTCAGCACGGGTGTCAGCGCCGCCGATCGCATCACCACCATCCGCGCCGCCATTGCCGGGGACGCGGGCACCGATGCGGTGGTCAGCCCGGGCCATGTGTTTCCGCTGGTGGCGCGCGACGGCGGCGTGCTGGTGCGCCGCGGCCATACCGAGGGCTCGGTCGACCTGGCCCGCATGGCAGGCCTGTCGCCGGCCGCGGTGCTGTGCGAGCTGATGAACCCGGATGGCACCATGGCACGCCGGCCGGAGGCGCTGGCCTTTGCCGAGATGTACCAGTTGCCGGTGCTGACCATCGAGGACCTGGTGGCCTGGCGGCGCCTGCGCGACTAGAAAAGTCGTCGCCTGCACGCATTTCCGGCATGCAAGCGCGCCGGGATGTGTGCTTCCTGTGCGACAATGCGGATCGCTTTTTCCCGTCTATATGAGGGCAATTCCATGATGTTCCGCATTTTTAGGCACGCAGCCACGTTTGCTGGCTGCCTGCTTGGACTGGCCGCACCGCTGGCGCATGCCGAAGGCAGCGCCGTGCCGGCACCGTCCCCCGTTCCCTCCAGCACCACCCGCCCGGCTGCCGCCGCTGGCCTGTATGAGTGCCAGGTCGCCGGCACCGGCACGGTATTCCGGTCCACGCCCAGGGAAGGCTGCCGGCTGGTCGCGGCACCCGATCCCGCCGCCCCCGATCCGCAGCGATGGCTTCCCCTGATGGGTGCCAATGGCGTGGTTTCCTATTTCGACCAGTCCGCGGTGCGCCGCCAGGGCACCGAAGTCGGCGTGGTGGTGATGCGCAACTCACCGTCGGGCGTGATCCGCACCGCCAGCGGCGAGCCGATCCGCTCGTCGCTCAAGCGCATGGTGCTGAACTGCGCCACGTCCATGTTCGCCGTGGTCGAGCAGACGCTCTACAGCAAGCGCTTTGCGCGCGGCGACTCGCTCTATACGATCCGCGCGCCGCAGTACGGCACCTTCCAGGTCGCTGGCCCCGGCACGATTGCCGCAGAGTTGCTGCGCAAGCTGTGCAGGTAAGCCTGGCGGCGGCCGGCGATCCAAGGCTCCCTATCCATCTCCCTATCAGGGTTTGTCCCGGTCAACGGCGCGCGAACCTTCCTCGTTGATGCTGGTGACAGGGCGCGAGCCAGAAGCGCCAGTCATGGCAGGCATCCCTGCCATACCTATCTGCAGGGCAAATGAGGAGACGGAAATGAAGAAATGGATCGTCATGCTGTCGATGGCAATGTTTGGTGCGGGCGCAATGGCGCAGACGCCTGCGACTCCGGCGACGCCTGCCACCCCGGCCACGCCGGCGGCAGCGTCGACTGACAAGGCCGCGCCGGCCAAGGCAGACAGCGGCAAGGCCAAGGCCAAGAAGACCAGCACCAAGAAGAAGAGCCACGCGCCTGCGGCCAAGGATCCGACGAAGAACAAAGGCGCCTGAGCGCGCTGACGATGGCGGCGGGCGCACGGCTCCCCGGCAAGCGGGGATGCAGGCTGCGTCCGTGACTGCCATGCCGCCACGCAAATAATGGCCGGCCGTGCCTGCATGGCGCGGACCCGCCGCGCGCAGGACAGCCCTGCGGCACGCGTTGTGTGTCTTCCGGGGGGATAAAGCCGGGCATGTCGGGCGGATCGCAACAGGAGGCTTCGGCCTCCTTTTTTTTTGTCCGCTGCCGCAAGCGGCCGCCGCCGCCCCGGCTTTGCGCCTGCGCCGCCGCACGCTATGCTTGCGGGCATCGTGCCGGGCAGGGCGTGGAGCCCTCGCGCCGGCACAGGCCAACTCGGACGGGAGCGGTCTTATGGCAGCGCTAGCGGTGTGGCGGCGGTGGCGGCGATTGACGGCATTCTGGATGGCGGGACTAGGCTGGGTGATAGGCGCGCTGTGGATGCAAGCCAGCCTGGCCGCGCCGGTGTCCGAGGTCGCGGCCGTGCAGGCTCCGATTGCCGTGCGCAGCGGGGCCGCGGTCGAGCTGCGCCTGATGGACCGGCCCATCGCCACCATGCGCGCCGAGATTGCGGGTGCCACCCCGGCCATGCGCGTCTCGCGCGCGCAACTGGTGTTCAACGACCTGACGGAAAGCGAGCTGGCACTGCCCCTCGGACAGGTCAGCGGCACGGTCGGCGACGTGCCGATGGTCGCCTATCGGCTGGGCGACCGGCTCTTGTTCGCGCTGACCTCGCAAGACCTCTCGCCGGAGGACCACCTTACGCTTGAAGCTGCCGCAACGCGCACCGCGGCGGGTCTGCGCCAGGCCATTGCCGCACGGCGCGCGCACCTGCACTGGCCAAACCTGCTGCGCGGTGCCGCGCTGAGCCTGCTCGGCCTGGCCGTGCTGGCCGCGCTGACATGGGGTGTGGCGCGAGCCGGCGTGGCCCTGCGCGCCCGCCTGCAGGTGGCACTGGAGCGGCACCTGGCGCAGCGCGTCGGCGGCCAGTTCGACTGGACCGGCGCGCTCTACCAGCTGGTTGCCCGCATCGTGCAGATCCTGGCGATCGGGCTGGTGCTGGTGCTGGCCTTTGCCTGGCTGGAGTTTGCGCTCGAGCAGTTTCCGCTGACCCAGCCCATGGGCGACCGCATGGGCGCGTTTATCGTCGGCTTGCTGTCGCAGATCGCGCTGTCGATGGTGTCGTCGGTGCCGGGCCTGGTCACGGTGGCGGTGATCCTGCTGATTACCCGCGCGGTGCAGCGGCTGGTGTCGAATATCTTCAAGGCGGTGCAGAAAGGCCAGATCACGGTGCCCGGCATGCATCCGGAAACCGCGGGCGCCACGCGGCGGCTGGCGGCGGTGGTGATCTGGGCGCTGGGCTTCACCTTTGCCTACCCTTATATCCCGGGCTCAGAGAGTGATGTCTTCAAGGGGCTGTCGGTGCTGCTCGGCTTCATGGTCACGCTGGGATCGGCCAATGTGGTCAACCAGCTGATGAGCGGCATGGTGGTGGTGTATTCGCGTGCGCTGCGGCGCGGCGACATGGTCTGCATCGGCGATACGGTGGGCACCGTTGCCTCGCTGGACGCGCTCTCGGTGAAGGTGATCAACCTGCGCAATGAAGAGGTCACGCTGCCCAACGCGGTGGTGGTCGGCAGTGCCATCCATAACTACACCCGCCACGGCAGCGTGCGTGATCCCCGCGCGCAGGAAGGCTGGCAGGCTGCGCTGATCTCGACCTCGGTCACGATCGGCTACGACACGCCCTGGCGGCAGGTCCATGCGATGCTGCTGGCAGCCGCCGGCGAATCGGCGCATATTGTGCCGTCGCCCACGCCATTCGTGCTGCAGCGGGGGCTGTCCGACTTCTATGTCGAGTACGAACTGTTCTGCGCGCTGGACCATCCGCGCAATCGCTTCTACGCGCTGTCGGCGCTGCACGCGGCGATCCAGGACCAGTTCAACACCCACGGCGTGCAGATCATGTCGCCGCATTTCATGGCGCAGCCGGACAAGACCGTCTACGTGCCCGGGACCAGGTGGTACGAGGAACCAGGGTCGCCGCAGGTCGATCCGGCAGCGCGGCCGCATCGCGCGCCGTCGCGCGCGGCATGAACGCCGGCTGCGCGAGCGATCAGCGCCGCTTAGTCAGCCACCTGGCGCGACTTCCATTGTCCGTTGGACTGCTTGCAGAACCACCCGCTCCAATGCTCTTCAGCGCTGCCGCGCTTGAGATCGGACTTCAGGCGCCGGCAGGGCTGGCCCTTGTCGGTCTTGCTTTCGATCGGCGTGATGGTGCCGTCGATCTGCTGGCGCCGCCCCGCCGCGGGGAACGTCCATTCAACGGTCTTGCCGTCGGCCGTATCGTTCAGTGCCGTGCGCACTGACTTGGCCAGCGACGCGCCTTCCTTGTCGTTGAGCGTGCCGATGATGGTGCCGCTCAGGTAATTGTCAAAGTACGCCTGCGCCGGTGCCGCCGCGGCAAACAGCAGGGCGGCACCAAGCGCGCCAGTGACGGCGGCGCGCAGGGCAGGGCGGACAGGGCTGGCGGTAGGGTCGGATGGCCGAGGCAGCATGACGATTCCTTGTGGCTTCGTGGTGGCATTTGGGTGGCATTGTAAGCGCAATGCAGCGCCGCAGCAGCGCGCGGTGCGGTTGACACGTGCCAGCCGCTGACCTAGCGTTGATTGTTGCCCCCGCGCTTCGCGTTGGCCGGCAGCGGAGCCTGCTGTGCGCTTTGCACGGCAAGCGCCTTTCCCCCCGCGAGAGGAGATCCCATGAAGCTGCGCTATCTGACCATCGGCCTGGCACTTGCCTGCGCATTCGGCACGCTGCACGCCCAGACCACAGGCAAGGCCGACAAGTTCAATCCCTACACCGACGGCGCCAAGCAAGACCAGTTCAGTCCCTACTCCGATGGTGCCAAGCAGGACAAATTCAGCCCGTACTCGGATGGCGCAAAAAGCGACAACGTGACCTCGTTGAACCCGGGTGCCCGCCCTGACCAGATGGAGCCGATCCAGGGCGGCGCGCAGAAGTCCTTCGACTCATACAGCCAGGGTGGCATGAAGAGCGGGAAGTTCGATCCGTATTCCGAAGGCGCCAAGAGCGGCAAGTTCGATCCGTACAGCGAAGGGGCTAAAAAGTAACACTGTATTAAAGGGGCCGGCTGCCGGCCGGCCCCGATCTCAACCAGATTCTCACAGCCGGCAGGCGTTGGCCTCGCCGGGGCTTGCGGCCGTGTGACCCCAGCGCCCGCAAAGCCTTGTCCGGAGCGGCTTTCGGGCAACCTGGCCAACATTTTGTTTCAAACCTTGCGTGATCGAAACGTGACTTCCGCGTCTCGAATTGTTATGGTTTATTGCGCATCGCAACAAACCGGACACAGTGCCCCGCGGGCCGTCTGCCTCGTGTCCGGGTCTCGCCACTCGGCGCCGGGCCCGTCTCTTGCTGTGTCGTCCTTCGTTCCGACCGCCGATGCCGGTCACCCCGATTCAACCGCTCACCCTGGCATACATGTCACAGATCGCCACGTCACGCCTGTCCGTTACCCATACCTTGCCCGCCGCCGGGCCGGTGGCCCGCCGCGCGGCACGGGCGGGTGTGCGGATCGCAGCCTGGCTTGGTGGCAGTACGCTGGCGCTGTGTGCCATGGCCGCCCATGCGTTCGATTTCGACACCGTGGCGGCGCGCGCGCGCCAGCTGGCGGCCTCGCCCTACAAGGCGCCGCCGCAGAACCTGCCGCGCGAGCTGCGCGAGCTGTCATACGAGCGCTACCGCGAGATCGAATACAAGCCCGAGCGCTTTGCCTGGCGCGGCACGCGCTCGCCGTTCGAGCTGTCGTTCTTCCACGAGGGCATGGTGTTTGACCAGCCCGTGCGTATCCATGAAGTGGTGGGCGACAGCGTGCGTGAATTCCGCTTCGACCCGTCCGCGTTCAATTACGGCCCGCACAAGGTCGATGCCGGCAAGCTCAAGGGCCTGGGCTATGCAGGCTTCCGCATCCTGTACCCGCTGAATCAGGGCAAGCGCAAGGATGAGCTGGCGTCGTTCCTGGGCGCGAGCTATTTCCGCGCGCTGGGCAAGGACCAGTGGTACGGGTTGTCGGCACGCGGCCTGGCGGTCGACACCGCGCTCAATTCGGGCGAGGAGTTCCCGCGCTTTGTCGAATACTGGATCGAGCGTCCCGGCCCCAATGCCAAGGAGATCACGATCTACGCGCTGATGGATTCGCGCCGCATGAGCGGCGCGTACCGTTTCACCATCAAGCCCGGCGCCGAGACCGCGATGGAGGTCAAGTCTCGCCTCTACCTGCGCGAGAACGTGACCAAGCTGGGCCTGGCGCCGCTGACCAGCATGTTCCTGTTCGGTGAGAACCAGCCGTCGGCCGCGCAGGATTTCCGCCCCGAGGTGCATGACTCTGACGGCCTGTCGATCCACCTGGGCACCGGCGAATGGGTCTGGCGCCCGCTGGTCAATCCCAAGCGCTTGCTGGTCACCTCGTTTGCGGCGACCAATCCGCAGGGCTTCGGGCTGATGCAGCGCGACCGCACCTTCAACAGCTACCAGGAGATCGGCTCATGGTATGAGCGCCGGCCCAGTGGCTGGGTGCAGCCGCGCGGCAACTGGGGCTCGGGCCGGGTAGAGCTGGTGCTGATCCCGACGCCGGACGAGACCAATGACAACATCGTCGCGTACTGGGTGCCGGACAGCCCGCCCAAGCCGAAGCAACCCTTCGACTATGAGTACCGGCTGCTGTGGCAGAAGGACGGCGAACAACAGCCGCCGCTGTCGTGGGTGACCCAGACCCGCCTGGGGCAGGGCCAGACCCGCAACAAGGAAGACACGAGCTTTTCGCTGGTGGTGGACTTCGAAGGCCCGGCCTTCGGCAAGCTGCCGGCGAACGTGCGCATCGACCCGGTGGTTTCGGCCGATGCCAACGGTGAGCTGCTGAAAACGTCGGTGCAGCGCAATGAGGCGACCGGCGGCTGGCGCATGACCATGGTGATGCGCCGCAAGGACGAAACCAAGCCGGTTGAGTTGCGCGGCTATCTTCGCAACGGCAATACAACCCTATCCGAGACATGGAGCTACATCTTACCCCCAGGCTAAAGCAGCGACCGGCCAAGGCGGCGGCATGCGAGCGCTATGTCGACCGCCTGCCGGTATCGCCTGAAGTGCGCAGCGAACTGCTGGCGGACGGCGCGCCCGCGACGCCGGTCGCACCGGTCACGCCCGTGGCATCCGTTGCCCCCGTGATCGCCGTTACCGCCGACGGCCGCGATGCGCAGGACGCGATCACGCGCCTGCAGTCGCGCCTGGCGGCCAAGGACACGCCGCCCGCGCAAGGCGGCAGTGCCTACGCCTCCGTCGGCCGGCGTTTCACGATGGCATACGGCAATCCCCAGGTGGATGGCGCACCGCTGCTGCAGCGGCGCGAAGACGGCACCGTGAAGGTCGACACCGGCCCCGAGCCCGAGCGCAGCTCGATGGTGCCGCGCCAGTGGCCGCCGCATATCGTCACCGGCTGGCTGCGCAATACCTGGCGCCACATGCTGGGCCGCCCACCCGTGCCCGAGACCTGGGACACGCTGCACGACGGTCCCGATGCCGAAGGCAAATGGCATCCGGCTGGCTCGCACCGCCGCTGGTTCCTGCTGGGCCTGGTCGTGATCCAGACCGTGCTGGCTACGTACTTCATGAGCAATGTGCTGCCGTACCATGGCGCCGATCCGCTCGAGATCGCCATCCTGGTGCTGTTCGCCGTCCTGTTCTCATGGGTGTCGGCCGGCTTCTGGACAGCGATGATGGGCTTCCTGGTGCTGGCCAAGGGCGGCGACCGCCACCTGATCTCGCGCTCGGCCGCGCCCGACGGGCCGATCGCGCCCGAGGCGCGCACCGCGATCATCATGCCGATCTGCAATGAGGACGTGACGCGCGTGTTCGCCGGGCTGCGCGCCACCTATGAATCGCTGGCGCGCACCAGTCACCTGTCCAACTTCGATTTCATCGTGCTGTCGGACAGCGGCAATCCGGACCTGCGCACCGCCGAGCATGACGCGTGGATGGAGCTGTGCCGCGCCGTCGGCGGCTTCGGCCGCATCTTCTACCGCTGGCGCCGCCACCGCGTGAAGCGCAAGACCGGCAACGTGGCCGACTTCTGCCGCCGCTGGGGCAGCAAGTACCGCTACATGGTGGTGCTCGATGCCGACAGCGTGATGAGCGGCGACTGCCTGGCCACGCTGGTACGGCTGATGGAAGCCAACCCCGGCGCGGGCATCATCCAGTCCGCCCCCCTGGCAGTGGGCCGCGAGACCCTGTACGCGCGCGTGCAGCAGTTCGCCACGCGCGTGTACGGGCCGCTGTTCACGGCCGGCCTGCATTACTGGCAGCTGGGTGAATCGCACTACTGGGGCCATAACGCCATCATCCGCGTGCACCCGTTCATCGAGCACTGCGCGCTGGCGCCGCTGCCCGGCCGCGGCCCGCTGTCGGGTGAGATCCTGTCGCACGACTTTGTCGAAGCCGCGCTGATGCGCCGTGCCGGCTGGGGCGTGTGGATCGCCTACGACCTGGAAGGCTCGTACGAAGAACTGCCGCCCAACCTGCTGGACGAGGTCAAGCGCGACCGCCGCTGGTGCCAGGGCAACCTGATGAATTTCCGGCTGTGGCTCAAGCAGGGCTTCCACGTGGTGCACCGCGCGGTGTTCCTGACCGGCATCATGGCCTACCTGTCGGCGCCGCTGTGGCTGCTGTTCCTGCTGCTGTCCACGGCGATGCTGGCCAAGCATGCGCTGGTGCCGCCGGAGTATTTCACGCAGCAATACCAGCTATTCCCGACCTGGCCCGAATGGCATCCGGAGAAGGCGCTGGCCTTGTTCTCTGCCACGGCCACGCTGCTGTTCCTGCCCAAGCTGGCCAGCGTGGTGCTGCTGATGAAGCAGGCGCGGCGTTATGGCGGGGCGGTGCAGCTGATTGCCAGCATGCTGATCGAGGTGCTGCTGTCCGCGCTGCTGGCGCCCACGCGCATGCTGTTCCATACCAAGTTCGTGATCGCCGCATACAGCGGCTGGGGCATCTCGTGGAAGTCGCCCCCGCGCGAAGACACCGAGACCACCTGGGGCGAAGCGTTCCGCCGCCACGGCTGGCACACCGCGCTGGGCCTGGCTTGGGGTGGTCTGGTGTACTGGCTGAACCCGTCCTACGTGCTGTGGTTGTTGCCGATCGTGGGCTCGCTGGCGCTGTCGATCCCGTTGTCGGTGATGCTGTCGCGGGTGTCGTTCGGTCGTGCCTCGCGCAATGCGGGCCTCTTCATGATCCCTGAGGAGACGCAGGTACCGCGGGAAATCGTCGAGACGCAACAGCATGTCGAAGCTGCGGCCGAAACGCCTGACTTTGTCGACGCCGTGGTGGACCCGGTTACCAATGCGCTGATGTGCGCGACCGCCACGCCGCGCGTGGTGCAGCCGGAATCGTCCCGCAGGCGCCATGAGGCCCTGGTCGAGCATGCGCTCACGCATGGCCCGCGCGCGCTGACCCCCGCGCAGAAGCATGTGCTGCTGGGCAATCCGTTTGCACTGGCACGCCTGCATGAACTGGTATGGGGCTCGCCGCTGGCCGATGCCGGCTGGAAGGACACGCGCATCCTGGTGCGGCGCGCGGCCAACGTGCTGCCGCTGCGCCCGCGCGCTGCCTGAGCGGGACTGACGCAAAACGAGAACGGCCCGCATCTGCGGGCCGTCTTTCTTTTGTGCGGGCGGCGTGCCGTCACGCGTCAATTGCAATCGATTCTTGTTTGTGTTGGCTAGCGCAGCGCCGCCGTGCAGATGGGCGCGTTGATGTAGACATCGCCGATGCGGCGCTCGCCACGGTCCTTGCGCGTCATGTAGCGGAACATCAGGCTGATGCCAAGCTTGGTCAGGATCTCGACGTCGCGGTTGGCGCAGATATTGCGCTGCAGCGGCGCGGCGTAGTTGACCTCGAAGCTGGCCAGGTCCAGCATCGGCCCGCGGTAGTTGGTGAGCTCCAGCTGGAACAGCACATGCTTGCCGGGGATCGACTGGCAGCGGCGCAGCCGCGTTTCGCCGTCGATTTCGATCGGCAGGGCGTCGTTGAGCTGGCGGCAGGCGCGTGCCAGTACGTTGTCGGGCCGTGTGGTGTTGCGCAGCAATTCGGGCACGCCGGCGGCGCCGGTGTTCTGGCCGGTGGCAGCGCCCTTGAGCATGCGTGACAGCGGGTCGGCCTCATCGATCGCGGGGGCCGGCGCCGAGGCGGCGACATTGCGCGCCTGCACCGGCGCGGCGTTGCCGGGCTGGGGCAGCAGCAACAGCAGCGCAGCCGCGAATGCGGCCGGGCCTAGCGAAGCGGGAAGCGGCGTGTGTCGTATTCTCATGCAGGCTAACGTTGCCGGGACCGATACTGTCGTCCGTCTCTGCGTGGCCGACGGTGTGGCTTGCGCCGACAGGCTGGCATTGTACCCTCCACCTTGCCGCAGGTGAAAGCCGCGCCACCCGGCAAGGGCATCTGCAGCGCCGATTCGCGCTGCCGTGATCGCAAATGACCTGACCTCACTATTCACCAATAGCGCCAACTTCGCCAGCACCATCGGACCCGACTTAGGCAGGGCAGTTTTTCTGAACGACTGTTTCAAAACCCTGCACGCCAGGACCGTACCGCCTTCGTTATGCTGTGCAACAATTGCGCCTTTTCACGGGTTGCAGGCGCGGGCCGCAAGCAGGCTGGCCGTGCGTGACAACGCCGTTCCCCCGGATACTTTCCATGCCCCGTTCCACCAGCGCGGCTTCTCCCGCGCGCTTTCCTGCCTGGCTGCTGATCTGCGGTTCGCTGATGGCGATCGCGCCGTTGTCGATCGACATGTACCTGCCGAGTTTTCCGTCGCTGGCTGGCGATCTCGGCGTGGACATCGGCCAGGTGCAGTTGACCCTCGGCACATTCCTGGTGGGGTTGGCGCTGGGGCAGGCCTTCTATGGGCCGTTCAGCGACCGCTTCGGGCGCAAGCCGCCGCTCTATGTCGGCCTGTGCCTCTACGTGGCCGCCGCGGTGGGCTGCGCGCTGGCACGCAGCGTGGAGTCGCTGATGCTGTGGCGCTTCCTGCAGGCGCTGGGCGGCTGCGCCGGCATGGTGATGGCACGCGCGGTAATCCGCGACCGGCTTGAGGCGCATGAGTCAGCGCGCGCTTTCTCGTCGCTGATGCTGGTGATGGGGGTTGCGCCGATCCTGGCACCGATCGTCGGTGGCGGCATTCTCTCGGTATCGGGCTGGCGCACGATCTTCTGGGTGCTGGCGGCGGCCGGGATGCTGATCCTGCTGCTGGTCCACCTGCGCATGGAAGAATCGCTGGACCGGCGCCATGCGGCGCCGCTGCGGCTCGGCACCGTGGCGAAAAGCTATGCCGAGCTGCTGCGGGATCGCGAATTCCTCGGCTACTCGCTGTCTGCCGGTTTCGGCTCGGCAGGCATGTTCGCGTATATCTCCGGGTCGCCGTTCGTGCTGATCCAGCTCCACGGCATCGCGCCGTCGCACTACGGTTTTGTGTTCGGCGCCAATGCGCTGGGCCTGATCACGATGTCGCAGCTCAACGCCAGGCTGGTGCGCGGCCGCTCGCTCGATCAGGTGCTCGGGGGCGCGCTGCTGGCGGCCTGCGCGGCGGGCCTGGCGCTCGCTTTTGCCGCGCTTGCAGGCGTGGCGGTGCTGCCGGTGCTGCTGGCGGGATTTTTCGTCTTTATCGGCGCGCTCGGTTGCGTATCGCCGAATGCGTCGGCACTGTCGCTCGCCCATCAGGGCCATCGCGCCGGCACGGCCTCGGCGCTGATGGGCACGCTGCAGTTTTCACTCGGCACGCTGGGCGGCGCGGCCGTCAGCCTGTGGCGCGACGGCACCGCGCTGCCGCTGGGCGTGGTGATGGCGGCCTGCGGTGCAGGCGCGGTGCTGATGCGCTACTACGGGCGCTCAGGCCCCCGTTGACACCGGCTGCGAGCCGTCGTCAGGCGGCCTGTTGCGCGGCGGCTTGCTGGGCGGCAGCCTGTTGCACCACCACCATCTGCGCCGGCATCGGTGCGGCATAGCCGGCCTGGCCGAAGCTCTCGCGGATGATGCGGTTGGTATCGAAATAGACTTGCCAGTAGTGGTCATTGTGGCAGTGCGGACGCACCGCCAGCACCGGGCCGACCAGCGTGAACTCCAGGATCTCGACGTCGATCGGGGGCTCGGCCAGCACGTTGGGGATCTCCGCGATGCGGGTCTTCAGCAGCGCTGCCGCATGGGCAGTGTCGGTGCTGCCGGCAAGCTGCGCTTTCAGTTCGACGCGCCGGTACGGGTTGGCCGTGAAGTTCTGGATGGTATCGCTGAAGATCTTGTTGTTACCGACCACGGTTTGCACATTGTCTGGCGTGTCGAGCGAGGTGGCGAACAGGCCGATCTCGCGCACCGTGCCGGTCACGCCGCCGATTGTCACGAAGTCTCCTACCTTGAACGGGCGCAGCACCACCAGGAACGCACCGGCAGCGAAGTTCGCCATCAACCCCGACCAAGCCATGCCGATGGCCACGCCAGCGGCGGCGATCAGTGCGGCAAAGGTCGTGGTCTGGATGCCGAAGTAGCCGAGGATGCCAATCACCAGCACCACGTTCAGCGTCACGGTGACGATCGAGCCGACATAGCGCAGCAGCGTGGGATCGACCTGCTGCTTGCCGAGCGCGTTCTGCACCATGCGCACGACAAAGTGGATCAGCCAGCGGCCGATGACCCAGAAGGCAAGGGCCGCCAGGATCTTGACCCCGAATTCTGTCGCGTAGGTGACAACCAGGGCCTTGAGGTTATCGAAGGTAGTGGCATCCATCGGCGTAGTCCTTTAATGTTGGTGTCCGGCCGGCCGCCGGCACAACATCCCCCGATTCAGCCGGCAGCGATGTGCTAGCCCTGCGCGCTGTTGCGGCGCAATACATGGGCACGGCAATTATTGAGACGCCGTACCGGAAGTGCAAGCAAATTATTGTTAAGACAAGCTGCCTTGCGCAGCTTGTCTATTTAAATCAGGACGGCCCGCACCATTACCAGTTGGTTTCCCGCTCCGGCGTTGCCGAAATCCGGTGCAAGGTCAGGTCCGCTCCGTTGAATTCGCCTTCGGCATCCAGCCGGATGCCCACCAGCTTCTTCAGCGCGCCATATACCAGGGTGCCGCCGGCCAGCGCCACCACGATGCCAAGCACGGTGCCAATTGCCTGCGCGCCCAGCGACACGCCGCCCAGCCCGCCCAACGCCCTGGCCCCGAAGATGCCCGCAGCAATGCCGCCCCAGGCGCCGCACAGCCCGTGCAGCGGCCACACGCCGAGCACGTCATCGATATGCCATTTGTTCTGCGCCAGCGTAAACATATAGACAAAGAGCGCGCCGGCCACCGCCCCGGTGATCAGCGCGCCGAGCGGGTGCATCAGGTCCGAGCCCGCGCACACCGCCACCAGCCCGGCCAGCGGCCCGTTGTAGGCAAAGCCCGGGTCGTTGCGTCCGGCCGCCCAGGCCGCCAGCGTGCCGCCGGCCATTGCCATCAGCGAGTTGATCGCCACCAGGCCGCTGACCTTGTCGACCGTCTGCGCGCTCATGACGTTGAAGCCGAACCAGCCCACAGCCAGCACCCAGGCGCCCAGCGCCAGGAACGGGATGTTTGAGGGCGGATGGGCGCTGATGCGGCCGTCCTTCTGGTAGCGCCCGCGCCGCGCGCCCAGCAGCAGCACCGCCGGCAGCGCGATCCAGCCGCCCAGCGCATGCACCACCACCGAGCCGGCAAAGTCATGGAACGGTGCGCCGGCCACGCGCGTGATCCAGTCCTGCACGCCAAAGCGCTGGTTCCAGGCGATGCCTTCGAAGAACGGATAGACAAAACCCACCAGCACGAAGGTGGCGACCAGCTGCGGATTGAAGCGTGAACGCTCGGCAATACCGCCCGAGATAATCGCCGGAATAGCCGCGGCAAATGTCGCCAGGAAAAAGAACTTGACCAGTTCGTAACCGTTTTTCTGCGCCAGCGTTTCGGCCCCGGACATGAACTGCACGCCGTAGGCAATGGTGTAGCCGATAAAGAAATAGGCGATCGTCGAAACCGCAAAATCCACCAGAATCTTTACCAGTGCGTTGACCTGGTTCTTCTTGCGCACCGTGCCCAGTTCCAGGAAGGCAAAGCCGGCGTGCATGGCCAGCACCATGATGGCGCCTAGCAGGATAAACAGGGCGTCGGTGCCGGTCTTCCAGTTGTCCATAGTGACCTCATGCTCAAAATGGGAGCGTGGGTATGCAAAAAGCATTCCAGCAATGGCCGCATCCTGGTGCCACGTGCACCTTGTCGGGTAAAACCGCACCGGAATGCCGCGCGCAGACCGGGGCGGCGCTGCTGGCAGTGTTGTCAGTGGCATCGCCGTGGTGGTGCGGATGCGCCGAAATGGCGCGCGGCGGCGGCGCAGGCTGAACCGTTATGGTGCGGCGCCCCATTTGTGGGAATTTGTCCTATGCTCCTTGTTTGCCCCGGGGCGAGGGCCGGCCTGGCGTTGCCGCGCGGCAGGACGGCCTGGCAAAGTCGGCTTCTGGCAAGCGGGAAAAGCGATGGAAATTGCCCGCTAACCGGCCTCAATCAAGGATTTGCGGGTTTTTTTGTCGCATTGGTGCCACTGGGGATTGCTCTACGCGCAACGGGCAGATTAGACTGCGCCGATCGATGGCTTTGCCGCGAGGCACGCACATCGGTGACGACGACCAACAAGGGAAATCAGCCATGAATAAAGGTGAACTGGTATCGGCCATCGCCGCGGAAGCAGAACTGAGCAATGCCGCCGCCGAGCGCGCGCTCAACGCAGCGCTGGACAGTATCAAGAAGGCAGTGGCAAAGGGCGATTCGGTGACGCTGGTGGGCTTTGGCAGCTTCAGCGCCGGCAAACGCGCCGCCCGCACCGGCCGCAATCCGCGCACCGGTGAAACCATCAAGATCCCGGCCGCCAAGACGGTCAAGTTCTCTGCCGGGCAGGGTTTCAAGGACGCGGTGAACAAGAAGAAGTAAGCAGTTTGCGTCCACAGCGTGAAAAGCGGCCTTGCAGGCCGCTTTTTTGTTGCCCGGCACGGCCACCCTTGCCGGCACCGGGCTGCCGCCGGCAACGGCGGGCACGATCCGGGTTAAACTGCCGGCGCCAGCGTTCCGGCGTGCATTCAGGCAATGCCGCCCTCGCAGGTTCGCCCCCGAAATCCCGCCCCGCAATCCGTACCCGCATCATGAACGACCAGTCCCACCAGCTTTCCATGACCGTGCTGATGACGCCGGACATGGCCAACTTCTCCGGCAACGTCCACGGCGGCACCATCCTCAAGTACCTGGACATGGTTGCCTATGCCTGCGCCAGCCGCTACGCCGGCCGCTACGTGGTGACGCTGTCGGTCGACCAGGTGGTGTTCCGCCAGCCGATCCACGTGGGCGAGCTGGTGACCTTCCTGGCCTCGGTCAACTTCACCGGCCGCAGCTCGATGGAAATCGGCATCAAGGTGGTAACCGAGAACATCCGCAGCAAGCTGGTGCGCCATACCAACAGCTGCTACTTCACCATGGTGGCCGTGGACGACAACGGCACGCCGGCCGAGGTGCCGCCGCTGGAGCCGCGCGACGAGGTGGAGCGCCAGCGCTTTGCCGCCGCCCAGCAGCGCCGCGCGCTGCGCCAGGAAATGGAAAAGCGCCACGACGACATCAAGTCGTCGGTGACCTGAATACCGACCCCGCCATGAAGCGCAACTGCAATCGCATCCGCACGGTCCTGGCCGTCGCCTGTCTGGCGGCCGCCTCGGGCGCCTACGCCGAGGAGATCGGCAGCGTCAGCACCAATTTCCGCATGACCGGCTCCGACAAGGTCGTGATCGAAGCTTATGACGACCCCCAGGTGGACGGCGTGACCTGCTATGTGTCGCGCGCCCGCACGGGCGGTATCAAGGGCCAGCTGGGCATGGCCGAAGACCCGCCGGAGGCATCGATCGCCTGCCGGCAGGTGGGCACGATCGCCTTCAAGGGGCCGATCCGGCAACAGGACAACGTCTTCTCCGAACGCATGTCGATCCTGTTCAAGGTCCTGCACGTCGTGCGCGCGGTCGACCGCAAGCGCAACACGCTGGTGTACCTGACGTACTCCGACCGCATTGTCAGCGGCAGCCCGCAGAACAGCGTCACCGCCGTGCCGGTGCCGGCGGGCACGGTCATCCCGGTGAAGTAACCCGTGCAGTAGCCGGCCCCGGCAACCGGCGGATCAGGGGGCCAGCGCTGCGCTCTCCGCCTGGCAGTCGCGCGACGGGCGCGCGCCGCTGGCGCGTGCCGCCGCCACTTCGCGTCGGGCCTGGTCCAGGTCGGCGCGGAAGGTGGGATCGGCATGCAGCCGCGCCACCGTTGCCGCGGCCATCATGCGGCCCTCGTTGACATCGCTTTGCCAGTGCACGTTGCAGACCACGCGGCTCTGGCCGAACGCGCGCCCGCGCGCCAGGATGTCATTGGCGCGTTCAGGCTCGACCTCCGCCAGGATCAACGCCCAGGCCCAGCCGATGGCGCTGTGGCCGGACGGGTACGAGCCATCCTTTTCCAGCTTGGCGGCGTCGGTCGGCGTGCACATCGGCGTCTTGTTGGCCACAAAGGGGCGGGTGCGCTTGTAGCGGTCCTTGACGCCGTAGGTGGACAGGCCGGCATCGACCAGGCTGCGCCGCAGCAGGATGTTCAGGTAGGGCGTGTCTTTCTCGCTGACCGGCACGCCCAGCACGCATGAGAACGCGCTGGCAGCCTGCGGGAACGTCAGCACGGCATCTTCGGTGGCCAGCTGCCAGCGCGACGAGCCGCGCAGCGTGCCGGCCTGGCGCGCGGCGTCTTCATCCAGCGCCAGGGCGGGGGAGCCCTGCGCCGGCGGCGCGGGCAGCAGCTTCAGGCTGTCCGGGCGCGCATCGGCCGCCAGGTACCCTGCCGCCACGCCGGGGCGCAGCTCTGGCACCGCGGACAGGTTGGTGCCGCCGGCGGCGCAGCCCGCCACCAGGGCGGCGAGTGCCACCGCGGTCATTGCCCGCACTGGGGTGGACAGGGAGCGGTCACGCTTTGCTTGTTCCGTCAATTGGTCGTCCTTGTTGTTTTTGTCGAGTCGGGGCTGTCCTGCCGCGATTCAGGCGGCTGCGTCGAACAGCTTGCGCAGGTTCGACTTCAGGATCTTGCCATTGGCATTGCGCGGCAGCATCTCCTGGTAAATCAGGATACGCACCGGCACCTTGAACGCCGCCAGCCGCGTGCGCACGAAATCCTGCAGCTCGGCCTCGCTCGCCTGCATGCCGGGCTTCAAGCTGACCACCGCGGCCGGCTCTTCGCCCAGCGTCTTGTGCGCGAGCCCGACCACCGCGGCATCCATCACCGCCGGATGCTCGTACAGGGTGCTTTCCACCTCGATGCAGTAGATGTTCTCGCCGCCGCGGATCAGCATGTCCTTCATCCGGTCGACGATATAGACGTAGCCTTCCTCATCCAGCCGTGCAATGTCGCCGGTGCGCAGCCAGCCGTCGGCAAAGGTCTGCGCCGTGGCCTCGGGCTTGTTCCAGTAGCCGCGCACGACATTGGCGCCGCGCGCCATCAGCTCGCCGGTTTCGCCGGGCGGTAACGCGCGGCCGTACCCGTCCACCACCTTCATCTCGCCGATCGGCAGTGCCGGGCCGCTGCTGTCCGGGCGCATCACGTATTCCTCGGCGCTGTGGCTGGTGAAGGTGGACGACGTTTCCGTCATGCCCCAGCCGATGCCGGGTGCGGCCAGCGGGAATACCTCGCCGATGCGCCGCACCAGTTCGGGCGATGCCGGCGCGCCGCCGTAGTTGACGTTCTCCAGCGAGGACAGGTCGAAGCGGTCGCGCTCCGGATGCTCCAGGATCTGCCATGCGATGGTGGGCACGCCGCCGGCCGCGGTGCAGCGCTCGCGCTCGATCAGTTCCATGCCGCGCAGCGCGTCCCAGCGGTGCATCAGCACGATCTTGCCGCCGGTGGCGATGGCGCCGTTGAGCACCGCCATGCAGCCGGTGACGTGGAAGAACGGCACCGCCAGCAGCATGGCCTTTTGCGGTGCGGCGGGGTCCGGCGCGGGAATCGGCTCGCCCCGGCGCAACAGGTTGCGGATCGGGCTGAAGCTGCCGGCGACCGCCACGTTGGTGGAGTTGCGGTGGGTGCCGAGCGCGCCTTTGGGCTTGCCGGTGGTGCCCGAGGTGTAGAAGATGGTGGCGTCGTCGTCCGGATCGATATCGACCTGTGGCGGCGGCTGGTCTGGCAGCGCGGCCCAGTCAGCCGGGGTGCCGATCACGCTCTCCAGCGGGGCCACACGCGGCTCGGAGGCGGTGCCGCCGACACGTGAGGCATAGACGCGTTCCAGCGCCGGGCAGCCTGTCAGGCGTTCCAGGATGCGGTCGAGCCGTTCGGCATCGACGATCGCCACGCGGCTGCCCGAATCGGCCAGGCCATACTCCAGCTCGGCCCCGGTCCACCAGGCATTGAGCGGTGTCACGATGGCACCCGCCAGCAGCGCGCCGTAGAACGCCACCGGCCATTCAGGCAAGTTGCGCATGGCTACGGCCACGCGGTCGCCCTTGCGCACGCCGTCGCGCACCAGTGCATGGGCCAGGGCGATGGCCGCGCGCCGGAAGGCATCGTAGGAGACGCGCTCGTCCTCGTAGACCACGAAGGTGCGGTCGGCAAACGCGCGCGTATTCAGCAACAGCTCGCGCAGCGTGGGGGGGGCGTTCTTCCAGACTGTGGTGGGGAAGCCGCGGATCACGCGCGTTTCGGTTTCGAACGGCGCGCCGGGCGCGGTAAGCCGGGCGTGGGCCTCGGCCAGCGACATGACCGGCCAGGTGCCGGCCAACTGCGGATTGCTCGACATGACTGCCTCCCGGAACTGCACTGCAGGTTGAGGGAAATGCAGGAAAGCGGCGGACGCCGGCGTGAAGGCCGGCGCCCGCAACGCTGGGGCCAGACGCTCAGATGGTCACGCCGCCGTCCACGACCAGCGCCTGGCCGGTCATGAAGGTGCTGGCCGCCGACGCCAGGTAGACCGCCGCCCCGGCGATCTCGACGGGTTCGCCGATGCGGCGCAGCGGGGCGCCCTGGGTGGACTGCTTGTAGCGCTCGGGATCTTCCCACAGCGCGCGCGCAAAGTCGGTCTTGATCAGCCCCGGCGCGATGCAGTTCACGCGCACGTTGTGCGGCCCGAACTCGACGGCGAGGTTGCGCGCCAGTTGGAAGTCGGCGGCCTTGGAGATGTTGTACACGCCGATGGTGGGCGAGCCGCGCAGGCCGCCGATCGACGACACGATGATGATCGAGCCGTCCTTGCGGTCGATCATCTGCGGGGCCACCATCTGGATCAGCCAGTGGTTGGAGATGACATTGTTGTCCAGCACCTTGCGGAACTGGTCGTCCGACACGCCGCTCATGGGCCCGTAGTACGGGTTGGACGCGGCATTGCAGACCAGCACATCGATCTTGCCGAAGGCGCGGTTGGTCTCGTCGACCAGGCGCTGCAGGTCGTCCTTCGAAGAAATATTGGCAGGGACCGCGATCGCGGTGCCGGCGCCGTGGCGAGCGTTGATGGCATCCACCACTTCCTGGCAGGCCTCGATCTTGCGCGAAGAAATGACCACCTTGGCGCCCTGGACGGCCATCTGCTCGGCGATGGCGCGGCCAATCCCGCGCGAGGAGCCGGTGACGATGGCAACCTTGCCCGTCAGATCAAACAATGACATGGAGTCTCCTGTATGGCTGCGCCGGCGTCAGGGGCCGGCTTTGTCCTGGCGACGTGCCCGCAGGCAGCATCGCCAGGACATTATGGTGGCGCCGCTGGCACCAGTCCACAGGCCGGGGTGCCGCGCGCCGGCCATATCAGGATTCTTTCTGCGGGCAATGCGCGCCGTGCATGGCAGACATGCTGCATAGCGCAATCATGGCGCCTCAGGTGCCGGAGGATGCCGTTGCGGGCGCCAGCAGCGCTGGCAGGGCGTCGGCCAGGCCACGCCGCAGGTCATCGTCCAGCAGCACGCCAAAGCGATCCGACAAGGCCTGCACCACGGCCTCGGGCGAGGCCAGCCGCGTTCGGCGCACGGTGCCGTCCGGTGCGCGCTCGGCCAGGTCGCCGTCGGCCAGCGTCACGCGGGTGCCGCCGTCGGTGCGCGCGGCCATCAGCCGCTGCAGGAACACGCTGTCAGGGTGCGTCGATACATACCAGTTGCGCGGCACGAAATCGATCCAAGGCTGCGGCGTCAGGTCAAAGCGGTAGACCTTGATCCAGCCGGTGTCGCCGCGCGCCTCCAGATCGTAGCTGTGGAACGCGGTGGCGGTGGCCTCCGGCGGCGAAGGGGCCAGACGGTAAGGGAAGCTGTCATCGGCCGGCTCGGACAGCGGCATCGCCCGGTATGGCGTGGGGCCGCCGAAGCCGACATCGGCCAGGTAGCTACGATGCGCCACTTCCACGCGCAGCAGCATGTGCGAGGTCATGGTCGGCACATCGTCGGGAACGCCCCAGCGCACGCGCGCGGCCAGCGGCGTCACGGCGTAGCCGAGCGCGCCCAGCCCGGCCGCCAGCAGTGTATTGAGCTCAAAGCAGTAGCCGCCGCGCCGGCGCGTGACGAGCTTGTCGAAGACCGCATCCAGTTCGATCCGTACAGGCCGGCGCAACAGCGGATCGATGTTCTCGAACGGAATGCTGGCCAGGTGCGCGGCCAGTACGATATCCAGCGCTTCCAGCGTGGGCGAGGGCGGGGCGGCAATGCCGAGGCGTGCCAGCCAGGCGTCCAGTTGGGGGGCGTCCAGGGTCATCATGGTGTGCGGGGCTCCGGTGCGATGCATTCAGTTGAGCGCTTCCAGCGCCGGCAGGTCAAGCAGTTCGATGCCGCCATACTCCAGCCGCAGCAGCCCGCGCGCTTCCAGTTCGCGCAACGCGTGGTTCACGGTCTGGCGCGACAGGCCCAGCATCTGCGCAAGCTGTTCCTGCGGGATGCGCACGCGCTGCGTGGCCTGGTCCTGCGGCAGGTTGCCGTAGCCATGGGCGATCGCGGCCAGGCGGCGGGCGATGCGCGCCGCCGGCGGCAGCAATTGCGCTTCCTCGACATAGTTGAAGGCCTGGCGCGTCTTGGCGGCCAGCAATTGCCCGAAGGCCTGCCACCATGCCGGCTGCTGCGCCAGGCGCCGCTCCAGGCTGGCGCGCGGCACGTGCCACAGCATCGTGGCGCTGACCGCGCGCGCGTCGTGGGTGCGCGGCAGGCCGTCGAACAGGCAGATTTCGCCGAACCAGGTGCCGGGCTCCAGCAGTCCGAGCAACGCCGCCTTGCCCGATTCGCCGCTGGCGTGGATCTGCATGGTGCCGCTGGCGACACAATACAGGCCGTCGAAGCGGTCGCCGCGGGCAAAGAGCGTCTCGCCGGCCACCAGCCGGCGCAGGCTGCCGTCATCGAGCAGTGCCTGGCGCAGCGCCGGCGGCAACTGGCTGAACCACGCGCCGGCACGTACGGCAGCAAGGGAATCGTCGCGCGGCGGCACCGTGCCGGGCAGCGTGCCGGCGAGTTGCGATCGGGGGCGTTGCGGCGGGCTCGCCAGTCCCATGCCGGTCTCCTTTCATATGGGGCTGTGCCGGGTGTTAGCAGGGACACACAAGGGCACGCGCGACTGTGCCGACTGTCAAAAACCTGACAGACCGCACGGTGCGCGCCCACTACTATAAATCCACATCGCGCCCGCCGCGCAGCAGCAGGCGGCACGCGCACGCCTGCGCACAAGGAGACGCCCCCGTGAAAACCCTGATCGAACACCTGGCCAACTACGCTGCCTACCATCGCGACCCGCGCAACGTCTTTACGCACTTCATCGGCATCCCGATGATCGTGCTGGCAGTGACGACGCTGCTGGCACGCCCGGCGCTGCCGCTGGGCGACGGCTCTGCCTACCTGACGCCGGCGATGCTGCTGTACATCCTGTCGTGCCTGTTCTACCTGCGCCTGTCGCTGGTGTTCGGGGTGGCGATGGCGGCCATCCTGGCGTTCTTCCTCTATGCCGGCGCACATATTGCAGCGATGCCCACCGCCTGGTGGCTTGCCATCGGCGTTGGCTTGTTCGTGGCGGGATGGGTGATCCAGTTCATCGGCCACTATTACGAGGGGCGCAAGCCGGCGTTCGTCGACGACCTGGTCGGCCTGCTGATCGGTCCGCTGTTCCTGGTGGCGGAAACCGCCTTTGCGCTGGGGCTGGCACGCGACACGCGCGAGGCCATGGCCGCCCGCGCGCACTGATCAAGGCAACCCCGCCGGCAGCCGCAGCCGCGCCGCCAGCCCGCCCAGCGGGCTCGATGCCAGCGCCAGGCTGCCGTCGTACATCGCGGCGATTTCCGTCACGATCGCCAGGCCCAGGCCGCTGCCAGCAGCGGCCTCATCGAGCCGGCCATAGCGAGCGGTGGCCAGTGCCTGCGCCTCCGGCTGCATGCCCGGGCCGTCGTCTTCGACCAGTATGTCGAGCTCGCCATCCGCTTCCTGCAGCGTGACGCGCACGCGCGTGCGCGCCCACTGGCAGGCATTGTCGAGCAGGTTGCCGAGTATTTCGATCAGGTCTTGCCGGTCCCCGGCAAAGTGCCCGGCGCCTTCAACCGTCAGCGCCAGCGCGCGCTCAGCGTGCAGCCGCGCCAGTGCACGCGTCAGCTCGCGTACCGGCGGGCCGGCATCGATGCGCTCGCCGCGCGCCGCCGCGGCGCCCGCGGCGCGGGCGCGCGCCAGGTGGCGGTCGACCTGCCGGCGCATCGCTTCGACCTGCGCCGCCACGGCTTGCGCCGGCGCCCCCGGCAGCGCCTCGGCCTCGTTGGCGAGCACTGCCAGCGGCGTCTTGACCGCGTGCGCCAGGTCAGCCGCCTGCCGGCGCGAGCGTTCCAGCGCCTGGGCATTGCGTGCCAGCAGGGCATTGATCTCGGCCACCAGGGGTTCGACTTCGGTGGGCCAGTCGCCGCCCAGGCGTGCCTCGCGCCGCGCCTGCATCGTGCCCAGCGCGCGCCGCAGCCGCGCTAGCGGCGCCAGGCCGAACTTCACCTGCGCCGCGACCGCCAGCATCAGCCCCAGCCCCAGCGCCGTCAGCGACCACGCCAGCGTCCGGTTGAAGCTGCGGCGCGCGGCGCGCAGCTCGGTCCGGTCCAGCGCCACCGAGATCTCCACCGGGGTATCCGCGGACGGCAGCACCAGTTGCCGGGACACCACCAGCAACGACTGGTTGCCGGGCCCCGGGCGCACGTCGGCCTGGGCGCCGGCAAGGCGGCGCTCCACCGTCACCGGCATTTCCGTATCCCACAGCGAGCGCGAGCGCAGCAGCGCGCCCGGCGCGCGCGCCTGCCAGTAGGTGCCGGAGTAGGGCAGCTCGTAGCGGGGATCGGCAGGGGTACGGGTAAGGACCAGCTTGCCGTCGGCGCTCCAGTCCAGCGCCGCGGCCAGGCCCGCCAACTGGTGGTCGAGCTGGCGCACATAGGTGTTGTTGACGTGGCGCTCGAACAGTGTCGACAGCAGCCAGCCGCTGACGCCCAGCGCCGCTGCCAGCCAGATCGCCGCCACTGCCAGCAGGCGCAGCGCAAGGGACCGGCGCAGGCGGGCGGGCATCTAGGGCTGCAGCTGCAACGGCGGCCGCAGCCGGTTGCCCTGGCCGCGCACGGTCTCGATGACGTCCACGCCAAGCTTGCGGCGCAGCCGCCCGACAAAGACCTCGATGGTGTTGCTGTCGCGGTCGAAGTCCTGGGCATAGATATGCTCGGTCAGCGCGGTCTTGCTGATGATGGCGCCGGGATGGTGCATCAGGTAGTCCAACACGCGGAATTCATGCGAGGTCAGCGCCACCGGCGTGCCGTCGACGGTGACCGTGCCTGCGCGCGGATTCATCCGCACCGGGCCGCATTGCAGCTCTGGCGCCGGCATGCCGTGCGCGCGCCGGATCAGCGCGCGGATGCGCGCGAGCAGCTCCTCCATGCGGAATGGCTTGACCAGGTAGTCGTCGGCGCCGGCGTCGATGCCTTCGACCTTCTCGGTCCAGCTGTCGCGCGCGGTCAGGATCAGCACCGCCACGCTGACCTGCGCGGCGCGCCAGCGGCGCAGTACCGAAAGGCCGTCCAGCCGCGGCAGGCCCAGGTCCAGGATGACGGCGTCGTAGGGCTCCTGCTCGCCCAGGTGGCAGGCGTCCAGGCCGTCCGCGGCCACGTCGACGGCATAGCCGGCGTCGGCCAGGCTGGCACGGACCTGGGCGGCGAGGGCGGCTTCGTCTTCGACCAGCAAGATGCGCATCGGGATCTCCTGTCGGTCAGGGTTTGCGGCGGGCGTCTTCCAGCCCACGCCCCTTGGCTTTGAGCAGGGCGGCCGTGCGTGCATCGTACTCGAGCTTGGCCACCGAACCGCCGGGCAACAGCAGCTTGACCTCGTACTGCCAGATGCCGTCATCGCGGTCCAGCTCCACGCCGATCACGTCGCCCGCGTACTGGCGCGATACTGTCTCCAGGATGCGCGACAGCGGCAGGATTTCGCCCGACTGCACGGCCGCGCGGGCGCGGTCGGCGTCCTTGTCGGCGTGCGCGGCCGGCATCGCCGCCAGCGCCAGCAGCGCCGCAGCGACCAGCATGCGCGGGCTCAGGAGGGCCGGGAAATTGAACTTCATGGGCCGGAGTTTGCATCAAATTGCCTGAATGCGGGCTGAACGTAACCCTCAGGCGGCGTTCAGCCGCCGGCACGGAAAATGGCCGCCATCACAGCCATCCTGCCAGAGAGCCCGCCCATGCCGCCCGTATCGACACCCAACCGCCACTTGTCTTCGCCGCGCGCAAGGTGCCTGCGCTGGCTCGCACTGGCGGCCGGCGTGCCGGTTTCACTGCTGTGCGTGGCGAGCCTGTTCGGCATGCAGGCCGGCCTGCTTGCGTCCTGGCAGGCATGGTGGCATGCCGATGCAAGCCTGGCGATGATTGCGCTCGGCACTCTCTTCGCGGGTTCGGTGCTGGCGCTTTGCACGGGTGACCAGGCAGCAAACGGTAGCGCCGCCGCACGCGCATCGCTGCGCGCGCAGGCACCTGAAGCGGCTGACGCGAACGCCAAAACGGGGGTACGTAGGCCGTATTCGCGTTTCCACTGAGGCAAAGCCGCGACAAAACCCGGGGTTTTCACGGGGTTTTACGTTTCGCATGCACGAAAACCCCTTGACTTACGGTACTTTCCGCTATGATTCAGTGGGCGTCGAGAAGACGATTGCGCAACGCTGAGAAGCAATGCGAAACACCTGCCGACACCCATTTGTTCAACTTACGAATATCGATATGGCGACCAAAGCGAAACCGACCGCGAAGACTGCAACCAAGCCCGCTGCCAAGAAGGCTGCGGCAACCAAGGCACCCGTGAAGGCTGCCGCCAAGAAGGCCACGCCGGCCAAGAAGGCTGCTCCGGCCGCTGCGCCCGTTGCGCGCCCGCTGAAGGACACCTTCAACAAGTCGAGCCTGGTCGCTCACCTGGTAGCTCAGACCCAACTGGAAGCCAAGGCCGTGAAGACGGTGCTGGCCCACCTGGAAACCACCATCATCGGCGCGCTGAACAAGAAGGGCGCTGGCGAGTTCACGCTGCCCGGCCTGCTGAAGGTCACGGCGCAGCAAGTGCCGGCCAAGAAGAAGCGCTTCGGCAAGGACCCGTTCACCGGTGAAGAGCGTTGGTTCCCGGCCAAGCCGGCCAGCGTCAAGGTCAAGGTCCGTCCGCTGAAGAAGCTGAAGGACGCCGCAGCCTGATCTGCGCCACATTGTCCTGACAAAAAAGGAGCCGCTTGCCGGCTCCTTTTTTTTATGCGTGAGCGCAATACGTGCCGCGCGTTCCTGCATTTTCAGCCGCCGGCGACAGACCGGCGCGGGAGGAGACACGATGCCAAGTCTGCAATGCCAGCTGTGGCGGCTTGCCTTGCGCCTGGTCCGGCGCAAGCGGCGGTTTGCCAGCGCCCAGGCGCTCCATGATGAAATCCGGCGGCGCCGTATCGCCGGGCGCGCCTATCCGTCCCGCCGCCTGCTCGCGCGGCACGCGGTCAGCGAGGAGCGGATCGCCGGGATGGAGGTCTACACCGTGCAGCCCAGGAGCGGGCCTGCGCACGGTAAGGCCCGTCATATCCTTTACCTGCACGGCGGCGGCTATGTTTTCGATATCGTAAGCCAGCACTGGGATTTCGTCGGCAAGCTGGTGGACGCGCTTGGCTGCGCGGTGACGGTGCCGGTCTATCCGCTGGCGCCGGAACATACTCACCGCGACGTGTTCGCGGCCATGGTGCCGCTGTGGCAGGCGCTGCAGCAGCGCTATCCGGGCGCAGACCTGACCGTCATGGGCGATTCCGCTGGCGGTGGCATGGCGCTGGCGCTGGCACAGGTGCTGCGCGACAGCGGCCAACCGCTGCCGCGGCGCCTGGTATTGATGTCGCCGTTCCTGGATGCCACCGGCAACAATCCCGGCATCGATGCCCTGGAGCCGTTCGACCCGATGCTGTCACGCCCCGGGGGCATTGAATGCGGGCGTGTCTATGCCGGCGCGGATCCGGTGACCTTGCCGCAGGTCAGTCCCATGCACAGCGTGTTGCGCGGGTTGCCGCCCACCACGTTGTTCATCGGCACCCATGACATCCTGCTGCCCGACTGCAGGAAGTTCCGCCAGATGGCCGACGAGCAAGGCCTGCCGCTTCGGTATCACGAGGGCGAGGGGATGTTCCACGTCTGGATGCTGCTGCCGATGCCGGAAGCGGACGCGGCGTTTGCCGAGATTGTGCGGTCCGTGCTTGCCGACGACGCCCATGGCGCGGAGGGCAGGGACGGGCTGGCGCCGGTGCGCGCTGCCGTTGCCCCGCAGGAAGTGACCGACCCGGGTTGATGCGGCCGCCGGGTGATTCATGCCAGGCTGGCCGCAAGCGGATCCGACTGGAACAAGTTTAACCTGCGTCAAACTGGAAGCACGGGCGCCCCCCTAGAATCGGTCAGGTCATGGGTGCGGGGGCGCTCCCCATGACAGAGCTTCCGGAGTCTTCCTGAAGCTTCCGCCCGCGGCCGCAATGGCCGCGGGTTTTTTATTTGGCCGCCACCCTCCGGTCCGCTACCTCAGGCCACCACCTGCTTGGCATAGGTCGCCCGCGCCATCTCGCAGACCTCTACCGACACCTGCACGTCCTGGCCGGTGCCGGAGCCAGCCCGCACCGCTTCGGCGATCACGTCGCAGACGGCCTGCGCCAGTGCCTGGCGCACGGCGGTGTCGCGGCCGTCCAGGATCGACAGGCGCGCGTGGACAAAGGCCCGCTCGACCGCGTCCACGCCCTGGCGGTAAGTCGACAGCGTGATGCAGCGCGACTTGATATCCGCCTCCTGGAACTGTCCGGAAGCCAGCAGGGCGGCATTGGCTTCATCCAGCAACTCTTCCTGCGAGCAGTTCAGGCGGGTGTTTTCGGTGAGTTCGATGACGAGGTGAGGCATGGCGGCGTCCTGACTGTGCGTTCCGGTGAAACCGAGCATGATACGGGATCGCAGGGCGTACCAATGCAAACGGGGCGCCTTTTGGCGCCCCGTCGGGATGTGCTGCTGCGGGATCAGGCGTGGACAGGCGTGCGCTTGCGTGCCGGTGCCCGCGCGCCGTCGAAGCGGGCCGGATTTTCCCGGGCGAGCTGCTGCAGCTGGGCCAGCTTGGCCTTCAGGCCGGCATCCAGTTTCGGTGCGGGCATCACCGTGGACGGGCAGGCCACGCCCAGGATGCCTAGCGCCTGCTGGAAGTTCTCCAGCGTCAGCCCGGCAGCCGGGTCAACGGTGACGAGGTGCTCGCGCAAGGCTTCGGGCATCGACTCCGGGGCGGCGCAGGAGATGATCACGTAGTGGACCGGCATGGCGCCCTGGGCGAAATAGGCTTCGATTTCCGCGCCATGGCCGCCTGCGGCCGGCGGGGTCATGGCTTCGACCTGCAGGTCCAGCTGCTGCAGGATTGCCGCGGGCGTGCCGCGGCGCCAGGCGTCGGACACCACCACGCGGGCGCCGGCCACGCCGAACAACCTGCGTACGAACCCCAGCGCGACAGGATCAAAGAACCGGACGTCGCGCAGCGTGCCCGAATCCGGAATGCCGCCGAGGCGGGTGCGGGAGCGGTCGGAATACAGGACGCCGGGTACGTCCAGCATGATGAGTCGTTCAGCCATGGTTTCCTGTGCGGGTGCCAGTTCAGTTGGTGTGAACCAAGATTACTCGCCAGGGGCAGGCTGACACGTAACCGGCGCGGGTTCAGTTGAAACAGATCTGTAACTTTGTCGGGGAAGACGTAAATGCCGGTTACGCCGCCATGACAAATGTTTCGCCCAGACACATCTGGCCGGTACAAAGATGACACAGACTAGAAGCGGAAGCGGGCCACATCGTCGGCCAGCGCCGCTGCCTGCTGGTCCAGCCGGGCTGCCTGGCTGGCCAGGTCATCGACCAGCGCCGCATTCTGCTGGGCGGTCTGACGCAGCTGCGATACGGATTGCCCGGCGGCCTGCACGCTGCCGGCCTGCTCGTCGGCAATCGTGCGCAACGCCTCGGCCAGCGCATGGCTGTGCCCGACGGTAGCCGCGATGCGGTCCATCGCCTCCACCACGCTGGCGCTCAGGCGCGCGCCTTGCTCGATCTCATGTGTAGCCGTGCCGACGATGCCACCGATCTCGCGCGCCGCATCGGCGCTGCGCTGGGCCAGCGCGCGCACCTCTTGCGCAACCACCGCAAAGCCGCGGCCGGCGGGGCCGGCGCGGGCCGCTTCCACGGCGGCATTCAGCGCCAGGATATTGGTCTGGAAGGCGATGCCCTGGATCACGCCGACGATCTCGGCGATATGGCGCGAGTGGCCGTGCAGCGTATCCATCGCGCCGCGCATCTGCTGCACCACGGCAGCGCCGGCATCGGTGGCGGCACGTGCCTGGCTGGCCATCTGGCTCGATTCGGTCGCCTGGGCGTGCGCGTCGGCCACGCGTGCGGCCAGTGCCTGCATGCTGCCGGTGGTGGCATCGAGCGCGCTGGCCTGCTGCTGGGTGCGCGCCGACAGGGCCTGGTTGTCTTCGGCGATCTGCTGGCCGGCCGCGGTGATCTCCTGTGCGCTGGCCTGGATACGCGCCAGCACGCCGGCAAGCTGGTCGCGCATGCCGGCCACGTGGTGCAGCATGCTGCTGTGGTCCGACGGGCGCAGGGCGATGGTGGCGGTCAGGTCGCCGGCGGCTATGCGGCGCGCGATCTCGGCGGCGTCACGCGGCTCGCCGCCAAGCTCGGCACGCAGGCTGCGCGCCGCGATCCACGCCAGCGCGGCGGCCGCCAGTAGGCTGGCGCCGAGCAGGGCGGCCATCCATGCCTGCGCGCGCAGCTGGCTGGCCGCCACGCTGGCCACCGTGGCCGCGGCCTTTTGTTCCTGCTGCTGGCGCACGGCTTCCACCTGCCGGCTGAGGGATTGCAGCTGTTCGGTGACGAAGTGGCCGTCGACCGAGACCGCGCTGTCGAATTGCAGCGAGTCCAGTGGCTGCTTGCGCAGCAGCGCCACGTAGGCCTGCACCAGCTCGCCAGCGCGCTGGCGTTCGCGCAGCAGCGGCGCGGCCTGTGCCGCGGCGGCCTGGCGTACGCCGGCCAGCGCAGCATCGAGCTGCGACAGGCCGCGCGCGATGTCGGCGGCGGCATCGTCGCGCTCGGTGCTGCTGGTGGCCATGGTCAGCGCCAGCTGGGCACGGCCAAGCGTAGCCAGCGCCGACTGCGCACGCTCGGCCGAGATGGCGCCGTGCATGTCGTGCTGGTACAGGGTGTCGGTGCGCGCCTTGATCGAGACCAGGTTGGCGATGCCGGTCAACCCGACGGCGGCGCCGAACAGGTACACCAGGGCAAAGGCGGCGCACAGGCGCGCCACCAGCGGCAGGCGGCCCAGTCGTGCGGAAAGCCGCGCGAACAGCCGCGCGGGGGCAGCTGCCCGGCTGCGGCCGGGCAGGTGTGTCTTGATGACTTGCAACACGGAGAAGACTCCAAACGGGCACGCTGGCTCCAGAAGGATGCACGGCCCGGGCTTGACCCGAATTGCCGCACGCGCTGTCCTCTGTCCGGGGCGGTCGCAGGCGGCGCACGGATGGTCGGTCATCAACGTGACGCCGGCGTGACATGGAATGAGGATCTTTGTCATCACGCTGTCATCTCCATGTCATGCAATGTCGCTCGCCCATCTTGCTCCACCCCCGGATTTCCTCCATGACAGGCCTGCCTGCCGCCACGCCTTCGCACGACCGCGCACCTGTCGCATCTTCTGGCACCCCCGTCGCGGCGGCACTGGCGCGTGCACGGCTGCCGCCGCTGCACGCGGTATTCCAGCCGATCGTGCAGGCCGACAATGCCGAAATTCTTGGCTACGAGGCGCTGATCCGGGGCCCGGCCGGCTCGCCCTGGGCGAAACCCGACGCGTTGTTCCGGCTGGCGCAGGGCGTTGCCGCGACCATGGCGCTGGAGATCCACGCGGCGCGCACCGCGCTGGCCGCCTGGCGCAGCCTGGACCTGCCCGGCAAGCTCTTCCTCAATTTCAGCCCCATGACATTGCGGCACCTGCTGGCCGAGCGCGGGCGGTTGATGGCGGCGCTGCTGGAAGCGGGCATTGCGCCATCGCGCCTGGTGATCGAAGTCACCGAACAGACCCCGATCGGCGATGCGGCCAGCTTTGCCCAGGCGATGGCGGTGCTGCGCGAGCTCGGCATGCAATACGCGCTGGATGATTTCGGCACCGGGCATGCCAACCTCGACCTGCTGGCGCACTTGTCGCCGCACTTCGTCAAGATCGACAAATCGCTGGTGCGGGGCATTGCTTCCTGTTCGCGCCGGCTGGAAATCCTGCGCGCGCTGCTGCGCATGATGAGCGCCTTTGGCGGGCGCGTGATCGCCGAAGGCATCGAAGACGAAGACGAGCTCGCCGTGATCCGCGACCTGGGCGTGACCGGCGCCCAGGGCTACTACGTGGGCCGGCCCGTGGCGCGGCCGGCCGCGCAGGCGCCGCTGCACGTGCACCAGGCGCTGGCGTCGCGCCATATCGCCGTGTTTCCGCAAATGGTGCGCTCAGGCTGGTCGGGCATCACCGCCGGGCGCCTGCTGCGGCCAGCGCCGACCGTGTCCCCTGCCACCAGCAACGATGCGGTGCTGCGCGTCTTCCAGGACCAGCCCGACCTGCAGGCCGTGGCCGTCGTCAATGACGAAGGCCGGCCGCTGGCGATCATCAGCCGCCAGGCCTTTGTCGACCGCTACGCGGCGCCGTTCCATCGCGAGCTGTATGGCAAGAAGGCCTGCATCGCCATGGCCAACCGCGAGCCGGCCTGCTTTGACCATCGCGCCAGCCTGGAGGAAATGGCGCAGATCCTGTCCGGCGAGAACACGCGTTCGCTTGCCGATGGTTTCGTGATCACCGAACAGGGCTGCTATATCGGCCTGGGCACCGGCGCCGACCTGATCCGGGCCATCACCGAAGTGCGCATGGAGGCGGCGCGCTACGCCAATCCGCTGACCTTTCTGCCCGGCAATATTCCGCTGAACCAGCATATCGAGCGACTGATCGAAGCCGCCAGCGAGTTCCGCGCCTGCTATGTCGACCTGAACCATTTCAAGCCTTTCAACGACAAGTATGGCTACTGGAAGGGCGATGAGATGCTCAAGGGCGCGGCCGCCATCCTGGCCGAGGCCTGTGATCCCGCACGCGATTTTCTCGGCCATGTGGGCGGCGACGATTTCCTGGTGCTGTACCAGAGCAGCGACTGGGCCGCGCGCCTGCAAGCGGCAATCCGGCGCTTCAACGACGCGGCGCGCGCCATGTATTCGCCCGCCGATCGCAGCGCCGGTGGCATGCATGGCGAAGACCGGCACGGGCGGCCGGTCTTCTTTGCGCCAGTGTCGATGGCGGTTGGCGTGGTGTGTGTGAGCGGCGAGGGCGTGGCGGGCCTGCAGCGGCTGGGCAGCCAGCATATCGGTGCCGCGGCGGCGGCGGCCAAGCGCGAGGCCAAGCGCTCGGCGACCGGCATGGCCGTGCTGGACTTCCTGTCGCTGGCCGCGACGCTGTCGGTCTAGCGGTCCGGCTGCCTGCGTCTGGTGACCCGGCGGCCCACTGCGGGCAGCCTGGGCGCGTCGCCCCCTTCCAGTACGTCGAGCCGGTAGCCGTGCGCGTAGACGACGGTGATGACGATGCCGTTGGCGATGCCGATGCGCAGGGTCTTGCGCAGGCGCGAGATCAGTCCGGCCAGTGCCCGTGACAGCGGCGCCAGTTCATGCCGCCACACTGCCTGCTGGATGCGGTCGTTGGACAGGACCCGGCCGACATTGGAGAACAACAGCATGGCCAGGTCGAATTCCTTCGGCGTCATTTCGATGCGCTCGTCGCGCAGCGTGGCAAAGCGGCCCACACTGTTGAGCTGATAGGGGCCGACGCGCACCACCAGGCCCTGGCGCAGGCGCTCACCGGTCACCCGGCGGCGCGGCGCCGTGATGCGTGCCATCAGCACGCGCGCATTGAGCGGACGGCATACGTAGTCATCAGCGCCGGCTTCGAGTGCATCGACGAGGCCATCTTCACTGCTGTCGGCCGCAAGCATGATGATGGGCACATCGCGTGAGCGCGCACAGCGCACGGCACGGATAACGTCGACGGCTGGCAGGTCCGGCAACTCGTCATCGATCAGCAGCAGGTCGAACGGTACCTGGCTGACACCGTGGATCAGGTCGCGGCCCGATTCAAACACGTTGCAACGATAACCGGAACGTGCCAGCAGTTCCGGCACCGGCCGGAGTTGGGGCGACTTGTCCATGAGCCGCGCAATATTCATCGATGGCGAAATACGAGAGCTTGGCAGGGACGGCCGGACCGCGATGGAACGAAGGCAGGCGCGCACGCACGCAGCACTACCGCTCGCAAGCAGCAAGCGTACAAAAAGTGCGGTCAACGGGACAATCAGACATTTCTGAAATTTCTGCTGTTTTTTTGATGGCGCTCGCGTTGTTGGCGTGACGGAGCGCGTGTCGACGGGGCCGATGGCGATATGGAAAGTTGTCCACAGTTCCTGTGGACAAGCCAGGGAACAGTGGCCAGACTACGGCCTGGCACCGTGATGCTGTCGGCGTGCCAAAAAAGAAGGCAGCCGCGTTGAAGTTATGGGCGCCGTGCTGTCAACATCCGGGCGGGGTGTGCCAAAATAGCGCGCATCCCGTTCTGGTCCGGGGACTCAAGCCCACCGATGCTGCAGAGCCCGAGTGTCATCGCCATCATCGTCCTGTGCTTTCACGTCGTCGGCGTGGTGGCCGCCCTGCATGCCGTCATGACGGTGCGCACCGCGCCCGGCGCGATCGCGTGGGCGGGGTCGCTGCTGATGATGCCGTACTTCACGCTGGTGCCTTACCTGGTCTTCGGGCGCAGCACCTTCGCCGGCTACGTCGATGCGCGGCGTTTCAATGACGACCACCTGCGCGAGCTGCGCCACGGCATGACCCCGCGCGAGCGCGAGGCGCGCAGCGCCTGCGTGGTCCATGCGCCGGCGCAGGTCTGCATGCGTGCGCTGCCCCGGCTGACCGGCATGCCGTGCCTGGCCAACAATGACGTGCGCTTGCTGGTCAATGGCGAGCAGACCTTCGAGGCGATCTTTGCCGCGATCGCGCGGGCCAGCCAGGTGCTGATCGTGCAGTTCTTCATCGTGCATGACGACGCGCTGGGCCAGCGCCTGCAGGCGCTGCTGTGTGAGCGTGCACGGGCCGGCGTCAAGGTGTACTTCCTGTTCGATCGCATCGGCTGCCACGCGCTGCCGCGCCGCTACGTGCGTACGCTGACCGAGGCCGGTGTCGATGCGCGGGCGTTCTCCACGCACCGCGGCTTTGTCAATCGGTTCCAGCTCAATTTTCGCAACCATCGCAAGCTGGTGATCGTCGACGGCAGCGAGGCTTTTGTTGGTGGCCACAACGTCGGCGTCGAATACCTGGGCGAACGCCCGCCGCTGGCGCCGTGGCGCGACACCCATATCGCGCTGCGCGGCAGCGCCGTGCTGGACCTGCAGATGGCCTTTGCCGAAGACTGGTTCTGGGCCGCGCGCGAGGTGCCGCACCTGCTGATGCCGCCGCCTGAGGTGGGCGGGCGCATGACCTGCCAGGTGGTGCCGTCAGGCCCTGCCGACGCGCAGGAGACCTGTTCGCTGTTCTTTGTCGAGGCCATCCAGTCGGCGCGCCACCGGCTGTGGATCACGTCGCCGTATTTCGTGCCGGACGAGGCGGTGTTTGCGGTGCTGCGGCTGGCCGTGCTGCGCGGCGTGGATGTGCGCATCCTGATTCCGGCGCGGCCCGATCACCTGGTAGTCTATGCCGCCTCCACCATCTATGCGTACCAGGCCGTGTCCGCCGGCATCAAGCTGTATCGCTACCAGCCGGGCTTCCTGCACCAGAAGGTCATCCTGGTCGACGACGAAGCCGCGGCTGTCGGCACGGCCAACCTGGACAACCGCTCGTTCCGGCTCAACTTCGAGCTGATGGTGATGACCGCCGACAAGGGCTTTGCCGCGAGCGTGGCCACCATGCTCGAAGCCGACTTCGCCCAGGCCCGGCGCATCGGCGTAGACGAGTTCCTTGACGCGCCGGCGCCGCTGCGCGTGGCGATGCACGTCGCCAAGCTGTTCGCGCCAATCCTCTGAAGCCCGCATTCCGGTCCGCTGATTCCTGCAATCCTCGTTGCGACAGACTTGTTTTCGCTTGATTGTGTACACTGTTCACTATAAGCGTATGCACATCATGAACCGTTATCCATATTCAAGAGGGTCCGCATGACCCGGGCTGTCCCCGCGCCCCCGGCGCGCGCCACCTACCGCCACGGAGACCTGCGCCGCGCGCTGCTGGACGCCGGCATCGACCTGGCGCGCGAGGGTGGCCCCGACGCCATCGTGCTGCGCGAGGCCACGCGCCGTGCCGGTGTGGTGCCCAATGCCGCGTATCGGCACTTTGCCAGCCGGCAGGACCTGCTGCAGGCGGTGCGGGCCTCGGCCTTGTCGTCGCTTGCCATTGCCATGGAGGGTGAAATCGGCGGGCTGCGGCCGGGCCGCGGGGCCGCCGCGCATGCGCGTGCCTGCCTGCGTGCGGTCGGCACCGGCTACCTGCGCTTTGCGCTGGCCGAGACCGGACTGTTCCGCACCGCGTTTTCGGTGCCGAATGAAGTGGAAGACGATGCCGACCCGGCCAAGGCGGGCAACAGCGGCCTCAATCCGTTCCAGCTGCTGGGCGCGGCGCTCGACAAGCTGGTGGAAGCCGGCGTGCTGCCGCCCGAGCGCCGGCCGGGCGCGGAGTACCTGGCGTGGTCGGCCGTGCATGGCCTCGCCATCCTGCTGATCGACGGCCCGCTGCGCAGCCGCGCCAGGGAGCAGGCAGAGATCCTCGGGCAGCGCTTGCTCGACATGGTCGAGAAGGGCCTGTAGCGCCTGCAGCAGGAACGCGGCGAAAAAAATGCCACGATGGCGGGGACCAACGTGGCAGTGTAAGGAACCAGGAAGGTGGTCAACCTGACTCAGTCGGGGCACCCGCGGGCCGGGTGCAAGAGGACTGCATTCTGTTGTTTCTCATCTGAATATCGGATATTTCCTAAATAGGGCGTTGAATTGTCCCGATATGCGCACGTCGATGCCCGCACGTCATCAGGACGCGGCTGCATTTCGAGGAATTGTGAGGCTTGCGGCGCGGTCTAACTTGCTGTCAGACAGCCGAATACCGGCGCCACGGTGAGGAGCAGATCATGCGATATGGATTGGGAGCGGCCCTCTGCGTGGCAGTGCTGGCTGGCTGCGTCGCCTATCCCTATGCAGGTGACCCTTACTACCCCGCTTATCCGGCCTATCCGGTGTCGTCTGCCTACTACTACGATGGCTACCCGGTTGCGCCGTACTACCCGTACTACGGTGCCTGGCCCGGCTACGGTGGCTTCTACGGCAGCTTTACCTATATCCATGGCGGCGGTTACGGCGGGCATCACTGGCATGGCGGTGGTGGCCACAGGAATGGCGGCTGGCATGGAGGCGGACGCGGTGGCGGCCACGGTGGCAGGGGCCGATGACCATGCGTCGCCGTGATGGCAAGGCGGCCCGCACGGGATTACCATCCGCTCATGGACGCCAACGGAGCCCCATCGCCATGACCAAGCCCGCAACGCAGAAGCACCAGACGCCGGCCTCCAGTGAACAACAGCGCAAGGATGAACTGATCGAGCGCGAACTGGACGAGGCGCTGAAAGAGACGTTCCCGGCGAGCGACCCCGTGGCTGTCGATACCCATGCGCCGCGCAAACCCGGGCCGGAACCGAAACCGGCGAAGTAGGCGGGCAGGCTATACCGTGGGGCGCGCAACGCGCCCGCGCAATCCGCCGTGCTATGGCAACTGGCGCAGCTGCCCGATCACCGACATCAGCCGTCCGTGCGCCACGATGACGCCGGACTCGTCCTGCAGGGCTTCCTGGTAACGCTTGCGGAAGGCCGGGTCAGAACCGTCGCTGAACAGCCTTTCCGCGGCGCGTCCGACTGCTCGGCAGGTTTCGTCGTGGTGTTCCTTGGCCTCCAGCTCTTCGTCGATCTCGATGATCAGGCGCGACAGCGGGTCGAGCCAGCGGAAGTAGTTGTCTTCAGTCACCAGTTGCACAAACAGGCCAGCCGGAATCGGGCCGTTTAGGCGCTCATACTGGGTCCTGTCATAGCCGATGACTTCCTTGTGAACCTGCAGCAAGGCAGCCCGCAGGGCTTTCAGCCCCGAGCGCCGGGTTTCCTGGGTGGCGAGGAATTGTTCGTTGGGCATCCCCATCTTCTCCGCGTTTCTGCTTGTTCCGGTCCAGGCAGGTGGTGCGCAATGGCATCCCATGGGCCGCCGCTGCACATCGTGCCAGTGGCGATTGCCTGCCGGATTCTCCGGGCGCGGCCGGCCATGCCTGGCACTGTGCGGCGCGCTGCCAGTATAGGCACCCCCCGCAGCCCGAGCCAGCGCTGCCAGCTAGCGAAATACCCGTATTTGCGCCGGCTGCGCGGCATGATTGGCGCCAGTTGCAAGCCGCCGTCAGTCGCCTTCGGCGGATTGCGGCGCTTGCGCCAGCAGGTCGGCCGCACGCGAGCGCCGCGCGTCCGCGGCGCGGAAATACCGCACTACCGTCGACACGCTCGCGTGGCCGGTCATGGCCATGGTCTCGGCCAGCGGCACCTGTTGCGCAGCAGCCTCCGTGACAAAGCCCGAGCGCAGTGAATGCGCCGAGTAGTCGCCCTCCAGTCCCGCCAGTGCGCAGCGCGTCTTGACGATGCGGCTGACTGCCGCATCGGACAAAGCTTCTGCCACATGCCCGCCGCGGCGGATGCGGCGAAACAGCGGCCCGCTGCTGATGCCGGCGGCCGCAAGCCATGCCTCCAGCGCCTGGCCGGCGGCACCGGTGACGGGCTTGGCGGTATCGGCGTGCTCGTTGCCCGACTGGTTGGTCTTGGACCAGCCCAGTGCATAGACGAAGTCACCCGGGCCAAGCCGGGTGAGGTGCTCAAGGGTCGCGCGCGCGACTTCAGAGCGGCGGCGCCCGCCACTGGCCCACGCAAACAGCAGCAGCGCGCGGTCGCGCAGGCCGCGCAGCGAGTCATCGCAGGTATCGAGCAGGCGCAGCAGCGGATCGCGGGTCAGCGCCGCCTTGCGCGCCTGCCGCTGCCCGCGGCGCGCATAGGCACGCCGGATGCCGGCCATCAGTTCGCGCACCGCAGCTTCGGCACAGGGGTTGGGCAGGGCCTGCAGACGGTGGGCCTTGGCCAGTACCGCCAGCCGGTGGGTCAGCGTGGACAGCGCGGGCGGGCCGGGTCGTGCCTTGTATCCGTCAGCGACCAGCGCCTGGTCGATGGCCGTAGGCATCTCGCAGACAGGGCCTTGCGGCGTCTGGCGCGTGGCGTGGTCGACGATGAACTGGATGACGACGGCAGGCGCGAGCGGGAGCCGCACAGGTTGCCGGTAGCGCAGGGCATACCAGGCAGACCAGTAGCGCAATGCGGACCGGTAGCTCGCCACCGTGTTTTGGGATTCGCCTTCGCGGCGCAGGGCATTGGCCGCTTGCTCGGCAAGAGGATCCAGTTCGGACGGGCGAAGCGGCGCCGGTAGTTCGACATCGGATGCGATCGGTGGAAAGTAGGCCTCGTGGGCTTCTCGGGTTTTTACCATATTAAATAGGATGTATGCTGTAATATATCATACGGAAAAGACAAATAACAGCCGATAACTCTCCATTATCGAACCTTATTTGTCTTCCTCACAGACTTTTGCCGGATCCCATCATGGAAACCCTCCGCAGCCGTGGCATTACCCGAGACGACGTCTGGCAGGCCGCCGACAGCCTGCTCAAGGCCGGCCAGCGGCCCACCATCGAACGCATCCGCCTGCACCTGGGGCGGGGTTCGCCCAATACGGTCAGCCCGCACCTGGATGCCTGGTTTGCGGCGCTGGGTGGACGTATCCAGGATCCACAGGGCTTTGCGCCCGCACCAGGATGCCCGGAGCCAGTCACGGAGGCAGCGCGCTACCTGTGGGAAGCGGCGCTGCAGGTGGCCAAGGCTTCGGCCGAGGCCGCGCTGGTGCAGCGTGAGGCGGCGCTGGCCGAGGCCCGGGCGGCACTGGAGCAGGAGCGCGAGGCGCTGGCGCAGGAACGCCAGGTCATGCAGGCCCGACTGGAAGGGGCCGAGACGGCCATGGCGGAACTGACACGGGCCCGAGACGACGCCACGGAGCGCGCCGTGCGTGCTGAAACAGCGGCCGCCGCCTTGCAGCAACAGGCGGAGACCATGCGCGCAGAATCGGCCGCGGCGGTGTTGGCACACAACGCGATGCAGCAGGATTTCGCCGCGCAGCGGGCGGCGTGGGACCAAGAGCGGGAAACCGTGACCCAGCGCGCCGCCGCCAATGAGCGCCGCATGGCGCTGGAGCTGGATGCCGCGCGCGTGACGGCCAGGGAAGCCCAGAAGCTGCTGGAAGCCGAGCGCAAGGCGGCCGTTGAGCGGCTGACGCGTGCCGCCGAGGCCGCGTCGCGCCAGGGCAGCGAGATGACACGCCTTGGCCAGACGCTCGCCGTGCTGGAAGAACGGGTGCGGCAGCGGGAAAGCCTGCTGGCCGAGTATCGCGACCAGGCGGATGCCGCAACCACGGCCGCCGCCGGCCCCGCCAGTCCGGCAGTCCGCCGCACACGGCCGGCCCGCGCTGCACTGGCCGCCGGCAAGGGCAGCCGGCGGTACACGCGGGGCTTATAGTGCGCCTGGCAGGGCAACCACCAACGGATGCATGGCGGGTGCGCAGGCGGCTTTTGTCAATTGAGCTATACTGAATGCTCATTTGATGAGGTCTGCCATGCCGCTCACGCTCACTCCCGAAGGCCGCTATCCGCTGGCTCATGAACGCCCGGCACCGCCCGAGCTGAGCGTCAACAACTATGTCGCCGTCTATGAGGCCAGCCTGTCGACGCAAGGTGCCATGTCGGTCATCCGCGCGATTCGTGAAGGCGTGCCGGCTTCAGACCTGACCCGCCTGGCCGAATCCATGGGCACGACCAAGGAGCAGCTGATCAAGACACTGGATTTGCCGCGCGCCACTGTGGACCGCAAGGCACGGGCGCACCAGAACCTGTCGAGCGAGCAGAGCGAGCGTGTGCTGGGCATGGCGCGGCTGGTCGGACAGGTCCAGGCGCTGGTGGAAAGCTCGGGCGATCCGCGCGGTTTCAGCGCGGCACAGTGGGTGGCGCAGTGGCTGGAGCAGCCGTCGCCGGCGCTGGGCGGGCGCCGCCCCGCTGAGCTGATGGATACGCTCGCCGGCCAGCGCATCGTTTCCGACCTAGTGGCCAGGATGCAGAGCGGGGCGTACGCGTGAGGCCAGCCTGGCGGATCGCGACCGACACCCCAGACTACACCGCGGACGATGCCAGCGGCGCCGGCGCCAAGGCCACCGGCGGGCGCTGGAACCGGCAGGGCACGCCCTTGATCTATGCGGCGTCCAGCATCGCGCTGGCTTGCCTGGAAACGCTGGTCCACCTGGGCGCGGGCGGGCTGCCACTGAACCGCTACCTGGTCCGGATCGACATCCCTGACGAACTATGGGCGGCGGCGCAGCAACTGAGCGCGGACACTGCCCCCGTTGGATGGGATGCCATTCCCGCCGGCAAGACCAGCCTCGACACCGGCGAAGCCTGGACCGCCGAGGGAACCAGCGCCTTGCTGCTGGTGCCCTCTATCGTCATCCCTGAAGAACACAACGTGCTGGTCAACCCGGCACACCCCGACGCGGCGCGGCTGGCCTACGTCAAGCTGCGCCGCTGGCAGTATGACGCGCGCCTAGTCTGAGGCTCAGGCCGTGGCGCCGGCGCGCAGCATGTGCTTCTGGATCTTGCCGCTGGTGGTCTTGGGCAATGCGTCCAGGAAGTGATAGCGGCGCGGGCGCTTGTAGGCTGCCAGCCGGTCACCCTGCAGCAGGAAGGCGTCGAGCTGCGCCGCGCTGACCGGTGCGTCGCTGCGTGTCACCACATAGGCGCCGACCACCTGGCCCCAGGTCGGATCGGGTTCGCCCAGCACGGCTACCTCCAGCACGGCTGGGTGTTCGATCAGTGCGTCTTCCACCTCGCGCGGATAGACGTTCTCCGCGCCGGAATTGATCATGTAGTCGATGCGGTCGCGGATCCACAGGTAGCCGTCCGCATCCAGGCTGCCGAGGTCGCCGGTGTGGTACCAGCCGTGCGCGAGCGCGCGCGCATTGGCATCCGGGCGGTTCAGGTAGCCCTGCATCATGCAGGGGCCACGCACCAGCACTTCGCCGACTTCGCCCGGCGCGCACGGCTGCAAGGGGTCGGTCGGCTCGCCGTCGTCGCGCAGCCTGGCCACCACCAGTTCATGGCCGAGCGCGGGCAGGCCTGCCGAGCCAGCGTGGCTCAGCTGCTCATGTGGGTAAAGCACCGACATGCACGGGCCCATCTCCGTGGTGCCGTACACCTGCACCAGCCCGGCGCCGACCTTGCGGTCCCACTCGCGGATCAGGTGCGGCGCCATCGATGCGCCGCCGTATTCGACCAGCCGCAGCGAAGACACGTCGCGCGCGTCGGCATCCGGATGGTTCAGCAGCATGCCCACCATGGTCGGGGCGGCAAAGAAATGCGTGACGCGTTCGCTTTCCACCAGTTGCCAGGCCTCGCCCGCGTCGAAGCGGCGCTGCAGCACCTGCGTCGCGCCGACCTGCAGGCGGGGCAGGAAGCTGGTATGCAGCTCGGCAGTATGGTTCAGCGGCGCGACCGACAGGCCCACGTCCTCGCGCGACAGCGTCATGGCCTGGTGCATCATCGCGTTATGCTGCAGCTTGCTGCGATGGGTGTGCACCACGCCCTTGGGGCGGCCGGTGGTGCCGCTGGTGTACATCAGGATGCAGGGGTCGTCTTCATGGACCGTCACCGCGGGCGGCGTGGCCGGCTGGCCCGCGGCCAGCGTGTCGAGCCGGTGCGTGGCGAAGGCGGGCGCGGCATCGGGGTCGGCATAGATACGCAGCGCGGTGCCTGGCGCCAGTTCGGCGGCCTTCTCCACCACGCCCGCGCCTTCCTGCTCGAACAGCACTGCCTTGGCGCCGCCATCGTTCAGGATGTAGGCCAGTTCCTGCACAGCCAGGCGGTAGTTGACCGGGTTGTAGACCGCGCCAATGCGCGCCGTGGCCAGCAGCGTGAAGACGAAGGCCGGGGTGTTGTAGAGGAAGGCCGCGACCACGTCGCCCTTGCCGATCCCCAGCGACTGCAGCGCGTGCGCGTGGCGGTTGACCTCGGCATCGAGCTCCGCATACGTCCACGCGCGTCGACTGGCACCGATGCCGCTGACCAGCGCGGTCTTGCGCGGCAGATAGCGCGCGGGCCAGGAGAGGGTGTCGCCAAGGGTGATGCCGCGGGTCAAGGTTGTGCTCCGGTCATGGTCCGCCGCCGGCTTGCCGGCAGGTAGTTGTTGTCTTGTAAGCCAGACAATATAGAGCGGCGGGTGGGGCACATGGAAATAACGTTTTGCTCTTTCCTTATGCCGGAGCGGCCGTCACGCGGTAACGCCCTTGCGTGATACTGTATATTCATACAGTTATTGCCGCGCCCCGTTCCTGTGTCTGCCGTCCCGCCGCCCATTCCAGCCCCGCCTGCCACGCCAGCCGCTCCGGCCTACGTGGTGGCCGTGCGCGCGCTGTGCGAGTTCACTGCCAAGGCGGGTGACCTGGACCTGCGCTTCGTGCCGACGCCATCGTCGCAGGAGGGCGTGGCCGGGCATGCCGTAGTGACCAGCCGGCGCGTGGAGGGCTACCAGGCCGAGGTGGCGCTTGCCGCCGATTTCGGCCCCTTGCATGTGCGCGGCCGCGCCGATGGCTACGATCCCGCCGCCAACCGGCTGGAAGAAATCAAGACCGTGCGCGGCGATGCCGCCGTGCCGGACAACCACCGCCACCTGCACTGGGCGCAGGCCAAGGTCTACGGCTGCCTGTTATGCCGCAAGCTGGGGCTGCCCGGGCTGGAGATCGCGGTGGTCTATTTCGACATCATCAGCCAGCGCGAGCACCCGGTCGCGGAGCACTTCACTGCGCAGGCGCTTGAAGCCTTCTTCGTGCAGACCTGCGAGCAGTTCCTGCACTGGGCGCAGGCGGAACTGGCCCATCGGCAGGCACGCGATGGCGCGCTGGCGCAGCTGGCCTTTCCGCACCAGGGTTTCCGCCCGGGCCAGCGCGAACTGGCGCAGGCGGTCTACAACGCCAACCGCGCGGGCCGCCACCTGCTGGCGCAGGCGCCCACCGGCATCGGCAAGTCGGTCGGCACGCTGTTCCCGGTGCTCAAGGCCATGCCGGGGCAGGGCATCGACAAGGTCTACTTCCTGTCGGCCCGCTCCACCGGGCGCGGCGTGGCGCTGCACGCCGCCAATGCGCTGCGCGGCCATGGCGCGCAGCCGCTGCATGTGCTGGAGCTGGTGGCCCGCGACAAGGCCTGCGAGCATCCGGAGCTGGCCTGCCATGGCGAGTCCTGCCCGCTAGCGCGCGGCTTCTATGACCGCCTGCCGGCAGCACGCGAAGCCGCGCGCGGCGTGCCGGTGCGCGACCGCGCCGCAGTGCGCACGCTGGCGCTGGCACACGGGATCTGCCCTTACTATCTGTCGCAGGAACTGGTGCGCTGGAGCGACGTGGTGGTGGCCGACTACAACTACTACTTCGACCGCAGCGCGTTGCTGTACGCGCTGACCGCGGCCAATGCCTGGCGCGCCAGCGTGCTGGTGGACGAGGCCCACAACCTGGTCGAGCGCGGCCGCGCCATGTACACCGCGGAACTCGACCCCCAATCGCTGCGCGAGGTGCGCCGCAGCGCGCCGGCCGTCGTGCGCAAGCCATTGACGCGGCTGGCCCGGCAATGGAGCACGCTGGCGCGCCAGAGTGATGACGCCTACGAAGTCCTGCCCGAAGTGCCCGCCGCCTTGCGCCGCGCGCTGGACGAATGCTGCGCGGCGGCACTGACGCATATGACCGAGCATCCAGGCGCGCAGGATCCGGCGCTGCAGCGCTTCTATTTCGATGCGCTGCATTTTGGCCGCCTGGCCGAGCAGCTCGACGCGCATTCGCTGTTCGATATCCAGCGCGTGCCGTGCAGCGGCCGCGGCCACCATGCGCGGCTGTGCCTGCGCAATGTCATCCCGGCCCCGTTCCTGCGCCCGCGCTTTGCCGCCGCGCATTCGGTCACGCTGTTCTCCGCGACGCTCGATCCTGCCGCCTATTACCTCGATACGCTGGGTTTGCCTGCCGATTGCGCGCGGGTGCAAGTGCCATCGCCATTCCGCGCCGAGCAACTGTCGGTGCGGATTGCAGCGCGCATCTCCACCCGCTATGCGCGGCGCGAACAATCGCTGCCGGCCATCGTCGCGCTGATGGCCGGCCAGTTCCGCGCGCGGCGCGGCAACTACCTGGCGTTCTTCAGCAGCCATGAATACCTGCAACAAGCCGTGGCCCGCTTCGCTCAGTCTCACCCCGACATCCCGCATTGGGTGCAGTCGCGGGGCATGGACGAAGCCGCGCAGGCGGCGTTCCTGGATACGTTTGCGGAAGGCGGCGAGGGCATCGGCTTTGCGGTGCTGGGCGGCGCCTTTGCCGAAGGCGTGGACCTGCCCGGCGAGCGCCTGATCGGCGCCTTCGTTGCCACGCTGGGGCTGCCACAGTTCAACGCGGTCAACGAGCAGTTCCGCGCGCGCATGCAGCAGGTGTTCGGGCAGGGATATGCCTATGCCTACCTGTATCCCGGGCTGCGCAAGGTGGTGCAGGCGGCAGGCCGGGTCATCCGCACGCAGCAGGACCAGGGCGTGGTCTATCTGATCGACGACCGCTTTGCCGCGGCCGAAGTGCGCGAGCTGCTGCCGGCATGGTGGGAAATCGCCACGGCGGCGTAGAAATTACACAGCCGGGCCGGTCTGGGGCATCCTCTTTGCGCGGTGCCTGCCCGGAGTTGCCGCTGGAACGAATCTGGCAGGCATGCGGATGGCATCAGTGCCAGCTATCGCGAAAGGACCAGATCCATGCCCATGACCCAACAATACGCGGCCACCGAGCCGACCCGCACGGAAGTGGATGCGCTGCCGGGCGCCACCGTGCTGGAATTCGGCGCCCCGTGGTGCGGCTACTGCCAGCGCGCCCAGCCGGCGCTGGCCGAGGCCTTTGCCGTGCATCCGGCGTTGCGCCATCTCAAGATCGAGGACGGCAGCGGGCGCCGGCTTGGCCGGTCGTTTCACATCAAGCTGTGGCCGACGCTGGTGTTCCTGCGCGACGGGCAGGAAGTGGCGCGGCTGGTGCGCCCGACCGAGTCCGACCCGATCCGCGAGGCCATGCGCCGCATTGCATAGCCCGGCCGCGCGCTGCCTTACTTGGCAAACACCTGGCTCAGGTCGCCAAAGGCCTTGAACTCCAGCGCATTGCCCGACGGGTCCAGGAAGAACATGGTGGCCTGCTCGCCAACCTGGCCCTTGAAGCGCACATGCGGCTCGATCACGAACTGCGTGCCCGCCGCGCGCAGCCGCTCGGCCAGGGCCTCCCATTCGACCATCGGCAGGATCGCGCCGAAGTGCCGCACCGGCACGTCATCGCCATCGACGGCGCTGGTGGCGCGGTGTCCACATTCCTCGGGCGACAGGTGCGCCACCACCTGGTGGCCATAGAAATTGAAGTCCACCCAGGCCTCGGAACTGCGCCCTTCAGGGCAGCCAAGCAAGTCGCCGTAGAAGCGCCTTGCCTCGGCCAGGTCGCGCACGGGGAAAGCCAGGTGGAACAGGGGGATAGAGGAAGTCGCGCTCATGCGGGGGGCCTTTGTCGGGGGTCGGTATGCGGGCAGGCGTTGGCCTGCGCGTTGATTGTAGCCAGCACAACCCGTAATATGAAGCGAATCATTTTTGCTCTGAGCATCAGACTTTTCGATAGATGATCCGCTACTTCCAGACCTTCCTGGTGGCCGCCGAGACTGGCTCGTTTTCCGCCGCCGCGGCGCGGCTGGCGCTGACGCAGTCGGCCGTCAGCACGCAGATCCGGCGGCTGGAAGAGGACCTGGACTGCGTACTCTTCGATCGCACCGGCAAGTCGGTCGCGCTCAGCGAAGCCGGGCGCCGGCTGGTGCCGGAGGCGCGGCGCTTTGTCGAGCTCTATGCCGCGATGAAGGACCGCGCCGGCCCGCACGCCGACGCCGCGCCGGTGGAGCTGGGCGCGGTGTCTACGGTCCAGGCCACCTTGCTGGCGGATGCGATGCGGCATTTCCGGGGGCGCTTTCCGGACTCGCACGTCAATGTGGTGCCGGGCATGTCCACCCAGCTGCTGACGCAGGTGGATGCGCGCGAGCTGGACATCGCCGTGCTGATCCGGCCGCGGCTGGGCTTTCCGCCAGACCTCAAGTGGGTGCCGCTGGTGCGCGAGGGCTTTGTTGGCATTGGTCCCGCCGGCGCGCCTGCAGACCTGCGCGCGCTGCTGGAGACGCTTCCGTTCATTCGCTACAACCGCCACAGCACCGGCGGGCAGCTGGTGGACGGCTACCTGAAGCGGCAGCGGCTATGGGTCAGGGAAGGGATGGAGCTGGATGAGCCTGCCGTGATCCTGCAGATGGTGGCAGCGGGCCTGGGTTGCGCCATCATCCCGTCCGAACTGGTGCCATTGCAGCAGTCCGCGGGCGTGGTGCAGGCGCCCTTGGCGGGCGGGCCGCTCTATCGCGACGTAGGCGTGCTGGTGCGCGAATCGGCACTGCGCCGCGAGCCGGTGGCGGCGCTGATCGATGCCTTTGTGGCCGCCAGCGCGCGCTGGCAGCCTGTCGTGGCGTAAGGCCGGACGACTCAGCGGCTGCCGGGCAGGACCAACGTGACCAGCACCGAGGCATCGGAGATGGCGGTCACGTCGTAGCGCACGCTCGGCCCCAGGTAGAGCAGGTCGCCCTGGTGCAACTGGCGCTCGGCGCCGTCCACCCGCACGCGCACCTCGCCTTCCAGGCATTGCACGGTCATCGGGCCATCCACTGCATGGGGCGGCACGTGCTTGCCCGCCTTCAGCACCAGCCGCATCACTTCCAGCGGGCCTTCCTTGAACAGGGCCTGGGTGGCGGTCTGGTCCAGCCGTGTGCCCAGTGGCAGCACGCTGGCGATCTGTCCGGATGCAAGATGGGGAAGGGACATGCGCGGCTCCTCGCTCTTCTGGTGGGGTGGCTTGTCAGGCACGGCCGGCGCCTGGCGGCGGCACGCCTTCTCAATCTAGCACCGGAGCGCGCACCTCAGTAGTACTCAGCGTGATGTAACCGGCGAAGCCGCCGGCGCGGCAACGTCCGCCTGTGCGCAAGGCGTGGCATTGCGGGCTTGTGCGGTGCGCTCGGCAGCGGTTCTGGCAGCGGCGCGGCCGCGCTCGATCACAGCCCAGTCAGGACCGGCGGCAGCGGGAAAAGACGCGGCCAGGGCGCCAAGGCCGAGCAGCGCGAACAGGATGGTTTTCATGAGGGTCTTCAGGAGCAACGGAGAAGAGACGGGGCCGTGCGCCCCGTCGACACGCCACGGCGGCTGCCGTGGCGCGAGCAGGCGCCGGTCAGGCGGCAGCCGAAGCGCGCGAGCCGCTATGGGCCGGAGGTGCCGACACGCCGCTGCGGTCCATGCCCGCCACTTCCATGGCGGCGGCAGCGCGGTTGGCGCCGTCGGTGAAGGGGTCGCGCCGGTCGTTGACGCGGGCGCCATCGGTGAACGGGTCACGCTTGCCATTGACGTGCGCGCCGTCGGTGAACGGGTCGCGCTTGCCGTTGTGCAGGTTGTAGCCGTAGCGGTCGGCGGCGACGCCGCGGTCGTTCAGGCCTTGCGCCATGGCAGGGCTGGCCAGTGCGGCGGCACCGAGTGCTGCGATCGAGAGGGTCGTGGCAAGGAGGGCTTTGAGAGCGTTTTTATGCATGTCTGCTGTTTTTGGGTAGGTGGACGGCATGGCCCGCGAGGGGCCGCGCGGGGATGGCGGATCTGCCTCCCGCGCCGTCCGGGTTCGCCTTTTGGGCGGTGCCGTCGCGTGGGAAGCGCGCGGCACAGGACGAAGTTTAGTCAGGCTGATCCATTCCTGTGATGATTTAAACGTCGAAAGATCAGTCGTTTTTTTCATCACCAGTCGCATTGGCGTCAGCCACCTTGCGCGCGGCCTGCCAACCCCCGCCGAGCGCGAGGAACAGGTCAACCTGGCGCGCGGCGACATGGCCTTCAGACGCAGCCAGTGCGGCCTCTGCATCGGCCAGCGTGCGCTCGGCGTCCAGGCGTGCCAGGTACGGGATGCGCCCCGCCTGCTGCAGGCGGCGCTGCAGCCGCGCTGCTTCGGCGGCCTGTTCACGCGCCGCGTGCAGGGCTTCGTGTCGTTCCAGTTCACGCGTGTAGGCCGACAACGCCGTTTCCGTTTCCTGCAGCGCGCGCAGCACCGCGCCGTCAAAGCGCGCCAGGGCGGCGTCGGCCGCGGCTTCATGCCCGTGGATGCGATGGCGCACGCCGTTGGTCGGCAGCGACCAGCTCAGCAGCGGCCCCACGCTCCAGCGCGCCGTCGGGCCGCTGCCAAGGTGGCTCAGCACGCCGGTCAGCCCGGCGCTGGCGCCGATGCGGACCGATGGATACAGGTCCGCCGTGGCCACGCCGATGCGAGCGGTGGCCGCGGCCAGTTCGCGTTCCGCCTGCCGGATATCGGGCCGGCGCCTGAGCAGCGCGGCGCCGTCGCCCACGGGCAGCGGCGCACGCAGCGTGGGTTCCGCATAGCAGTCCACCTCGGCCTCTGGCAGTGCCGCAGGCGGTTTGCCCAGCAGCAGCGCCAGCCGGTGGCGGGCGGCGCTACGCGCGGCTTCCAGCGTTGGCAAGGCAGCGCGCAGCGCTTCGGTGCGGGCGCGCTCGCGCGCTGCGTCGGCGGGCTCGCCGCGGCCGGCGGCGACCAAGCGGCCGGTGGCGTCCAGCGTGCGTTGCTGTACCGCGAGCTGCAGCGTGGCGGCGGCGAGGTCATGCGTGGCGGCGCAGCCCTGCACGTAGGCGCGCACGGTCTGTGCTGCCACGGTGATGCGCACCATGTCGAGCGTGGCCTCGCTGGCTTCGGCGCCGGCCAGCGCGGCCTCGTCGGCGCGGGCGAGCTTGCCGAAGAAGTCGATCAGGTAGGACACGCCGAAACCGAAGTCCCCCAGGTTGAATACCGGTGGCTTGGTGGTCTGCAGGAAGCTCTCGGCCGACAGCTGCGCTCGCGATGCGCTGGCGCTGGCGCCGCCCTGGGGCAGGTTCTCGGACTCCACCTCGTGCAGCAGCGCCACCGCGCGGCGCAGGTTGGCGCTGGCGGCGCGGATGTCGGTGTTGGCGGCCAGCGCCTGTTCGACCAGCTGGTCGAGCCGCGCGTCGTCATAGAGCCGCCACCAGTCGTCGGGCACGGGCGCGATGGCCACACCGTGCGCTTCGGCGCCCTGCAACGGGCCGTTGGCCGCGGGCGTGCGCACCGCCGCATGATCGGGCACGCGATAGTCCGGGCCCACGGTGGTGCAGGCGCACAGGCAGGCCGCGGCGCACGCCAGCCAGAGACGGCGCGGCCTCACGACCGCGGCCCCGCGCGGCGGCTGGCGTCATCGTCGCGCCTAGCTTCGCGAACGGCCACAGTCGCGGTGCGGCCGGAGACCAGGCGCACATCCGTGGGCACGTCCTCCAGCACGATGCGCACCGGCACGCGCTGTGCCAGCCGCACCCAGTTGAAGGTCGGGTTGACGTTGGGCAGCAGGTTTGAGCCCGCGCTGCGGTCGCGGTCCTCGATGCCGGCGGCGATGCTCTGCACGTGCCCGCGCAGGTGCCGGGGCTCGCCCATGATATGCACGTCGACCGGGCTGCCGATGCGGATCCGGTGCAGCTTGGTTTCCTCGAAATAGCCTTCCACGTGGAAGGAACCGGCGTCGACCATCGACAGCACCGGGCGGCCGGTCGAGACATAGTCGCCCAGGCGCGGCAGCCGGTCGTTGAGGTAGCCCGCCACCGGGCTGCGCACGCTGGTGCGCTCCAGGTTCAGCCGGGCCAGCCGCACCGCGGCTTCGGCCTGCGCCAGCGCGGCTTCGCCTTGCTCCACGCGGGCACGCCCCTGTTCCGCGACTTCGGCAGCAACCAGGCCGTCGAGATTGCGGTTGCGCGCGGCTTCGCGTCGCGCCTGCGCCAGCGCGGCGCGCTGCGTCGCTACCGTGGCCAGTGCCTGCTGCAGGGCCAGCGCGTAGCGGTCGCGATCGATCTCGAACAGGACTTCGCCTTGCTGCACGCGCTGGTTGTCGCGCGCCAGCACGCGCGTGACCAGCCCGGACACATCGGGCGCCACCTGGATGATGTCGGCACGTACGTGTCCGTCGCGGGTCCATGGCGCGGCCGTGTAGTAGTCCCACAGGTGGCGCAGCACCAGCAGGGCGGCGATGGCGGCCAGCAGCGTTGGCAGCAAGGGAAGCAGGGGGCGGAGTCGGAAGGTCATGAAGGCAGTCCCGGCACCGCGACAAAGACTGCGGCCACGGCGCCAAGGACGATCACGTAAAGGGAAAGATTGAACAGCGAGCGGTGCCAGATATGCCGGTAGCAGCCCAGCGCGGCCAGCACCATGCGGATCGCGGTAGTGACGGCGAAGGCCAGCACCATCAGCACCAGCACGCCTGGCACGAAGACGCCATAGAGATCGATTTCACTGAGCATTCGGCGGCAGCGGAAAGTTGGGGAGATCAGCGGGCAGCCGCCGGGCCAGGCTGCAGCGTGACCTGCAGCACCACCAGCGCGCCAAGCGTGCCGCGGTGGTCAGAGCGGCCACCTGCGGGCAGCGCGGCCACGCCGGCGATGGCGTCGGCCACCCAGCCGGCCAGTCCCGCCGGCGCCGGCACGGCATGGCCCGCGCGCAGCCGTGCCCGGAAATGCCGGGCCACCGCGGCCAGCACGCGGCGCACCGGCTTGCGCGCCGCGGGCGGCAAGGCCGGCAGCGCTTTCTGCAGCGCCAGCGCGCAGTAGCCGACTTGCAGCGCATGAAAGCCATCGGACGACAAGGGATCGCCGGCAGCCCCCAGCCGCGGCACCAGTTGGCCGAGCCGGTCGAGCATGCGCGCGCCCAGCCGCGCATCACCATCGGCCGCGCGCAGCGTGGCGGCCTGGGCCAGGTCCTGCCAGCTGGCGCGCACCAGCCGGTGCGCCGCCGCCCGCGCGCCGAACGGGCGTACCGCCATCGACCACAGCGGCGCGAACAGCATTGCCGCGGCGCTGGCCAGGCAGGTATTGAAGGTGCCGAGGAAATCCGCATCGAATACGGCCTGCACGTTGGCGAACGACGCCGTGTTCACCGACAGCAGCATCGCAATCAACTGGAAGCCCGGGCGCGCGATCAGCAGGCCGATACCGAGGTAGGGCAGCGCCAGCATCGCGGCCAGCGCTTCAAAGGTGTGCGCGTGCGGCACCACCAGGAACAGGTAGCCGGACGACACCAGCAGGCAGATCGTGCTCCAGCGCAGGAAGGCGCCGGCCATGCGGCGCGGCTCGTCGATGGCCGCAAAGAAGCAGCAGGCGATCGATGCCACCGCGACCGCGCCGGCGCCGTCCTCCCAGCCCGAGAAGATCCACAGCAGCCCCGCGCAGAAAACAGCCAGGCCGCTGGACATGGCGCCGAACAGCAGCATGCCGTGGTCGTGGTGATGGCCGGCAGCCTCCGGGGCCGGGTCGCCGCGTCGCATCGGCGCGCCGGCACTGCGGTCGCCGATGCCTTGCTGCAGCGCCCGGCATTCAGCGTACAAGGTGCCCAGGCGCTGCAGCTGGTCCGCCGCCGTGGCAGCGAGGCGGGCTTGCCAGTCGACCTCGCCCGTGCAGCCATTGGCAAGCCAGCCGCCCGTGGCGACAGGAGGCGGCGTGGCAGCATCGGTCGCCAGCCAGGCGGTCGTCGCAGCCAGGGCCTCGCGCAGTGGCAGCGGCATGCCGTCCGGATGGCTGCGCAGCGCCTGCAGCACGCTCTCCAGCGACGACAGCAGCGGCATCAGCATGGTCATGCGCTGGCGCAGCGCGCGGGCATGGCGCAGCGTGTGGCTGCCCTCGGTGTCATAGGCCAGCTGGCTGACCAGCTGGTCCAGCGCCAGGATGTCGGCGGCGAGCCGGTGGCGGCTGTCGTCGGCGCGCGGGCTGCCGGCGAGGATGTCCGATGCCCAGGCCGCCGCGTCGGCGAGCCAGGTGGCGGCGCGGGACCGCAGCGCGGGCGCCACCTTGGCCGGGAAGACGACCGAGCCCACCAGCCCGGCGCAGACGATGCCGATCACGATTTCCTCGATCCGGGCCACGGCAATATCGAAGATCTGCGCCGGTGCGCTGACGGCCGGCAGCGCGACGATCGGCAGGGTGTAGGCCGCCAGCAGGTAAACATAGCTGCGCGGCGTGCGCTGCAGCAGCGACAGGTATACCAGCACGGTGATCCACAGCGCGATTGCACCCATCAGCACGATCGGCATGTTGACCAGCTGCGGCACCGTGGCCACCGCGGCGGTGGCACCCAGCATCGTGCCGGCCACGCGGTAGGCCGCCTTGGAACGGGTGGCGCCGGTCAGGGGATGGGAAACAAAGTACACCGTCGCCATGGCCCAGTACGGCCGCGGCAGGCCCAGCGCCAGCGCGATATATAGCGCCAGCATCGCGGCGGCGAATGCCTTCAGCGAGAACAGCCACTGTCGTGCATTCGGCCAGCTAGCCATGGAGCGGGGTCTTCAGGAGGAGTTGAGGGCACACCGCGGCCTGCCGCTCCACGCTTCATTTGGCGGCGCAGTTGGGCGGGGGCGATGTGTGGAAGCGAAGTGTAGCCAAACCTTTCGCATTCCATTCATGATTTAATATTGGTCTTTCCATTCCCTTTGTTCATGGATGGCGCAAGCGGCCTGCAGGCAGCACGCCCGCCGTCCCTCAGCACCATGCCCATCGATATCCGCGCGCTGCGCTATTTCGTCGAGACTGCCCGGCTGCGCAGCTTTACCCAGGCCGCGACCTCGCTGTTCGTCACCCAGTCGACCATCAGCAAGATGGTCAAGCAGCTGGAGGACGAGGTCGGCCAGCCGCTGCTGATCCGTGAAGGCAAGAGCGTGCGGCTGACCGACGTGGGCCGCGTGGTCTACGAGCGCGGGCAGGAGGCGCTGGGCGTGGTGCACCGGCTGACGCTGGAGGTGTCCGACCTGTCCTCGCTGGGCCGGGGGCAGCTGACGGTGGGGATCCCGCCGATGGTCAACCTGTTCTTTTCACCGGCGGTCAGCGCCTTCCGGCAGCGCTATCCCAACCTGTTGCTGACCCTGGACGAACACGGCGGGCAGGTGGTGGAGCAACTGGTGGCCAGTGGCGAGCTCGAAGTCGGCGCCACGGTGCTGCCGGGCGACAGCGGCCTGGCGCTGGAAACGCGCCAGTTCGGCCGCTACCCGATCTGGGCCGTGGGGCCGCGCAAGGCCGCCTGGGCGCGCGGGCGCACCGTCACGCTGGCGGCGCTGCGCGATGAGCCGCTGGTGATGCTGACCGATGACTTCTCGCTGACGCGCAAGCTGCGGCAGGCATTTCTGGAAGCACGCATCGAGCCGCGCGTGGTGGCGCGCAGCGGGCACTGGGATTTCCTGGCGTCGATGGCGGCGGCGGGGCTGGGCACTACCTTCCTGCCACAGCCGCTGGCTGAGCGCCTGCAGGGCCAGGGCACGCTGGCCATGGCTCGGCTGACCGAGCCGGCAATGGACTGGACCATGGCGCATATCTGGTCGCCGGGACGCTACCTGTCGCATGCGGCGCGGGCGTGGCTGGCGGTTTGCGATGAGGTGCTGGGCGGCGGCAAAGGATCCTGAACCGCCGCGCGTGCGGCGGCCTCACTTCTTCAGGCACTGGTCGGGCTGAATATCCAGCAAGACCAGCGATTTCTGCCCGGCCACGTAGTGGTAGCGCAACCTGACCCCCAGCTTGCCGAGCACCGGCACATCCGGGTTGCGGCAGATGCCGCGCTCCAGGATCGGCTTGGCCGTCGCCATGAACGCGCGGGTATCGTCACGCGCGGCATCCACCCCCGAAACCTTCAGCTGGAACTCGACGATCTTGCCCGGCCGCGTCACGCAGCCGTCGAAGCGGGTGGTGTCGTCCAGGTCGAGCGGGCCGGCGCGCATCAGCTCCTGGCAGGCCATGCGCAGCTCACGGTCGACATCGCCCGCGGTCAGGCGGGTCACGCCGTTCATGCCGGTCGGCTTGCCGCGCACGGTGCCCAGCAGCAGCGTGGCCAGCCCTGACAGTGGCGGGGACGGCGCAGGCGGGGCAGCCACGGTGGCGGAAACGGCAAGTGGCGCAGCCAGCAGGGACAGGCCCAGGCACACAGCGGCATGGCGCAAAGGATGGCGATCGGGGACGGCGGGGGCAGCGGGGGCAGCAGGGGCAGGGCGCATGACACAACGGGGACGGGATTGCCTTGGGGTTCGCGCTGCTACTTTAGCCTTGGCGCGTTGCTGCCGTTGTCAGGCGTTGTCCTACGGCGCAACGGTGGCTTGCCCTGGCGGCCGCGGCATGCGTGCGAACGGGGAGCGTAGAATCCGGGTTCCTAGGACCTGATCGAAGTCCCGAGTCCCGCCATGTCCGTGCAGATCCGCCCAGAGTCGCCGTCCGACGCCGACGCCATCGCGCAGCTGACCACCGCCGCCTTCCTGACGGCGCCGCACACCAGCCACACCGAGGCGTTCGTCGTCAATGCGCTGCGCCGCGCCGGCCAGCTGACGGTGTCGCTGGTCGCACAGGCCGGCGACAGGCTGGTGGGACACGTGGCGATTTCGCCGGTGACGGTCTCATCCGGCGCGACCGGCTGGTACGGACTGGGCCCGATTTCGGTGGCGCCGGACCTGCAGGGGCAGGGCATCGGCTCACAGCTGATGCACGCGGCGCTGGCTGACCTGCGCCGTCTTGGCGCCGCCGGCTGCGTGCTGCTGGGCGATCCCGCCTACTACGGCCGCTTCGGCTTTGCCGCGCGGCCCGGGCTGGTGCTGGACGGCGTGCCGCCCGAGTACTTCCAGGCACTGGCGTTCGACGATGGCTATCCGGCGGGCAGCGTGCAATACCACGACGCCTTCAACGCCACCGCCTGACGGGCGGGCGTTCAGAGCTCCAGCACCAGCCGGCCGCCGCCACAGGCGCGCGAGCAGCACGCCATCATGCGCTGGTTGGCCTCGCGCTCGCTGCGCGTGAGCACCACGTCCCGATGGTCGACTTGGCCGGCCAGCACGCGCACCTCGCAGGACCCGCACAGGCCTTCCTCGCAATCGCTCTGCACGTCGATATTGGCGCCGCGCAGCGCGCTCAGCAGGGTCTGGCCGGCCGGGACTTCCATGACCAGGCCGGAGTCCTTCAGCTCGACGGTAAAGGGCTGCTCCTTCGACGCATCCAGCGTGCCCAGCTTCGATACGAAGTGCTCCACGCGCAGCGCATCTTCCGGCCACGCCGCGCAGCACTCGGCCAGCGCATCCAGCATGCGCTGCGGGCCGCAGGCGTAGATCTGGGTGCGCGGGTCGGGCTGCGCCAGCAGCTTGCCGAAGTCGGCGCGATGGCCTTCATCGCTGGCATGGACTTGCAGCCGCGCACCGTGCAGGGCCTGCAGTTCATCCAGCATCGCCATCGCCTGGCGCGAACGGCCGCAGTAGTGGAACTCGTAATCGGTGCCAAGCGCACGGGCGCGCCGCGCCATCGCGCTGACCGGCGTGATGCCGATGCCGCCGGCGATAAAGATGGCGCGCTTGCAGCCTTCATCGAAACGGAAGTGATTGCGCGGCCCGCGAATGCGCAGGCGGTCGCCGGCCTGGACGCTGCCATGCACCCAGGCCGAGCCGCCGCGGCTGTCGGGGTCGCGCAGCACCGCAATCTCCAGCGCCGCGGCGTCGTCCGGATCGCCGCACAGCGAATACTGGCGCGACAGCCCGGTATCGCCGCATTCCACGTCGATATGCGAGCCCGGCGCCCAACGCGGCAGCGGCTTGCCGTCAGGCGCCGCCAGCCGCAGCCGGACCACGCCGTCGGCGGCGGGCGTGACGCACTCGACCACCACCGTGCGGGCGATGGTGTGGGCGGACGGCTCGCCGATGCGCACCGGCTGGTGCACGCTGAGCAACGCCGGGTCGCGGCGCTCAGGGTTCTGCGCGGGGTCCCATTCCACCAGCAGGTGCTCCGGGCCGCGGAACGAGGTGTTAGGCACGTAGGTGAAGGTCTGCCCGGCCAGGCGCATATGCGGCAGCCGGCGTGTCAGTTCTTCCAGGAAGACCTGCATCTCCATGCGCGCCAGGTTCTTGCCCATGCACTGGTGCGAGCCGTAGCCAAAGGTCAGCTGCTCGCTGGCGTTGTCGCGGCGGATGTCGAACAGATCGGCATCGGCAAAATGGCGCTCGTCATGGTTGGCCGAAGACGTGACGATCAGCAGCTTGCTGCCTGCCGGCAGGCGGATGCCGCCGACTTCGGCGTCGCGCGTCACCAGCCGCCGCCATGCGGCGACGGAGCCGTTGTGGCGCAGGCATTCTTCCACCGCATTGGGGATCAGCGATGGATCGTCGCAGATCTCGCGCCACGCATCCGGATGCTGCAGCAGCAGCTTGATGGCATTGGCCGAGGCATTGGCGGTGGTCTCGTGCGCGGCGACGATGCCGGCCATCATCATTGAATGCAGGTAGGAGTCGGTGACCACCTCGGGCAGGTCCTTCTGCTTGCGCAGGCCGTACTGCATCCAGCCCGGGCCGGACGGATCCTCGCGCATCTTGTCGAGGATGCGGCCCGCCAGCTGCCAGAAGTTGCCCACGGCATGCGCCACAGCCACCTGCTCCTCCGGCTTCGGCCGGCCCCAGGTGTTGACGGTATGGGCGATGGAGTACTGGCGCAGCAGGTCCATGTCCTCTTCGGGCACGCCCAGGAAATGCAGGGCCACGGTCAGCGGCACCTCCCACAGCATCTGGTCGACCAGGTCGGCGCGGCCATCGTCGATAAAGCGGTCGACATACTCGCGCGCCAGGCGGCGCACCAGCGGCTCATGGTGCGCCAGTTCCGCGGGCGTGAACGGTGCCATCAGCGCGCGCCGGCGCGGCATGTGGGCGGGCTCGTCCTCGTTGACCAGCGTGCGGTTCATGGCGTAGCCATAGGAGGCCAGCACGGCATTGGCCTCGTCGCCGGTGGGCGTGATCTTCTCCAGCGCGATCGACGGGCTGAAGGTCAGGTTGTCGCGGAAGATCGCCTTGATGTCCTGGTAGCGCGTGACCACCCAGTAGCCCAGCGCGGGGCTGTAGAACACCGGCTCCTGCTCGCGCGACCAGCGCACGTATTCGGGCGGGTCCTGCTGGTAGCCGTCGCCGAAGGGATCGAATTGCGCCGCGTTGTGGCTGACCGGGCAGCCGTTGGGCGCGGTCAAGGCGCTGTGGTCGATCGGGCAGCCGCTGCGCGCGGCGCTGGGGGAGGGCTTGGCCATACTGCGTACTCCTGGCGAAAAACAGGGCCGTCCGGTCAGGGCCGGACGGCCATTCGGTGTTGCCGCCGGACTCAGTTGTCCAGCGTGATCTTCAGGTCGCGGATCAGTTTGGTCCAGCGGGTGGACTCGCTGCGCAGCAGCTCGCTGAACTGCGCCGGCGAGTTGCCGACCGGCTCTACGCCGAATTCCACCAGCCGCTTGTTGACAGCGGGCTCACGGATTGCCGCGACCACGTCCTTGCTCAGCGTGTTGACCACCTCCGGCGGCGTGCCGGCCGGCACCACCATGCCCACCAGCGCGGCAGCTTCCACGCGCGGGTAGCCCAGCTCGGCAAAGGTCGGCACGTCAGGCAACTGCGGCAGCCGGGTGGCATTGGCCACCGCCAGCGGCCGGACCTTGCCGCCCTTGATAAAGCCGGCGCCGGCGGCGTAGTCCACCATCATCGCCACCACCTGCCCGGCGGCCACGTCCGACAGCGCCGGCGCGGCGCCGCGGTAGGGGGCATGCGTCATCGACAGGCCGGCTTCCACCTTCAGCAGCTCCATCGCCAGGTGGTGCGGGCTGCCCGCGCCTGCCGAGCCGTAGTTGATGCCGCCCTGGGTGGCCTTGGTCTGCGCGATGAACTCCTTGGCGCTCTTGACCGGGCTGGTCGCGCCCACCACCAGGATCATCGGGAAGCGGCCCAGCAGCGTCACCGGAGCCAGGTCCTTGCCAGGGTTGTAGGAGAGCGATTTGTACAGCACGGGGTTGAACACCAGTGTGCCGTTGTCGGCCGACAGCACGGTATAGCCGTCGGCGGCCGAGCGCGCCGTCTCGGCCGCGCCGATGGCGGTATTGCCGCCCGGCTTGTTGTCCACCACCACCGGCTGGCCGACCTTGGCCGACAGCCCCTGGCTGATGGTGCGCGCGAGGAAGTCCGAACCGCCGCCGGCGGCGTAGGGGACGATCCAGCGGATCGGCTTGGCGGGGTAGGCTTCGGCGGCGTGCGCGGGGATGGCGGCCAGCATCGGCAGCGCCAGGGCGCCAATGGCCAGGCGCTTGAAGTGGGGGCGGGGCATGGGGCTTGTCTCCTTGTTGGTCAGCCCGGTGTACAGCACCGGTGTTTCTATTTTGCGTAAATCATATACGCATTGCGTAATGATTAAATGCGGGTTAACCTTGAAATGACCTCCGTTTGCCGGACCTTCCCGCCATGCCCCGACCGAAAGCTGCCCAACCTCCCATCGAACCCGCCGACGCACCCCGCACGCGCGAACGCCGCCAGCGCGTGCAATCGGCCGTCACCGGCATGGCGGTGCTCAAGGGACTGGCCCGGCTGGGCGGACGCGCCAGCCTGACCGCGCTGGCCGCGCATATCGACGAAAGCCCGGCCAAGGTGCACCGCTACCTGGTCAGCCTGGTGGAAGAGGGGCTAGTGGCGCAGGAGGCGGGCACGCAGCAATACCATCTGGGCTTCGAGGCGCTGCAGATCGGCATGGCGGCGATGCGGCAGGCCGACCCGATCCGGCTGGCCGAAGCCTCGCTGGTGCGCCTGCGCGAAACACTGGAAGTGACCTGCTTTGTCGCGGTGATGGGCAACAAGGGGCCGACCATCATGCGCTTTGAGGAACCGGGTTTGCCGGTGACGGTGAACGTGCGCGCGGGTTCGGTGATGCCATTGCTGTGGTCGGCCACCGGGCGCGTGTTCCTGGGGCTGCTCGATGAAAAGCGCGTGCATGCCCAGGCCGAAGAAGAACTGGCCACGGCCAGCCCGGCGCGGCTGGCGTTGCTCGATGCCAGGGATCCCATCGGCGCGCTGCGGCGCGCGGTGCAGGCCGACGACTGCGCCTGGGTGCGCGACACCAACCTGACCGGCATCAGCGCCGTGGCGGCGCCGGTGCGCGACTACACGGGGCGCGTCTGCGCGGTGCTGACGGCGCTGGGCGCCACCGGCGGTTTTGATCCCGCCATCGACGGGCCCATCGGCAGCGCCGTCCGGCGCGAGGCGCGCGCGGTCAGCACGGCGCTGGGGTTCAACCCCGGGGCCTGATCCGGTCCCTCAGCCGGTGAAGCCGCCATCGGCCAGCAGCGAACGGCCGTAGCCAGCGCTACAGTGTTGCCGGCCTGACCGGCGCCGGCTCGTCCAAGCGCTGTCCGAGGTTGCGCTCGATTTCCTGTTCAAATCAGCAGCCTGGCGGAGGCGCAGCGGAATTTTACGAATCCCGCCAATCCTCCTTATGCCACCTCGCGCAGCGCGGTTTCGCGCGGCATGGCGGCGTCGCCAACGTGCCGCACCGACGGATACCCCGCCGCAAACACCAGCCGCCCGCCGGACCAGGTATGCGTGACCATCGGCTGGCCTGCCACGCCGGACACGGCGATGACGTCCGCGCGCAGCCCCGGCGCCAGGCGCCCGCGGTCGTCCAGCAGGCAGGCCTCGGCGGGATTGGCGGTGACCAGCGCCAGCGCCTGGTTCAGCGGCAGGTCGGCCAGGCGCGCGGCGGCATACGCGGCCGCGATCAGCGTGGACGGCTGGTAGTCCGAACACAGGATGGTGCCGACCCCGGCGTGGATGGCGTCGATGGCGCGCATCGAGCCGCTCTGGCTCTTGCCGCGCAGCACGTTGGGCGCGCCCAGGATGGTCGGCAGCGCCTGGGCGCACGCGGCTTGCGCGGTTTCCAGGTTGATCGGGAACTCGCTCATGCGCACGCCCAGCGCGTGCATTGCGGCGATGCGCTGCGGTGAATCGTCGTCATGGCTGGCGGTAGGGATGCCCAGCGCGTGCGCCCTGGCCACCAGCCGGTTGACGCGCTCATGGGCGCCTTCCAGCGCGGCGGCCTTCTTGTGGGCCGCATCGGCGGCTTCCTCGCGGCTCATGCCGTGGTTGCCCATCATGTAGGCCAGGTAGGCATCCATGGTCTTGAACTGGCCCTGGCCCGGCGAGTGGTCCATTACGGACAGCAGGTCGACCACGCCTTCGGCCATCAGGGCTTCCAGCACCGGCACGGCGCTGGAATCGGTGACTTCGTAGCGGCAATGGATGCGGTTGTCGACCAGGCTGTGGCGGCGATACGCGGCCAGGGTGCGCACCAGCGTGGCCGCGGTATCGACATTGCGCACGCCGAACTGGTTGCCGGCGAACGACAGCGCGTGGTACGGCGTGGTAATGCCGGCCGCGGCATTGCGGCGGTCGACCTGGGCCACGGCAAAGTCCAGCGGGAACAGCACGCTGGCGCGCGGTTCGACTTCCTTCTCGATGGCGTCGCAATGCACGTCGACCAGGCCCGGCATCACCGTGTGGCCATGCAGGTCGATCACGGCGGCGTGGGCGGGCACCGCGGCGGGTGCCGGTTCGATGGCGGCGATGCGGCCATCTTCGATCAGCAGCGCGCTGTCGTGCAGCACGCGGTCCGGCAGCACCAGGGTGGCGTGCGTCAGGTAGGTAGCAGACATGTCCGGCTCCGTTCTGGGATTCCGTTCTGGGATCAAATCAGGCAAGGGCGGTAGCGGGTTGCAGCGGCAGCAGGCGCGTGGCCACGGCATCGCGCACGGCTTCGTCGTGGAAGATGCCGATCAGCGCGCGGCCTTCGGTCAGGGCCTCGCGGATCAGGTCGACCACCACGGTGCGGTTGTCGGCGTCCAGCGAGGCGGTGGGCTCGTCCAGCAGCAGGATCGGGTGGCCGCCGATCAGGCCGCGCGCGATGTTCACGCGCTGCTGCTCGCCACCGGAGAAAGTGGCCGGCGGCAAATCCCACAGCCGGCGCGGCAGGTTCAGCCGTGCCAGCAGCTCTGCCGCGCGGGCACGCGCTTCCTCATGGCTGGCGCCGCGCTGCTGCAGCGGATCGGCCACCACGTCGAGCGCGCCGACGCGGGGAATCGCGCGCAGGAACTGGCTGACATAGCCGATCACGTCGCGGCGCAGCTTCAGCACGCGTTGCTCGGGGGCATGGGTCAGCTCGACCCACGGCTCGCCCTCGGCGCTGGTATCGCGCAGGCGGATGCTGCCTTCGGTGGCCAGGTAGTTGCCGTACAGGCAGCGCAGGAGGGTGCTCTTGCCGGTGCCGGACGGCCCCGACAGCACCAGGCATTCGCCGCGGGCGGCATCGAAATCCATCGCGCGCAGCACCGGCAGGCGGATGCCGCCCTGGTTGTGCAGCGTAAACATCTTGCCGAGGCCGCGAACCTCGACCAGTTTCTGTGGGTATTCTGCGTGCATCGTCGTCAGCCCTGCAGGATGGAAGAGACCAGCAACTGCGTGTACGGGTGCTGCGGGTCGTCGAGGATCTGGTCGGTCAGGCCTTGCTCCACCACGCGGCCGCCCTGCATGACCAGCGTGCGGTGTGCGAGCAGGCGCGCCACGGCCAGGTCGTGCGTGACCAGCACGGCGGCGAGGCCCAGGTCTGCCACCAGGCGGCGCAGCAGATCGAGCAAGCGGGCCTGCACCGACACGTCCAATGACGCCGTGGGCTCGTCCATGAACACCAGGCGCGGGTGCGTGACCAGGTTGCGCGCGATCTGCAAACGCTGCTGCATGCCCCCGGAGAAGGTGCCGGGAACGTCGTCCAAGCGGGCCAGGTCGATTTCCATCTTCTCCAGCCAGTTGCCGGCGAGCTCGCGCAGGTTGCCGTAGTGGCGCTCGCCCACGGCCATCAGGCGCTCGGCGATATTGGCACCGGCGCTGACCTGCATGCGCAGGCCATCGCGCGCATGCTGGCGCACGAAGCCCCAGTCAGTGCGGGCCAGCAGCCGCAAGCGCGCGCTGGACAGCGTGGCCAGGTCGGTCAGGCCTGACTCGCGCATGTCGTAGCTCACGCTGCCGCGCTGCGCCGGCGCCTGCATCGACAAGGCCTGCAGCAGCGTGCTCTTGCCGGAGCCCGATTCGCCCACCACGCACAGCACCTCGCCCGGGTACAGGTCGAGGCTGACGTCATGGCAGCCGTGCAGGCCCTCCCAGGTGCGCGTCAGGTTGCGCACCGATAGCAGCGGAGTGGCGCTCATCGGGCACCTCCGGCAGCGGCCTTGACGGCCTGGGCCGCCTGGCGGTCGGCGCAGTACTCGGTGTCCGAGCACACGAACAGGCGCGTGCCGGCGTTGTCGGTGATGATCTCGTCCAGGTAGCTGTCGGTGGCGCCGCACTGGGCGCAGCAACTGGACCACTTTTCCACCGTGAAGGGATGGTCGGCGAAGTCCAGGCTCCTGACCGCGGTGTACGGCGGCACGGCATAGACGCGCTTCTCGCGCCCGGCGCCGAACAGCATCAGCGCGGGGCTGCGGTCGAGCTTGGGATTGTCGAACTTGGGGATCGGCGACGGCCGCATCATGTAGCGCTGGTTGACGATCACGGGGTAGTCGTAGGTGGTGGCGATATGGCCGTGATGGGCGATGTCCTCATACAGCTTGACGTGCATCGCGCCGTATTCGGCCAGTGCGTGCATGGTGCGAGTCTCGCCCTCGCTCGGTTCCAGCCAGCGCAGCGGCTCGGGGATGGGCACCTGGAACACCATGGTCTGGCCAGCGCGCAGCCGCGTTTCCGGAATCCGGTGACGGGTCTGGATGATGCTGGCCTCGGCAGTGCGCTCGGTGGTCTGCACGCCGGTGACGCGGCCGAAGAAGCGGCGGATATTGATGGCATTGGTGGTGTCGTCCGAGCCCTGGTCGATCACCTTGAGCACGTCATCCTTGCCGATGATGGCGGCCGTCACCTGGATGCCGCCCGTGCCCCAGCCGTAAGGCAGCGGCATCTCGCGGCTGCCGAAGGGCACCTGGTAGCCGGGAATCGCCACGGCCTTGAGCAGCGCGCGGCGCAGCATGCGCTTGGTCGACTCGTCCAGATAGCCGAAGTTGTAGTGGTCGTCGCGGGCAATGCCCGTTGCCATGGTGGTGTCGGCGGTGGTCATGCCAGGGTCTCCTCTTGCGGCTGCGGTTGCGCCTGGACGGTAGCGGTCACGGCGCCATCCTGTTCCGCGCGCAGCCGGCGCAGCAGTTCCAGGTTGGCCTGGAAGTCCACGTAGTGGGGCAGCTTCAGGTGCTGCACGAACCCGGAGGCCTCGACGTTGTCGCTGTGGTACAGCATGAATTCGATATCGTTGGCCGGGGCGTCGGCGGCTTCGCCGAGCTCTTCGGCGCGCATGGCGCGGTCGGCCAGCGCCATCGACATGGCCTTGCGCTCGTTGTAGCCGAACACCAGCCCGTAGCCGCGTGTGAACCGCGGGGCTTCGTCGGCATTGCCGGCGAACTGGCTCACTATCTGGCATTCTGTCAGCTCGATCTCGCCGATAGTGACCGCGAAGCCCAGTTCTTCCACGAACAGTTCGACCTCGGCCGTGCCGTAGCGGATCTCGGCCGCGAACGGGTGCGAGTTGCCGTAGCCGCGCTGGGTGGAATAGCCCATCGACAGCAGGAAACCCTCATCGGCGCGCGCCAGGTTCTGCAGGCGCGCGGCGCGGTTGGCGGGGAAGGCCAGCGGCTCGCGCGTCAGGTCGGGCGGCGTGGGGTCGCCCGCGGGGATCTGGTCGGCTTCGACCAGTTCATCCGCTTCCAGCAGGCCGGTCACGCGCGGCATGCTGGCGGCGAGGGGTTCGGGCGAGGGCGGCAGCGGCTCGGGGTCGCGGCCTGCTTCGAGCGTGAAATCCAGCAGGCGCTGGGTGTAGTCGTAGGTCGGCCCCAGCACCTGGCCGCCCGGCACGTCCTTGAACGTGGACGAGATCCGCCGCTGCAGGCGCATCGAACCCGTATCCACCGGATGGGTGTAGCCGAAGCGTGCCAGCGTGGTGCGATAGGCACGCAGCAGGAAGATTGCCTCGATCTGGTCCCCGGCGGCCTGTTTCAGGGCCAGCGCGGCCAGGTGCGGGTCGTACAGCGAGCCCTCGGCCATGACGCGCGACACCGCCAGCGGCATCTGTTCGCGGATCTGCGCCAGCGTAAGTTCCGGCACCGCGGTATCGCCGCGGCGGTAGGCATCGAGCATCCGGTAGGAATTGAGGATGGCGCGCTCGCCACCTTTGACGGCTACGTACATGTCAGTCCTCCACCAGCGTGGTGCGCGTCAAGGCGCAGAATCGGTCGCCGCTGGCCAGCAGCAGGTCCACGCCGAGCGGGAAGCCGGCGTTGTTGGCGCGCCAGCCGGCGCGGAAGTCCGCGGGCAGGTCGGCCACGCGCAGCACCTGCGTGGTTTCGATGCCGGGGCCGTGCAGCGTGAGGGTGTCGCCATCGGCAAGCGAGGCCACCTCCATCAGCAGCGTGGCCGAGCGGTCGGGGAAGGCCGGGTCGCCTTGCGCGCAGTCCGCCAGTGCCGGCATGGCATATCCGGCGGGCACGCAGACAAAGGCCGCGGCGCCGACATCGTCGGTCAGCGGGCAGCCGCAATGGAAGCGCAGGAACGCGCGCGCCGCGGCCGGCACGCCGGCAGGCAGCCAGACCGGGGTATCGGGATCGGCCAGCGTCAGCAGCAGCGCGGCCAGCGCAGGCGACAGGCCGTCGGGCAGGCCGCTGGCCACGGGCATCGTTTGCAGCCGGCCCGGATGGGCAAACGCCTGCAGCGCGGCGCGGAAGACCTGCTGGGCGTCGTCGACCGGGTTGTTGAAACCCGGCAGCAGCGAGGCGGCGGGGGTGGACGGGATCGGTTGCATGGCAGTCATCTCAGTCCTCTCCCCGGACCATGGTGAAGAACTCGACGCGGGTCTGGGCGGCAGTGGCCGCTGCGTGTGCGGCGCGCTCCGCCTGCGTGCTTGCCAACGGCGCCAGCACAAGGTCCTGCACGCGCTGGTGCCAGGCCGGGCGCTGCAGCAGCGCGTCCAGCACCGCGGCCTGTTCGGCATGGCGGGCGCTGCGGCCCTGGATATAGGCAACGCCTGCAGCGGCCCCGGCAGCGCCGTCTTCCAGCACGACCGCGCAGCGCGTGACCGTGATTTCCCCCAGGTTGAACTGGGCGCCGGTGCCGCCCGCGCGCGCCCGGACCATGGCCATGCCGGACTCCGGCTTGCGCAGCAGCCTGTAGGCCGGCAGGGCTTGCGCCTGGCCAAGCCGCTGGTAAGCGCCGTCGAGCGCGTCGGTGGGCGCCGTCGCCAGGATCCGGAGCCAGGCGGCGCGGGCGGCATGGGCCTGCGCGGTTTCGCTTTGCATCATCACCCCTATACGTCTATACGTTTAGATGTCACTGCTTGAACACGCAGCTACTAGACCACAGGCAGATGAACGTTTCATGACGGGGCGGGGCATTGCTCGGGCACCCGGCCATCGCGGCGCGGTTGAGGCACAATCGCATGGCAATGGTGAACGCTTGATGACAAGAGGGCAGCGCGAGATGTCTGATCGAGAAGTGGAACGGGGTTCCGGCGTGGCGGTATGGCGCCAGATTGGCGAGGCGCTGGCGGACGACATCCGCAAGAAGCTGTACCTGCCCGGCGAACAGCTGCCCCCTGAGCCTGAACTGGCCACGCGCTTCGCGGTCAACCGCCACACCATCCGCCGCGCCATGGGCGAGCTGGAGCTGAGCGGGCTGGTGCGGATCGAGCAGGGCCGCGGCACCTTCGTGCAGGAGCATGCGATCGACTACGCGATCGGGCGCCGCACGCGCTTCTCGCAAAACCTGGCCGCGCAGGGCATGCGCGGGCATACCGAGATCATCGACAGCCAGGTGGTGCGCGCGCCGGAAGTGGCAAAGCAACTGGGCCTGGCGCGCACGGCGGAGATCCTGCACGTGCAGATGATCGGCAAGACCGAAGCGCGCACCATCGACGTTGCCGAGCATTACTTCGACCTCAAGCGCTTCCCGGGTATCGACGAGGTGCTGCGCGCCAGGCAATCCGTGTCGCGCGCGCTGGCGCATTTCGGCATTGCCGACTACACGCGCAAGTGGTCGCGCATCACGGCGGCCATGCCCAGCGCCCCGGTGGCGCGGCTGCTGAACCAGCCGAAGACGCGCCCGGTGCTGCAGGTGGAGGCGCTGAACGTTGATATCGACGGGGCGCCGGTGCAGTACAGCGTGGTGCGCTTTGCCGGGGACTGGGTGCAGCTGACGGTTTCCGACAGTGATTGAGGCGGAGCGCCGTGGCATTGGTCTAGACATCCGGCTGTCATCTGCCTGCGCTAACGTGTCTGCGGTCCAGACCACAAACCAGGGCAGTCGCCGCCGCCGGGCGTTTGGCGCCGCTGGTAACCTTGCCGCATGACCTTGCCAGCGCACCGTTACGCCATCTACCTGGCGCCCTCCGATCCCTTCCGCACATTTGGCAGCCAGTGGCTGGGCCGCGACGCCGATACCGGCACCGCGCTGCCCGCCCCGGCGGGCATGGCGCCGCCGCCCGCGGAATGGGTCCATATCCCGGCTCACTACGGCCTGCATGCCACGCTGAAGCCGCCATTCCGGCTTGCGCAGGGCACCAACGGCCCGATGCTCGACGCCGCTGCACGGGACTTCGTGCGTGGCTGCGAGGCATTCGACGCGCCGCTGGCGCTGCGTGCGCTGCGGGGTTTTGTGGCATGGTGCCTGGCCGATGGCGGATCCCCCCCGATGCAGGCGCTGGCCGATACAAGCGTACTGGCATTCGAGCGCTTCCGCGCTCCGCCCACGGCCGAAGAACTCGGCCGGCGCAAACCGGACCAGTTGAGCGACGAAGAGCGCCGCATGCTCGACGCATGGGGCTACCCGTACGTGTTCGGTACCTTCGTCTTCCATATCACGCTGACTGGCATGCTTGATACTGCCGCCCAGCGCGCCGCCATCGAGCGCCTGGGGGCCGCGAGCGGCAAGTTGCTGCAGGCGCCGCTTCATGTGGACGGAATCAGCGTATTCGTGCAGCCGGCGCCGGGCGACGACTTTATCGTTGCTCGCCACTACGGTTTCAATGGCAACACCATCGATGGCGCCGGCGCGGCGTACCTGGACGCATGAACGCACATGGCGCGGCCGACGGACACGGCCTGTTCTACCTGATGGGGCCGTCCGGCAGCGGCAAGGACTCGCTGCTGCGCGCGTTGCGCGAGCGCCTCGGGCCGGACGACCGCATCGTCATCGCGCATCGCTATATCACCCGCGAGGCCGATGCCAACGAGGCCTCCGTTGCGCTCACCCCCGATGAATTCCGGCGCCGCCAGGCGCTCGGATGCCTGGCGCTGGACTGGCACAGCCACGGGCTGCATTACGGCATCGGCATCGAGATCGAGCAGTGGCTGGCCAGGGGCCTGACCGTGATCGTCAATGGCTCGCGCGAGTACCTGCCGCAAGCCGTGGCGCGCTACCCGAAGCTGTGCGCCGTGCATGTGCGCGTGCGCCCGGAGGTGCTGGCCACCCGGCTGCGCCAGCGTGGCCGCGAGTCGGAAGAAGCGATTGCCCGGCGCCTGGCGCGCGCGGCGCAGGCATTCACCGTGCCGGCTGGGTGCCGCCTGGTCGAGTTCGACAATAGCGGCGCCCTGGAAAGCGCGGCGGATGCGTTCGCGCGGTTGGTTGGGGCTACTTCCGATAGCGCAACATTAAGCTGATAAGCCCGTGCCGAAGCGAAGCCTACGGCACGGCCTTGCCATCAGATTTCGATGCTGAAGCTGATGCCGTGCTCGGTGAACCCGAGCCGGCGATAGAACTGGTGGGCCTGCAGGCGCCGCGCGTTGGACGACAGCGCCAGCTTGGCCGCACCAGCCTCACGGGCCAGGCGCATGGCTTCGCGCATCATCGCCTTGCCGACGCCCATGCCGCGCGCGGACGGCGCCACCACCACTGCCTCAACAATCGCCTCGGGACGCCCGTCGTGGACCATCACGGGGAATACCAGCAGGCTGAAGGTGCCCAGCGGCACCTCGTCCTCGTCCACCATCATGTAGCAGCGGTAGTCCGGATAGCGGCGCATGGTAGCGTAGCGCTCGCGCATGGTGGCCAGCGGCAGCGGCGTTTCGTCGTCCATCGCGGCCAGCAGCGCGGACAGGTGCCGCAGTTCCGAGTCGGAACCGCGCACTTCACGCAGGGTAAGTACAGCTTCAGCCATGGTGTTCATGCGCCAGTCCGCGCGCAACGCGCGGCCATGTCCAGATAGTGCGCCAGCGGCGGCGTGGCCAGGTCGACCACCTTGGCCAGGTCGTCGTAGCGGCGCAGGCGCACCGCGGCGGCGGCGTGGCGGCTCGCGGCGAACGCATCGGCCTGGGCGGCGCTGTACGGGCCGCCTTGCAGCGCCAGGCTTTGCACGGAAGCGGGCGACAGCGTGCCGGAATACGCGGGATCGACGGCGCACAGGTAGCGTTTGGCCGCCACGTGCAGGCGCACGGGTTCGGTCACTTCATCGCCGAACAGCCCGGCCAGCGCATCGGCGGCGGCCTCCTGGTGGCGCATGTCGGTGGTGGTGCTTTCGGCCAGCAGCAGGTGGCCAACGTCATGGAGCAGGGCCGCGACGATTAGTGGCTCGGGCTCGCCGGCCTGCTCGGCCAGTTGCGCGCATTGCAGCGCGTGCTCGGTCTGGCTGATGGCTTCGCCGCCGTACCAGGCATTGCCATGGTCGGCAAACAGCGTTTCGATGTGGGACAGGTTCAGCATGATGTCAGACCAGTACCTTGCGGATTTGTGCGGAGATGATGTCGATGGCCGAGACGAACAGGATGATGATGATCATCACGGCGCAGGTCTGCCCGTACTGGAAGCTGCGGATGATCTCCCACAGCACGGTGCCGATGCCGCCGGCGCCGACGATGCCCACCACCGAGGCCGAGCGCACGTTGGACTCGAAGCGGTACAGCGCGAACGACAGCCACAGCGGCAGCACCTGCGGAATCACGCCATAGACGATCTCCTCGATCGGGCCGGCGCCGGTGGCGCGCACGCCTTCCACCGGGCGCGGGTCGATGGCCTCGACGGCTTCGGCGAACAGCTTGGCCAGCACCCCGGTGGTGTGGATCCAGATCGCCAGCACGCCGGCAAACGGTCCCAGGCCTACGGCCACGATGAACAGCATGGCGAACACCATCTCATTGATGGCGCGGCAGGCGTCCATGATGCGGCGTGCGGGCTGGTAGGCCCACGCCGGGACGATATTGTCCGAGCACAGCAGGCCCAGCGGCACCGCCATCACCACGGCCAGGGCGGTGCCCCACAGCGCGATCTGCACGGTGACGAGCATCTCGTCCAGGTAGTGCCGCCAGTCGCGGAAGTCGGGCGGGAAGAAATCGGCGGCAAATTTTGCCATGTTATCCGAGTCGCGCAGCAGGTCCAGCGGGCGCATGTCGGCGCCTTGCCAGGACAGGGCGAGCATGGCCAGCAGGACTGCCCAGGTCAGCATCACGGCAAGGGAAGTGCGCGGCGGGCGCACGTTACTTCGGGGTGTGGGAGGCAGGCCGGGCCTGGCGGTGACAGTCATGGGGCAATCCGGAATCAAGCGGGGGAACGAAGGCGATGCGAGGCCGGCGGCGGGGTGCCACCGGCCTCGTCGGGGTGGGGCTTATTGCGTGCTGGTGGCGTTGCCGGCGGCCTTGTCCAGCTCAGCCAGGCGGCGGCTCACTTCGGCCAGCCGTTTTTCCTTGTCGGCAGCGGCCAGGGTGGTGTCCGATTCGATCTTCGCCTTCTCGCGGGCCAGCTCGATCTGGCGGATCGGCACCAGTTGCGCATCGCTGGCGGTGCGGAAGCCCTGGTAGGTCAGGGTGGCCAGCACCTGCTTTTCACGCGCGGCCTCGGCACCCTTGCCGTAGTTGACGAAGAAGGCCTGGATCTTCTTCTTCATCTCCGGCGGCAGGTCCTTGCGATAGACCATCGGATCGGCCGGGATCAGCGGCGACTTCCACAGCACCCGCACCTGGTCATAGGCGTTCTTGCCGGTGTTGATGCGATAGCGCTCCATGTTCTCGGTGTTGTTCACCGCCACATCCACCTGCTTGTTCAGCACCGACAGCAGGTTGGTCTCGTGGTTGCCGATGCGCACGGCCTTGAACAGCGTCTTCGGCTCGACCTTGTTGGCAGTCCACAGGTAGAAGCCCGGCACGGCCGTGCCAGAGGTGGAATTGGGGTCGCCGGCGCCGTAGCTGAGATCCTTGCCGCGCTTGATCACGTCTTCGACGCTCTTCAGGTCGCTGTCCTTGTTGACGATCAGCACCGACCAGTAGCCCGGGTTGCCGTCCTTGTCGATCACCGATGCAAAGACTTCGCCGCTGGCACGGTCCACGGCCTCCATGGCCGACTTGTTGCCGAACCAGGCGATCTGCACCTTGTTGAAGCGCATGCCTTCGATGATGCCGGCATAGTCGGACGCAAAGAAGGGCTTGACGGGTACACCCAGCGTCTTGCTGAGATCGTCGATCAGCGGCTGCCAGGCAGACTTCAGGTTCGATGACGATTCAGTCGAGATAAAGCCGATGTTCAGGCTCTTGGCATCCTGCGCAAAGGCGGGCAGGGCGACCACGCCCGAGGCCACGACGGCGAGAAAGGTTCTGCGAAGCATGGACAACTCCGGTGGGAAGCGGTTTGGGTGGAAAGCGGTCTGGACAGGCTGCCGTTCAGGCGGCCGCCAGGTTCATCGTGACCATCGCCGGTGCCGGCATGGCCGTAGTGGATACGTCTTCGTCGGGCACGGAATCGTGCAGCAGCTCGTCGGCTTCGGTACCGTAGAGATCGCGCAGCATGCCGGGCGTGAGCGCGGCAGAGGGTCCGTCATAGACCACCTTGCCGTGGCGCAGCGCCACCACGCGGGGGCAGTAGCGCATCGCCACATCCACCTGGTGCAGCGACACCAGCACCGCGACCTTGCGCGTGCGGTTGATCTGCCTGAGCAGCGACATCACCCGACGCGACGATTCCGGGTCGAGCGAGGCGATCGGCTCGTCGGCCAGGATCACGCTGGCGTTCTGCACCAGCGTGCGGGCGATGGCGGCGCGCTGCTGCTGGCCGCCCGACAGCGTCGAGGCCCGTTGAAACGCATAGTCGTCTATACCAACTTGTGCAAGCACATCGAGCCCGCCCTGGACTTCATCGGCCGTGAAGATGCGCAGCAGGCTGCGCCACTTGGGCACGCGGGCCAGCATGCCGACCAGCACGTTGGTGATGACCGGAAGACGGCCCACCAGGTTGAACTGCTGGAACACAAACCCGATCTCGCCACGCACCTTGCGCACGTTGCGGGCGAGGCGGCCGTTGCGCTGCACATGGCGGCCGTTGACGAGGATTTCGCCGGCGCCGGCATCGCCCGTGATGAATCCGGCAACGTGGCGCAACAGCGTGGACTTGCCCGATCCCGATGCACCCAGCAGGGCGACCATCTCGCCTGGCGCGATGTGCAGCGTGACATCGTCAAGCGCCTTGCTGTCCGCGCGGAACGATTTGGAAAGCCCGCGGACTTCAATTGCGTGCGTCATGTCCACTCCCTGACTTGAATGACCTGCGCATTCTGGCCGGGGCGGATGACAGAACGATGACTTGAGCGGAAGGGGGCTGAAACCAGTCGGCAGCGCCGGCAGCCGTGCTGGCCGCCGGCGCCGGTGGGTCAGGTGCGCGTGATCGAGACGCCGCCATCCACCAGCGACGCCGTGCCGGTGACGAAAGCCGAATCGTCCGATGCCAGGTACAACACCGAGCGCGCCAGTTCTTCCGGCGTTGCCACGCGCTTGAGCGCATGCAGGTTGGTGATGAACGCCTGCGACTCCGCGGTGTCGTTCATGGTGCGATACATGTCCGTGTCCACGGCGCCTGGCAGGATCGCATTGACGCGGATGCCCTGCGGCCCATACTCGGCCGCCAGCGCCTGCGTCAGGCCGATCAGGCCGGACTTGCTTGCCGCATACGCGGCCACGCCGGGAAAGGCGACGGTGTAGCCAACGAAGGTCGATGTGAAGATCACCGAACCGCCGCCATCCTTCAGCATCTGTGCAAGCTGGTGCTTGGCGCCGAGGAACGCGCCGGTGAGATTGATGGCAAGGGTGTCGTTCCAGCCCTCCGCCGAAACCCCGGTGCTGGGCCCGCCCTCGCCGAGCGTGCCGGCGTTGTTGAAGGCGATATCCAGGCGGCCATAGCGCTCGACCGCCAGCGCCACCAGCGCGCTGGCGTATTCCTCGCGCCGCACATCGCCGGCGAGCGCCACCGCGTCGCCGCCGGCGTCACTGATCTGCGCCACCAGGCTGTCCAGTTCGGACTGGCGGCGGGCACCGACTACCACCCTGGCGCCTTCGGCGGCAAACAGCAAGGCAGTGGCGCGGCCAATGCCGGCACTGGCGCCGGTAATGATGGCAACTTTTCCAGACAAACGTCCCATGATCGATCTCCGGTCTGGCGCGCGGGGCAACTTGCTGGTCGACGGCGCCGGTTTTGCGGGTAGGGCAGCAGGAACCGTCCCGCTGCCTCGTGAAACCAGTATGGGTACCGCGCGCGGTTCGCACTAGACTGAAGATCGCGGAACAACTTTCCGGATATGCCGAACAATGTTCAAGCTAGAAGGTGTCGCCAGCTTTGTCGCCGTGGTGGAGGCAGGCTCCATCAGCGAGGCCGCGAGGCGGCTCAACTTGTCCAAGTCCGTGGTCAGCGAACGCCTGGCCGAGCTTGAAAAGGCGATGGGTGCCAACCTGCTGCGCCGGACCACGCGGCGGCTGTCGCTGACCGAGGACGGCGCCGCCTTCCTGGAGCGGGCCGCGCGCATCCTGCATGAAGTGGAGGCGGCGGCAACCGATGTTGCCGAGCGGCGCGGCACTCTGGCCGGGTCGTTGCGGATTTCCGCGCCGGTCACATTTGGCCGGATGCACCTGGGGCCTGCCATCTATCCGTTCCTGGCCCGGCATCCAGAACTGGAGCTGAGCCTGGACCTGGACGACCGGCGCGTGGACGCGGCCACGGACAGTTATGACGCCGTGGTGCGGCACGGCCCGCTGGGGAACTCGCGCCTGGTGGCATGGCAGCTTGCCCCCAGCCACCGCCTCCTGGTCGCATCCCCGGATTACCTCGCGCAGATGGGCACGCCGGCTACGCTGGCGGAGCTGCAGCAGCACCGTGGCATCTTCTACGCCAACCGCGGCGCGGCTGACTGGCGCCTGCAAGGCCCGGACGGCACCGAGATCGCCCGTGCCGCCGTTGCGCTGCGCGTCAACAACGGCGACATGATGCGCGATGCCGCCATCGCGGGAGTCGGCATCGCGTTGTTGCCGACCTTTATTGCCGGCGATGCCATCCGGCAGGGTGCGCTGGCAGTGATCGATGTCGGCCTGCGGGCCGAGCCGGAATCCATCTATATCGCCCACCCGGAAGGCCGGCGGGTGTCGGCGCGGCTGCGCGCGTTTGCGGAGTGCGTGCGCACGGCCATCGGGAGTCCGCCGTACTGGGACGCATGGGCGCAGGCACGCGGGGAGGGCGCGGGAACCTGATGCCGGCTGCTGGCCGGGTCCCATGAGCGCCATGTGGCGACCCCGCAAGCCCGGAAGATTGCCGCCCGCGTGGCGCGGCCTGTATTCTAGTGCTCTGCCCGGCGCCCCGTTTCCGCAAGGAGGCAGGGCGCCATGCGCTTTACATCGAGCCGGCCATACAGGAACCCCATGCAGGAACCCGAACTGGATGAAATCAATATCCGGATCCTCGAGGCGTTGCAGCGCGACGCCAGCCTGACCAACGTCGAGCTGGCCGCGCGCGTCAACCTCTCGCCGTCGCCCTGCCTGGCGCGCGTGCGCGCGCTGGAGCAGCGCGGGATCATCCGGCAGCGCGTGACGCTGCTCGATCCGCAGAAGCTTGGCCTCAACGTCAACGTCTTTATCCACGTGTCGCTGGAGCGGCAGGCGCGTGAGGGGCTTGATGCCTTCGAGCGCGCCGTGCGCGCGCTGCCCAACGTGATGGAGTGCTACCTGATGACGGGCGATGCCGACTACCTGATCCGCGCCGTGGTGGCCGACGTCCAGGCCGTGGAGCGGCTGATCGTCGACGAGATCACGCGCATCCCCGGCGTCGCCAACATCCGCAGCAGCTTCGCACTCAAGCAAGTGATGTACGACACAGCGTTGCCGCTGCGCAATCCGCGCTAACCGGGCAATGCGCCCCCCCCCGGCGTCCGGCGTGGGATACGCCGCAGCCTCAGCATTCTCGCGTAGCCCGGACGGTGAACGGCAGTGGATTGTGCTGCCATCTGCCGAATGGGCAGTCAACTTCAGCATCTCATGCGGGAGGGCACTCCATAGAATGGGACAAAACCCATTGGAGACTTCCCCATGACCGACCTTGGCTCCCCTCACGCCCGGCTGCTCGCCCAAGCCATGCCCGAGGGCGACAACGATCCGCAGGAGACGCGCGAATGGCTGGACGCGCTCGAGGCGGTGGTGGCGCAATGCGGGCAGGAGCGCGCGCGCTTCCTGCTCAGCCGGCTGCTCGATGCCGCGCCCGCGCTGGGTGTGTCGACCACGGCGCAAAGCAACACGCCTTACCTGAACACCATCCCGGTCGAGCGCCAGCCCCCTTATCCGGGCGATCTGGCGATGGAAGCGCGCATCACCGGCATCGTGCGCTGGAATGCCCTTGCCATGGTGGTGCGCGCCAACCAGGCCTACGGTGAGCTGGGTGGGCATATCTCCAGCTATGCCTCGGCGGCGGACCTGTTCGAGGTCGGCTTCAACCACTTCTTCCAGGGCGCCGATGCCGGCAACGGCGGCGACCTGGTCTACTTCCAGCCGCACTCGGCACCGGGCGTGTACGCACGCGCCTTCCTGGAAGGGCGCCTGTCCGAAGCCCAGCTCGACAACTTCCGCCGCGAGGCGGGCGGGCAGGGCCTGTGCTCGTATCCGCACCCCTGGCTGATGCCGGACTTCTGGCAATTCCCGACCGGTTCGATGGGGCTGGGCCCAATCCAGTCGGTCTACCAGGCGCGCTTCATGCGCTACCTGGAGCACCGGGGGCTGCAGGCCACTTCGGGCCGGCACGTGTGGGGCGTGTTCGGCGACGGCGAGATGGACGAGCCCGAATCGATCGCCGCGCTGCCGCTGGCGGCGCGCGAGAAACTCGACAACCTGACCTTTGTCATCAACTGCAACCTGCAGCGCCTGGACGGGCCGGTGCGCGGCAACGGCCAGATCGTGCAGGAGCTGGAAGCGCTGTTCCGCGGCGCCGGCTGGAACGTGATCAAGGTGCTGTGGGGCAGCGCCTGGGACCCGATCTTCGCGCGCGATCACTCCGGCGCGTTGCTGCGCGCCTTCGCCTCGACCATGGACGGCCAGTTCCAGACCTACAAGGCCAAGGACGGCCACTACGGGCGCGAGCATTTCTTCGGCCAGAACGAAGCGCTGAAGGCGCTGGTCGCCCATATGACGCCGGAAGAGGTGGCCGCGCTGAACCGCGGCGGGCACGACCTGCGCAAGCTCCATGCGGCCTTTGCCGCGGCACGCGCGCACAAGGGGCAGCCCACCGTGATCCTGGCCAAGACCATTAAGGGCTATGGCATGGGCAATGCCGGCCAGGCGCAGAACACCACGCACCAGCAGAAGAAGCTGGATCTCGAGGCGCTGAAGGTGTTCCGCAGCCGCTTCGGCCTGGACTTGTCCGACGAGGACCTGGAATCGATGCGCTTCTACCGCCCTGCCGAGGACAGCGCCGAGCTGCGCTACCTGCGCGAGCGCCGCCAGGCCCTGGGCGGCTACCTGCCGGCGCGTCGGCGCCAGGCCGACGCCGTGCCGGTGCCGCCGCTGGCGAAATACGGCCAGTTCGCCGTGGACGCTGGCCAGAAGGAAATGTCGACCACCATGGCGATGGTGCGCATGCTGACTGGTCTGCTCAAGGACAAGACACTCGGCCCGCGCGTGGTGCCCATCGTCGCCGACGAGGCGCGCACCTTTGGCATGGCCAGCCTGTTCCGCCAGGTCGGCATCTATTCGTCGCAGGGCCAGTTGTACGAGCCCGAGGACGCCGGCTCGATGCTGTACTACCGCGAGGACATCCGCGGCCAGATCCTGGAAGAGGGCATCACCGAGGCCGGTGCGATGTCGTCGTGGATTGCCGCGGGCACTGCCTACAGCACCCATGGCACGGCCATGCTGCCGCTCTATATCTACTACTCGATGTTCGGCTTCCAGCGCATCGGCGACCTGATCTGGGCCGCCGGCGACCAGCGTGCGCGCGGCTTCCTGGTGGGCGCCACGGCCGGCCGCACCACGCTGTCGGGCGAAGGGCTGCAGCACCAGGACGGCACCAGCCACATCATTGCCGCCACCATCCCCAACTGCCGTGCCTATGACCCGGCCTATGCCTATGAACTCGCGGTGATCGTCGACGCGGGCATGCGCGCGATGATGGAGCGCCAGGAGGACGTGTTCTATTACCTGACCGTGATGAACGAGAACTACGCCCAGCCGTCGATGCCGGCCGGCGTGGAGCGCGACATCGTGCGCGGCATGTACCGGCTTGCGCAGGTGGCAGGGGGCGGGCGCGCCAGGGTGCGGCTGCTCGGCAGCGGCACCATCCTGCGCGAGGTGGAGGCCGCGGCGCGGATGCTGGCCGAGGACTGGCAGGTCGACAGCGAGGTGTTCAGCGTCACCAGCTTCTCCGAGCTGGAGCGCGAGGCGCGCGAGACCGCGCGCCAACGCCTGCATCATCCGCAGGACAGCATCGCCCCCAGCCATGTGGAAGCGCTGCTGGCCGGCGACGCCCCGGTGGTGGCGGCCACCGACTACGTGCGCGCCTATCCGCAGCTGATTGCGCCCTATGTGCCGGCCCCCTTCACGGTGCTGGGCACCGACGGCTATGGCCGCAGCGACAACCGGCCGTCGCTGCGCCGCTTCTTCGAGGTCGATCGCGCCTATGTCTGCGTGGCGGCGCTGCGCGCGCTTGCGGCGCAGGGCACGGTGCCGGCGTCGGTGGTGGCCGAGGCGATCGCGCGCTACGGCATCGACACGGACAAGCCTGCGCCGTCCTCGCTCTGATATCGTCCGGTTCGCCCTGCAGGCCCGGCGGGGCGAACCGGTGCGGGACTCCACATGCTCCGGCTGCGGCTGTTAAGCTTCATCCCTCTGCAGCCGTTCCAGGTGCGCGCCCGTGCCGCCATGGACCGGCGCCGCGCCCCAGCATGATCGCAAAGCGTCAGATTTGACGTCCTCCCCTGCCTAAAGGCAGGGGATTCCCACACCTGGCGATGCACGTCCGCATCGGAGAATGTTTAACGCAGCATTGGTATCACGGTCATGCACGACACCACATCTACTGC